>JALHNL010000012.1 GCA_022843545.1 Phycisphaerales bacterium | reverse complement strand
CGTGGCCCCATCGGCGCTGGAGGCGGCGCTGGAGGCGAGCCCCGGGCTGGTGGATGCGGAGCGGGCCCAGCGGCTCCGCACGCGGGTGATCAACGCCCCGTGAGCGCGAGCTTGCGCGGGATGATGCTGGGGCGGGCCAGGGGCTCTTCGCCCCGCAGCCGGCGCGCGATGTCGACCAGAATCCGCCGGTCGTGGCTCATGGAGAAGTGGGATCCCACGATGAGCCCGGGTGTCCAGATGATGGGGCGGCCGGGCGGGGCGCAGTTGAGCGTGCCGACGTAGCGGTCGCGAAGGCGCGCGTAGCAGACCAGTTCGTAGTCGGCGCGCTCGAGCGCCGCGTCGAGCGACCTGAGGAACGCGGAGCCCGGGCGCATCATGGCCGCCGCGGGATCGGGGCGGACGATTTTGGCCATCTCCGCGCCGCGGTGGGGGGTGGCGAGGGTGAAGAGCCGGGCGAGGCGCACGCGCCCCACCGGCGCACCGTCCTGATCGAGCACGCCGGCGGCGGCGGCCCGGGCGACAAGCCCGCCCATGGAGACGCCGATGGCGTCAACGGGATGGTCACCGAAGCGCTCGCGCACCGACTTCACCACGCCGCGGATGATGCCGAGGTGGTCGCCGCGGAGGGCGTAGTGGAGCGCGAGAAGTTGATCGTTCCCGATGCCGGTGAGGTCCTGAATGGCCCGCGAGACGATCTTGACCTGAGCGCTGGGGGCCCGCCAACCGGCCAGAACGACCAGCGGGCGGGCGAGGCGAGCTTCGCCCCGTGTGCGACTGAGGCGCTGCCACTCGGCCTCGATCTGCTCGTCGGTGGCGGGGAAGTCCGGGTTGAAGGCCGGCAGCGTGCTGCGCCGGATGATGTTCGCGAGCATGGGTGGTCCGCGGTGAGGTACCGCATCCGCGCGGCGTGGTTGCTGTAGAGTAGGGGTCACCCGGGAGTCTTCCGCATGCTGCTTCTGCGTCTTCTCGCTTTGGCCGGCTCTTTGCTTTCCATCCCTGCGATGGCGCTGGGCGAGCCCGCCGCCGACAGCGCGCCGGCCGCGCCCGCTGCGCCGGTTGTCGAGCCCGGTCGCTATGTGCGCACCGTGAACGATGAGCAGACGCTGGTGAGCACGCTGGAGGTGGCGATCCGCTCGTTCACGATGAAGGACCCCTCGGGCGCGGAGCGGACGATCACGCTGGTGGGCGCGGTGCACATCGGCGACGCGGAGTACTACGCGCAGCTCCAGGAGTTCCTGGACAAGCAGGACCTGGTGCTGTACGAGGGCGTGAAGCCGCCGGGCGCGGGGGACTTTGACGCGTCGATGCCCGATGAGAAGAAGGCCGCGGCGACCAAGAGACGGCTGGAGTTCCTGCTCAAGGCGATGGACCGCCACCGGGCGCAGCACGGCGGGGAGTACCCGGCGAGCGTGGACGCGCTGGCGCAGGGGCCCGACCCGCGGCTGAAGAAAATCCTGTCGGGCCTGACCACGGACGCCTGGGGTCGGGCGATCGTCGCGGCGGCGGTCGTCACGCCCGCCACCGAGGACAAGGCCGAGCGCGCCACCATGACGCTCACCAGCGCGGGCCCCGACGGCGACCCCGCGACCGCGGCGGACAACATCGTGGTGACGGGCAAGCCGCTGAAGAAGGGGCAGTCCGACCCCGAGGCGGCGAAGGTGCGCCCGGGCATGCAGCAGAAGCTGGCCGACACGCTGGGGCTGACGTTCCAGATGCAGGGCATCAACTACGACCGGCCCAACTTCCGCCCCAGCGACCTGTCGATGGACCAGATCCAGGAGCGGATCGCCGAGGCGGGCGGGAACGCCGACATGCTGTTCGCGATGCTCGACGGCTCGTCCTTGCCCGCGCGGATGGCTGGGCTGCTGCTGGACCTGATCAAGGGCAGCAAGACCATGACGAGCATGGTCAAAATGATCCTGGTGCAGACGCTGGGTGAAGCCGACGACCTCATGGACGGCGCGGGCGAGATGCCGGCCATGCGGGGCTTCGCGCCCGCGATGAAGGTGATCCTGCACGACCGCAACGAGGTGGTGCTGAAGGACCTGGACGCGGTGCTGGAGAAGGAGCCGCAGTTCAAGACCATCGCGGCGTTCTACGGCGCCGGACACCTGGCGGCGATCGAGAAGCACCTGCTGGAACTCGGGGCCAAGCCCGTCGGCGAGCGCTGGCTGGGGGCGATCCGCGTCGACGGCAAGGCGGCGGGCCTGAGCGAGCGCGAGATCAGGATGTTCCAGGGGATGGCGAAGCGGCAGGTGGAGACGATGAAGAAGATGCGCGAGCGGGCGAAGTGACCGCAGCCAAACCTCCCGCGGCAGCCGCCGGAAGGGTCTGTGGCTTCATGCTCGAGCCTTGACCGTCACCAACCGGGCCCCGCGCGGTCAGCTCTTGCCGATGGTCAGCGTCGTCGCGTTGCTCTTGCTCTCGGCGATCTTCTGCCAGCCGCTGCCCAGTTCGCCGATGGGGTCGGGGGGGATGATCTCGACCTTCTTCTCGCCCAGGGCCACCTCGCCGCGCTTCACGCGGTCCTCGAACTTCTTGCACTCTTCGAGGAGCTTGTCGAGGATCTGTTCCTCGGGGACGTTGGCGACCTTCTCGCCCTGGACGTAGATGATCCCGCGGCGGTCGCCCGCGAAGACGGCTACGTCCGCGCCCTCGGCCTCGCCGGGCCCGTTGACGATGCAGCCCATGACGGCGACCTTGATGGGCATCTTGATCTCGGCGGCGAGCTTCTTGCGCACGTCCTGCACCAGCGAGATGAGGTCAACCTGGATGCGCCCGCAGGTGGGGCAGGCGATGAGTTCGGCGCCCTTGCGCTCGCGCAGGCCCAGGCAGTACAGCAGTTCCAGCCCGTCCTCGACCTCGAAGACGGGGTCGGAGGCGTAGGAGATGCGGATGGTGTCGCCCACGCCGTTGGCCAGGAGCGTGCCCAGCGCGGTGACGGAGCGGATGCAGCCGGTCTCCTTGGGCCCGGCGTGGGTGACGCCCAGGTGCAGCGGGTGGTCGAAGCGCTTGGAGATTTCGGAGTAGGCCTCGATGACCGTGACCGGGTCCATGCTCTTGGCGCTGATGACGATGTCGTGGAAGTCCTGCTCGTAGAAGATGTCGAGGTATTCCTCGAGCTTGGTGATCATGATGGCGAGGAGGTAGCCGCGCTTGTTGTCGCTGAAGAACTGGCCGAGTTCCTTGAGGCGGCGCTGCTTGTCCTTGCGCTCGATGATCGAGCCTTCGTTCACGCCCACGCGGATGGGCAGCTTGCGGGCCTTGCAGGCCTGGATCACGTCGATGACCTGCTTGCGGTCGTTGATGTTCCCGGGGTTCAGGCGGATCTTGTGAACGCCCGACTCCACCGCCTCCAGCGCCCGCTGGAAGTGGAAGTGAACGTCCGCCACGATCGGCACGCGCACCTGGGGGATGATCTCGCGCAGCGCGTCGGTGTCCTTCTTCTCGGGCACCGCCACGCGGACCACGTCGCACCCCGCGGCCGTGAGCTTGTTGATCTCCGCCACGCAGGCCTTCACGTCGTGCGTGAAGACGGTGGTCATGGACTGGACCGTGACCGGGGCGGGCTCGGTCCCGTTCAGGCCCCCGCCGATCTTGACGAATCCGACCCGCTGGTCACCCAGGGTGACTTGCCGCGTAGGACGACGCTTGTTCATCCCCGAGGATAGGGCGGTTTCATGCCCGGCGGCGGTCCCGGCCCGCCCGGGTTAAACGCGGGTGCCGGGCGACCCCGCCGACTTGGCCCGCTTGCACAGGTCGATCAGCGTGCGGATGCTGGCGGCGGATTCTTCGAGGCTTCCGGTGGAGTTGATCTGCTTCTCGACCTCGCCCAGCGCGGCGGAGACGCGGGGGAAGCCCAGCGCCGCGGCCGAGCCCTTGAAGCTCAGGGCCAGTTTGCGGACGAGGGGCAGTTCGTTCTCTTCCTGGGCCTTGACCAACTGCTCGGCGAGTTGGTGCAAGCGATGAACGAAGTCGTCGACGAGCGCGAACTCCGCCGATTCGGGCGCGAGCGTCGAAACGACCGGCCCGCCGGCCTCGCTCAGGTCGTCGCGCTTCATGAGCAGGAACTCGCCCAGGGCCCGCAGGAGGGTGGACTCATCGAAGGGCTTGCTGAGCACGGCGGCGATGCGCGCGCCCTTGGCGACCTCGCGCACGTGCGCCGCGGGGTGGGCCGACACCAGCACGATCGGGGCCACCATGCCCTTGCCCGTCAGTTTGCGGGCCAGGTCGTCGCCCTTGCCGTCGGGAAGGTCATAGTCGAGCACGACCACGTCGATCGCGGCGGCGGCGGCCTGCTCCATCGCCTTGGCCATGTTGTCCACGACGATCGGCTTCAAGCGCGTGCCTCGCAGATAGTGCGTCACGAGTTTGCGGTCCATCTCGCCGTCTTCAACCAGCAGCAGGTTCCCGCACAGTTGCCCCGGGTCCACGCTGCCCAGCATGAACTCCCCGCGGTGGGGGTCCAGCGCGACGTGCTGGCGCACGTTGATCGGCGTCTTGAACTTCACGCCCAGAGTGTGCACCAGGCCGCGGAAGTGAGCGCACCGGCAAACGGTCGCCTCGATCACCGTGTACTGCCCGAAGATGTTCGGGAGCATCACTGTGCACGCCGAGCCCGGGTGCACGAACGCGCTGTGCAAGAGCCCCATCCCGCCGGAGGACAGATCGTGGCCCGCTAGAGGGAGCGTCGCGCTCCCCGAACTGGGGAACCGCACCGGCACCGTCCGCCGGAAGGGGTAGCGCTCATGGCCCCTTTTGAAGCGTTGCTCCTCAGCCGCCTCCACCGCTTCGTGAAGGGCCTCCAGCGCATCGCCCGACATTCGGAGCGTGTTCCGGAGGGCGGGTGCGGTTGTTGACGGGGTGGCGGTCATAGGGTCGGATAGAAGCTGAAGGCGGAGGGCGAGCGCCCCGTTCGCATCCAGTCTCGGACTCCCCGACGGGGTGGTCCATGCTCGCACCGGGGTTCCCCGAATGCATGCATGTCCGCTCCGTCAGGTCCGGAACAGGTTCACATCACCCGCGCACGCGCCGGCACAACACCGGGGACCGGTAATACCGCGCCCGGGCCCACCGCCAGAACGTGGTCGCCCGGTTCGGGCCTGATCGCCACGCACCCCGTAAAGCGTCCGAAAGCCGGCAGCACGCCGACGCGCGACCCGAACCAAAAGCATGTGGCTTTCTCGCGCCGCCCGCCGGCCTCGATGACCACTCCGGGGTGGAGGTGGCCGGCGAGCGCGTAGCACTCGGCTCCATTGGTCGCGGCGTTCGCGGGATCGTGCACGAGCGTGAACGGCCCCAGCGCGACGCCCTCGGGCCGGCAGTCGATGCCCCACTCGGCGGGCGGGTCGCCGGCCTTGAGGTCGTGGTTGCCGCGGACGAGCGTGACGGCCAGATCACGGGCCGGGTGACGGGCGCGCCAAGCCCCGAACGCGCCCAGCACCTCGGGGTCCTTGGCCTCCGGCGCGTGCAGGAGGTCGCCCAGGATCACCAGGTGCACCGGGCGATGCTCGGCGATCAGCGATGAGAGCACGTCCAAATCGCGGGCCGCGATCGCCCCGCACAGCCCCGCGCCGATGGGCAGCCCGCGAGCCCTGAACGTGGACGCCTTGCCCAGGTGAACATCCGCGACGAACAGAACCCTCCGCGCCGGCCACCACAGCGCCCGCTGGGGGAGCGGGTGGACGAGTTCGCCGGCGAGGGTGAGAGAAGGCATCACGAGCCAAAGGTACTCCGGGAGTGGGGGAGTGTCGCGAATGGCGAGTGGGGAGTGGTGTTTCGCCATTCGCCATTCGCCATTCGCTATTCGCGATTCGCGCCCACCTACTCCACGCACGCCATCAACTGCTTGGCCACCCAGTCGGCCAGCAGCCAGCCGCGGCCGTGGATGGTCCAGCGGTCGGGGGTGATGCGCAGGAGCCCGTCGTCGCGCAGGCCGCGGGCTTTGCGTTCCAGCGTTGGCACGCACGCGGGCTGCACGCGGGCCGCGTCGTCGAGCAGCGCGCCCGCGTCCAGGCCTTCGCCCAGGCGGATGCCGGTCATGATCCGCTCGCGCAGGGCGCGGGCGGGGTCGGCGGGCTCATGGTCAGCGATGGGGGCGTACCCGGCGTCGTCGTGGTCGAGGTACACGCCCAGGCTGGGCGTGTTCTTCCAGCGCCGCCCGCCCGCCGCGCGATCAGCCGACGCCCACACGTGCCCCGACGCGCTGGGCCCGGCGGCGAGCCATGGGCCCTGCCGCCAGTAGGTGAGGTTGTGCCGGCACTCGTCGCCCGGGCGGGCGTAGTTGCTGACCTCGTAGCGCGCCAGCCCCGCCCCCGCGAGCATCGCGCCCGTGAGTTCGAACATGTCGGCCTCAAGGTCCTCGTCGAGCGGTTCAAACTCGCCGCGCTTGAGCCTCACGGTCATGGCCGTGTTGGGCTCGTAGGTGAGGTTGTAGCAGGAGAGGTGCGTGGTTTGGAGGGCCAGGGCGCGTCGGAGGTCGTCTTCCCACTCCGCGAGCGTTTGCCCGGGAATGGCGTAAATGAGATCGACCGACTGGCGCGCGATGCCCGCCGTCCGCGCCGCCTCCACCGCGAGCGGCACATTGTCCGGATCGTGCCAGCGCTCCAGGGTCTTGAGGTGCCGCGGCTGAAACGACTGCGCCCCGAGGCTCACGCGATTCACCCCGCCGGCGCGCAGCGCGGCGAGCAGGTCGGGCGAGGCCGACTCGGGGTTGCACTCGACGGTGAACTCGAGCGCGGGTGAGGTGAGGTCAAAGCGTGCGTGCAGCGCGCTCAGCACGCGGGACCACAGCTCGACCCTCAGCAGGCTGGGCGTGCCGCCGCCCACGAAGATGGACTCGAGCGGGCCGGAGTGGGGGGCCAGGGCGTCGAGCTCGCGGATCAGGCGGTCCACAAACGCGGCCTGCTGGTCGCGGGAATCCACGAACGAGTAGAAGTCGCAGTAGTGGCACTTGTGAACGCAGAAGGGCGTGTGGATGTAGAGCGCGCCGGCCGGCGGGTGCCCGAGGTCGTGGGGCTGGCGGTGGGGGGAGGTCCGGGGCTCCCCCAGCACGGCCCGCGCCGATTCCCGCCGCCCGGGGTCGGGGGTTCCGGCAGTGGCGAGCGGGATACGGGTATCATCGGTCATCGCGAGAAGGGGCGGGCCGCCGCCCCGGCAGGATAGTTGCCTCTTCCGGGCCCCGATCCCGGACAAGGAGCGCCCCGTGGATGTGGTCCTGGTCATGGTGAAGGAAGACGGCTCCGCCAAGGAGTTCCGGCTGGACAAAGAGCACACCATCATCGGGCGCGATGAGGTGGCCAAACTCCGCATCCCGCTCCCCAGCGTGTCGCGCAAGCACTGCGAACTGGTCATCGCCGAGGACGAGGAACTCATGGTCCGCGACCTGGGCTCGGCCAACGGCACCTACGTGAACGGGCGACGCGTCCGGCAGCAGGAACTCTCGCCGGGCGACCTGCTCACGGTCGGCCCCGTGGTGTTCGTGGTCAAGATCAGCGGCCACCCCAAGGACATCGACGCCAAGGACTGCTACATGGCGGGCGTGGTGGGTCAGGACGAGGACGCCGAGGACGACATGCCCGCCGCTCCGGGTTCGCCCCCGCCTTTGTCCAAGCCCACGACCATCATGCCGGCGGCCAAGAACCGTCCGCCCAGCAAGGACGACCTGTCGGACCTGCTGAAGGACCTGGACCTGGACGACGACGAGGACGACGGTCCCAAGCCCAAGAAGCGGTGAGCCTGCGGCGTCCGCGCTGCCGACCGGCTACTCAATCGTGATCGCGATTTCCTGCGTTCTCACGTTGCCCCCGGCCGCGTGGAGGTACACCGTTCCGGGCTCGAGCCGCCAGGCGCCCGAGTCGTCGATGAAGCCCAGTTCGCGGGCCGGGATCGAGAGGCTCACGGCCCGGGCCATGCCCGGCGCCACGTCAACGCGCGCGAAGGCGACCAGTTCCTTCACGGGTCGGGTCTGGCTGGCGTGCGGATCGCGCAGGTACCACTGCACCACCTCCGCGCCCGCCCGCGGGCCGGTGTTGGCGACCTCGACGTTGAGAATGACCGCATCGTTTGCGCTCAGGCGTGATTGGCTGACACGCGCGCCGCGCAGGTCAAAGGTGGTGTACGAGAGCCCGAACCCGAAGGGGTACAGCGGCGATTGCTCCACGTCGTTGTAGCGCGTGACGAAGCGCTCGCCGGGCTTGTGCGGTCGGCCCGTGGGCTTGTGGTTGTAGTAGATCGGGATCTGCCCGACGTTGCGAGGGAACGAGGTGGTCAACCGACCCGACGGATTCACCGCGCCCGAGAGCACGTCGGCCAGCGCAGAACCGCCCTCCGTGCCCGCGTGCCACGCCACCAGCACGGCGTCGGCGTTCTGCGCCACCCACGTCAGCGCCAGCGGCCGACCGATCACCAGCACCACCACCAGCGGCTTGCCCGTGGCCTTGAGGTCTTCCAGCAGGCGCTGCTGCGGTGCGGGCAGTTCCACCAGCGAGCGGCTGTTGCCCTCGCCCGTGATCGACTCGGGCTCGCCCACCACCGCGATGACCAGGTCCGACCCTCGCGCGGCCTCCACGGCCGCGGCGCGGGCCGCGGGGTCGTCCTGCAGCGCGGCGCCCCCCGACGCAAAGGCGACCTCAAACCCCCGCGCCGCGCCCAACTCGCGCAAGCCCGCCAGCGGCGTGATCGTCTCCTCCCCGCGACCCGTGCACGCCCAGGTCCCCAGCAGGTCGCGCCCGCTGTCGGCGAGCGGGCCCACTACGGCGATCCGCTTCAGCCCATCCTTCAGGGGAAGCACGCCCGCCTCGTTCTTGAGCAGCACCATCGACCGCGCCGCCGCCTCGCGCGCCAGCGTGCGCATCTCCGGCGACAGCAGCACGCGGGCCTCGTGGGCCGGGTCGGGCAGCGCTCGGTCAAACAGCCCCGCCCGCTCCTTGAGCCGGAGCACACGCCGCACCGCTTCGTCCACCACGGCGATCGGCACCGCGCCCGAAGTCACCAGCCCGGCCAGATGGTCGGCGTACCCGTCGGACATCATGTCGATGTCCACGCCCGCGATCATCCCCAGCCGGGCCGCGTCGCGCTCGTCGGCCGCGAAGCCGTGGGGCGCCATCTCTTTGATCGACGCGAAGTCGCTGATCACCACGCCGCCGAAGCCCCAGCGCGAGCGCAGCACGCCGCGCAAGAGCGGCACGCTCCCCGAGCAGGGCACGCCGTTGATCTCGTTGAACGCGGTCATGAACGACGCCACGCCCGCGTCCACCGCAGCCTTGAAGGGCGGCAGATACACCTGCTCGAGCGTGGCCGTTGACAGGTCCGCCGTGTTGTAGTCGCGCCCGCCCTCCGCCGCGCCGTACGCCGCGAAGTGCTTGGCGCAGGCGAGCACGCGGTCGGGCGCGGCGGGATTGTCACCCTGGAAGCCGCGGACGCGGGCCGCGGCGAAGGCGGCGCCCAGGCGCGGGTCCTCGCCCGCTCCCTCCACGATCCGCCCCCAGCGAGGATCGCGTGCGATGTCCACCATCGGGGCGAAGGTCCAGTCCACCCCCGCGGCGCGGGCCTCCTTTGCGGCGGCCGCGGCGGTGCGCTCCGCCAGCGCGGGGTCCCAGCTGCACGACTCGGCCAGCGGAGTCGGGAAGATCGTGCGGTAGCCGTGGATCACGTCCTGCGCCATCAGCGCGGGGATCTTCAGGCGCGAGCCTTCCAGCGTGGCTTCCTGAAGCCGGCGCGTGTGCTCCGCGCCGCACGCCCCCAGCCAACTGCCCACCTTGCCCGAGCGGGCCAGCGCCAGCAGTTCGTTCAGCCGGCGCTCGCGCACGGCCGGGTCCGCGTCGCGGGGCTCGCCGCCTCCGCGTTGGTTGAGCTGGGCGATCTTCTCCTCCAGCGTCATCTGGGCCAGCAGGCGCTCCACGCGGTCGGGCTCAAGGGCGCGGGCCGGGGCGCCTGTGAGCGCGATCGCCGCCACGAAGAGGACACAGCGCAACAGGGCACGGATCGACATGAGGCATTCTCCAGCAGGAGCGGGCAGAGTATCAGACCGATGGTGCGAAAGGGCCCTAGGCACCGGCTATCCTCCTGACTTCACGGTGCACGAACAGGAGCCAACGCATGCTGCGGTCCGTCAAGCTTGCCGACTTTGATCACGCTTCCGCCGACGTTCTGGTGCTCGGGATTTTCCAGGACGACGAGGGCGGTCTGGACGCCGCGCTGGCCCCGCTGAAGAAGGCGCCGTACGTCAGCGCGATCCGCGCCGCCGCCGCCCGCACGGAGGGTTCGGGCGAGGCCGGCAAGCTGGCCGAGGCGTTCCCCGAGGGCGAGGGCGCGCCCAAGCGCGTGATGCTGGTGGGCCTGGGCAAGCGCGACAAGTTCAAGCCCGACGCCGTGCGCTCCGCCGCCGCGACGGTGGCCCGCCGGGTCGCCGTCACCCGTGACCGCAAGGTGTTCCTGATGCTGGGCCCGGCCGTGGCCCGCGCCGAGGGCGACGCCTCAGCGTGCGGACGCGCCGCGGGCGAGGCCTTCGGCCTGCTCTCGTGGGACAACATGGTTTTCAAGGGCAGCGCCACGTCCGACGACAAGAAGAACAAGCGCCCCGCCGTCGAGCTTTCCACCGACAAGAAGACCTTCCGCTCTGGCGTCGAGCACGGGCTGGCCCTGGCGGAGTCGGTGAACTACTGCCGCACGCTCAGCGAGACCCCGCCCAACATCGCCACGCCCGACTACATCGCCGGCCTCGCCAAGACGATGGCGAAGGAGACGGGCCTCAAGTGCACCGTCTTCTCCGGCAAGGACCTCGAGAAGGAAAAGCTCGTCGGGCACATCAACGTCGGCAAGGCCAGCGAGAACAAGCCCTGCTTCATCCGCCTCGAATACACCCCCGAGAAGGCCAAGAAGGGCAAGGACAAGCCCGCCGTGCTCATCGGCAAGACCATGACCTACGACACCGGCGGCCTCTCGCTGAAGGTGAACAACGGGATGGTGGGCATGAAGCGTGACAAGGACGGCGGCTGCGCCGTGCTGGGCGCGATGCACGCCATCGCCACCGTCGTGAAGCCCGCCCGCCCCGTCGTGGCGTACCTCTGCGCCGCCGAGAACTCCGTCTCCGACGAGGCCTATCGCCCCGACGACATCCTCACCTACCGCAACGGCGTGACCTGCGAGATCACCAACACCGACGCCGAGGGACGCCTCGTGCTCGCCGACGGGCTCGCTTATGCCTGCGACAAGGACGACCCGGCGTACATCGTGGACCTCGCCACGCTCACCGGCGGCGTGGTGGTGGCCCTGGGCAGCACCTTCTGCGGGCTCTTCTGCGAGGACGACGCGCTGCGGGCGCGCGTGGAGAAGGCGGCGGAGGCCAGCGGCGAGCGCGTCTGGCGCCTGCCCATGCACGCCGAGTACCGCGACATGATGAAGTCGCCCATCGCCGACATCCTCAACAGCAACCCCAACCGCAAGGCCCACCCCATCCAGGGCGCGGCGTTCCTGTCCTACTTCGTGAAGGACAACGTCCCCTGGTGCCACCTGGACATCGCGGGCGTCCACGTCGCCGAGAGCGACAGCGGCGCGTTCGTGAAGGGCTCCACCGGCTGGGGCGTGCGCATCCTGGCCGACCTGCTGGCTCAGGAGTGATCGCGCCGGCCGGCGGGTTCAGGGCAGCGTGCGGATGACGAAATCGGTGGCCAAGCCGAACGGGCGCACATCGCCCGGGTTGCTGGTGTTGGCGATCGGCAGCGGCGCGCCGGCCTGATTGCGAAGTTTGATCACGCCGTAGGTGCGGGCGGCGAAGCCGAAGTCCTCGCCGGGCGCCGTCGCGTTGTTTGCGGGGATCGCCGGCGTGACCGACACGGAGTTGATGAACCGCCCCGCGATGACGGCGAAGTTCAACGTCGGATTCAGCGGATCAAACGCGCCGGTGAGCGTGAACCGCCCGATGCCCCCGGCCGACGGCCCCAGCGGGACCGCGCCGGTGAAGGTGTTGGTGACCGCGTTTGAGCCGGCGATCAGCGACGCCTGATCAAACCGCCGCGCGGTGAATGTGCCGACGGATCCGATGCTCGTGATGTCGAGCCCGAACACGTTGCCCGCGAAGGAGGCGGACCGCAGGCCGAAGCCGGCGGAGTCCGCGCCGCGAAGGGTCACCGCCCCTTCGAAGAAGTCCCCCGACTGTCCGTCGCGGGCGGTCGTCTTGATCGATGTGGCAAAGTCGGCCTCGATGATGCACTGGCTGATCTGCCCGGCCGACAGCGCGCGGACGCCGCCCGCGGCCGCGACGAGCTGGGAGTTGATGAGCGCGCCGGCGATCGAAACGGTGCCCATCGCCAGCGTTCCGGCGGCGCCGAGCATCTCGATCACGGTGCCTTCAACCGTGCCGGTCGAGCCGCCGGACCGCACGGTCTGGAACGTGCCGATGGACCGCCCGTCGAAGTTGCTGCTCAGCGCCGAAGCGCACCTCACGGTGCCGATCGCGCCCGCGCTCTCAACCTCCACGCCGTTGAGCGGCCCCGCGCTGATAAGCGAGCCCAGCGCCGGCCGAGCCGGGTCATTGAGGGTCAGTTCGATGGACGAAAGCGACATCCCGCCCTGAACACGCAGCGAGCCCATCGTCGGCGCGAGGATGCCCACCTGCGAACTCAGGATGCTCTGCGTGACGCGGATCGAGCCGATGCGCCCCGCGCTGGAGAGCGACAGATTCAACAGCCGCCCCGCGACCAGCGAGGAGATCGACGTCGCCGTGTTCGACACGCCGGCGAGCGTCCATGTCCCGCCCATCGTGCACGTGATCGAGGCCCGCCCCAGCGCCGCCCGCGTGTCCGCGCCGGGGTTGAGGTTCACCGTGGTGGGCTGCAGCGACCCGCGTGACCGCAGCGAATCGATCCTCGCGGCGGAGATGGTCCCGCCCAGCCATCCGCCCACGTCGATCGACCCGATCACCGCCCGCGTGCCCCCCGCCGCCACGCCGATGCCCACGCCGTCCGCGGTCCCCACCACGCGCAGCGAGCCGAAGGTCTTGGCGCTCGCGTCAGGCACGCCCAAGAAGAACTCCGCATCGCTGTCGCCCCCAGCGAAGATCGAGCCGAAGGACGCCGCGCGATACTGCCCGCTCAGGTTGCCCGTCACGCGGATGGCGCCGATCCGCCCGCCCGCCTCCACGCTGGTCCCGCCCGTGAACTCCGGGGCCAGCAGGCGGCCGATCGCGCCCGGCGTATCGATCTCCACCTCCGAGGCCTGCGCGAAGGACACCACGCCCAGCGAGACGGGCAGCAGGTTCTGCGTCACGAGAATGTCGCTGTCGAAGGCGCCGCTGACGTTGAAGCGGTCGGCGCCGTTGGTCAGGTTGAACAGCACGCCCAGCGCGCCGGTGACGGAGAGTGTCGTCACCCGCGAGCCGACCAGCACCGACGAACCGGGGTCGATCGTGCCCAGCGTGACCGCCGTGCGCGTTCCCGAGTCGCCCCCCAGTGTGATCGCGGCTGCCGCCGACGCCGCGCCGAGCGTGAATCGCCCCACCTGCGACAGCGTGATCGAATCATCCGAGCCCAGCACGCCCGCCAGCAGATCAACCGACTTCAGCGGCGTGGGTGACTGAAGCCCCGCCAGCGTCGCCCGCCCGTCTCCCCCGCCCCCGAACGTCACGCTCAGGCGCAAGGCACTCGCGGCGGTCGTACCCGCCAGCGTGATCTGGTTGATCGCGCCGCTCATGAGCGTGCTGACGTTGAGCGTGCCCGGCCCGGTCAGGTCCAGCCGCCACTGGTCGCCGTCGGGCTCGGTGCCGCTGGCGGTGCCGGCCAGCAGCGTGCGGGATTCAAGGGCGGTCATCCACTCGCTGGGTGGGGTGAGGCGCATCCCCTCAATCTACCACAGCCCCGCCCCGATCGCACATCACATTCCCCGGCTGAAATACTCGTATTCCAGGGGCTCCAGTTCCGCCGCGAGTCGGGTGCGCTCCTCACCTAGGGCCTGCCCCTTCACGGGGTTCTTCCAGACCTCGTCGCTCGCCAGAAGGTCGTCGATCTCCTTGATCCGCTTCTCGATCTTGGCGATCCGCTCCTCGAGCTGCTCGGTCTTCAGCTTCGCCAGCGGGTTCTTGCTGCTGGGCGCGGGCTTCGCGGCCTTCGCCGCTTCCGCCGCCTGCCGCGCGCGGTCGGCGGTCTCGCGCCGCGCCTTGGCCTCGGCCTCCGCCGCCGCCTGGGCCTTCTGGCGCTCCACTTCCTTCTCGTGCCAGTCGGTGTAGTTGCCGTGGAAGACCTGCACGTTCCCGCGCCCGTCGAGGATCAGCAGGTGGTCGCAGGTGGCGTCGATGAGCGCGCGGTCGTGGCTGATCAGGATCAGCACCCCGCCATAGGCCTCGTCGTCGCGCTCGTCTTCGGGGAAGCGCAGGGCCTCTTCCAGCCGCTCGGCCGACGGGATGTCCAGGTGGTTGGTGGGCTCGTCCAGCACCAGCACGTTCTTGGCGCTGGCCAGCAGACCCGCCAGCACCGCCCGCGAGCGTTCGCCGCCCGACAGGCTGCCCAGTTCGCGGTCTTGCTCGCCCCCGCTGAAGTGGAACGCGCCGGCCAGGTCGCGGGCCTGCTGCTCGCTGAGCGCCTGCGTGGGGTTCTCGCGCAGGATCACGCCCTGCAGATAGCGCACCACCGTCTCGTCGGGGTTCAGGTGCTCGTGCGTCTGCTTGTAGTGGCCGATCTTGAGGTTGCTGCCCAGGTTCACCACGCCCTCGTCCAGCGTCTGCTCGCGCAGCAGGCAGCGCACCAGCGTGGACTTGCCCGCGCCGTTGGGACCGATGATCCCCCAGCGCTCCCCGCGCGAAACCATCAGGTCCAGGTTCTTGAACAGCGTCTGCGTCGTGCCGTCGTCGCGGGCATACGCCTTGGTGATGCCCCGCGCCGAGACCACCAGATCGCCCGTGCGATCCGCCTTGGGCAGCTTCAGCCGCATCACGCCCATCTCGGCCGGGCGCTCCAGGCTGCCCTCCTTGGCGCGCTCCAGTTTGCTCAAGCGCCCCTGCGCCTGCTTGGCGCGCTGACCCGCGCGATAGCGCCGGATGAACGCCTCCTCCTTCTTGAACTGCGTCTGCTGGTTCTCAAACGCCCGGAGCTGCGTGAGCCGGCGCATGTGCCGGATCTCGCGGAAATCCTCGTAGTTGCCCGGGTAGTCGATCAGCCGCGCGTCTTCCACCTCGATGATCCGCGTCACCACGTTGTCCAGCAGATACCGGTCGTGGCTGATCAGCAGCACCGCGCCGCGGAACTCCTCGGTCAAGAACCGCTCCAGCCACAGCCGTCCCTCGATGTCCAGGTGGTTCGTCGGCTCGTCCAGGAGCAGCACGTCCGGCTCTTCCAGCAGCAGCCGCGCCAGCGCCACGCGCCCCTTCTGCCCGCCCGACAGCCCGCGGATCGGCACGGTGAACTGCGCATCGCTGAAGCCCAGCCCGTGCAGCACGCTCTCGATCTTGTGATCGATCGCGTAGCCGCCCGCCGCCTCCATCTCCGTCTCCAGGCGAGACTGCAGCTTCATCAGCCGTTCCAGTTCGTCACCCTCCGCGGTCTCCATCTTGTGGAAGACCTCGTCGAGCCGGCGGTGCAGTTCGTGCAGTTGCTCAAAGGCCGCCTCCGCCGCGCCGCGGAGCGTTTCGTCCGGGTCCAGCTTGGGGTCCTGGTGCAGATAGCCGGCCCGCGCGCCGCGGTTGAGGACGACCTCACCCGCGTCGGGCTTCACCAGCCCCGCCAGCACCTTCAGCAGCGTCGACTTGCCCGTGCCGTTGCGCCCCACCACGCCCACGCGCTCGCCGGGCTCGATCGAGAGCGACACCCCGCCCAGGATGGTGCGGGTGCCAAAGGAAAGCCCGAGATTGGTCGCGGCGAGGATGGGCACGGCGGAGGGTAGCGACGGTTCGGGATCATCGCACGCGCGTGCGCCCCGTCGGCCTTACCGCATCTTCCGCGCCGCCTCGATGATCCGCTCCGCCGTCCGAACGTTCGCCAGCCCCGCGCTCGCGTCCACCTCCGGGCGCTGCCCGGTCATCACGGCGTCCAGGAACGACTTGATCTCCATCACGATCGGCTCGCCCTCGTCCACCTGCAGTTCTTCAACCTGCACCAGATCGTGCCACTTCAGGCTGGTCAGGTCTTCGCCCTGCCGCAGCGCCTGGCGCACCTGCTTCATCTGCTCCTCGTTGGCCAGCCGGCGGATGATGGAGCCCGCCTTGGCGCCGTAGTCGAGCTTGATGTACGCGTTCTCGCCCGTGATGCGGGTGATGCGCTCCGTCTTGAGGGCCAGCCGCGACGTGGTGATGTTCGCCACGCACGTGCCGTAGGGCTGGCGGAAGACCAGCCGCGCGTTGCAGATGTCCTCGTACTCCGTGATCACCGGCACGCCCGAGGCGTAGACCTCGTCGGGCTCCTTGCCGTCCATGAGCATGATCACGACGTCCAGGTCGTGGATCATCATGTCCATGACCACGCTGGTGTCCACCGAGCGGAAGGTCATGGGGCTGACGCGCGAGATCTCCATGAAGCGTGGGATGATCGGCGCGCCGTTGGTCTCGCGCCGCAGCGCCCGCATGATCGGGTTGAACCGCTCGATGTGACCCACCATCAGCACCGCGCCGGCCTTCTCCGCCGCGTTCTTGATGAGCTGGGCTTCCGTCGCGTCGCCCGCCAGGGGCTTCTCGATCAGGCACGCCACGCCTTGGCTCAGCAGGGGCTCCGCCGCGGCCCGGTGGTGGCTGGTGGGCACCGCCACCGAGGCCACGTCCACGCCCGCACGCAGCAGCGCGTCCACGCTCGCGAAGGCCTTGCAGCCGTACTGCTCCGCGATCGCCTCCGCCCGCTCGGGGTTGTTGTCCACCACGCCCACCAGTTCGGTGTCTTCCAGTTGCGAATACACCCGGGCGTGCAGCCGTCCCATCCGCCCGACCCCCACCACCCCGGCCCTCAGCGGGCGGCGCGTGGGATCAACCTTGACGACGGGACGGGACGAAGTCTTGGCGGCGGTCATGGGACTCAGAGGATAGGTCGCCGCTCCGTGCCAGCGCCCGGCCCGGTCTTGCCCACTTTCACCCCGGCCACGACGCCGGCTGCCCGCCCGAAGACGCCGGCGCGCCCGGCGGGTGATCAAACTCATCCCCGCGGAACAGGGAGCCGAAGTACGCCTCGCGCACCACTCGGTCCTTCACCAGGTCGCGCGGCGCGCCCTCCGCCAGCTTGCGCCCTTCGTCGATGATGTAAGCCCGGTCGCACACGCGCAGCGTCTGCTGCACATTGTGGTCGGTGATCAGGAACGCGATGCCCTGCGCCGCCAGTTTGCGCACCTCGCCCTGCAGGTCTTCGACGGCGATCGGGTCCACCCCGCTGAAGGGCTCGTCGAGCAGAATGAGCTTGGGCTGGGTGATCAGCGCGCGGGCGATCTCCAGTTTGCGCCGCTCGCCCCCCGAGCACGTCCGCGCCTGGTGCCGGGCCTTGTGCGTGAGCCCGAACTGCGCGAGCAGTTCGGCCGCGCGCTCGCGCCTCTGCGACCGGCTCAGCGGCATCGTCTCGAGGATCGCCAGCAGGTTCTGCTCGCACGTCAGCCGGGTAAAGATGCTGGGCTCCTGCGACAGGTAGCCCATACCCAGCCGGGCGCGCTGGAACATCGCCAGCGCGGTCACGTCGTCGCCGTCAAAGGTGACGCGCCCGCCGTCAGGCTCGATCATCCCGATGGTCATCCGGAAGCTGGTGGTCTTGCCCGCGCCGTTGCGACCAAGCAAGCCCACGGTCTCGCCCGCGTCCACGTGGAAAGACACGCCCTTGACGACCTGGCGCCCGGAGAACGACTTCTGCAGGTTGAAGGCCTGGAGCAGGTGCACGACCGAGGATATCAGGCCCGACGACGCCGAGAGATGACCAGCGCGCCCAGGGCCAGAAGCCCCGCCGCCCCGGGCGTGGGCACCACCGCGATCTGCAGGATGCGCCCGTTCACCACGCCCGAGCCCAGCGCCGCGCTGTGCTCAACCGTCGACAGCGTGAAGGGCAGATCCAGCGGGCTGTACGCCTGCGCGCCGTAGCTGACCGGCCCCTGGGGGTCGGCCACAAACACCCGCACCGTCGCCGCGCTCAGCGACGCGATGAAGTCTGCGGAGATGTCCGTGAACAGGCCCCCGCGGAAGACCTCGCCCCCGATGATCGCGGCGCCCGTGTTCAGGAAGAAGTCCAGCCGCGCGCCGTCCGCGATCGCGCCCAGCGGCGCGGTGCCCGTCAGCCGCAGCACGTCGTTGAGCGTCGCGCCGGGCGCCGAAAAGTCCGGCCCGCCCTGCTGGGTGAACTCGAAGTTCAGGTCGCCCGTCGCCGCCATCGACAGGCTGGAAGCGGAGAACAGCGGCGAGGCGCCCGCGCGCCCGTAGTCGCCCCCGACGCTCATCGCGCCGGCCCACGAGCCCTGCCCCGAGAGCAGCGTGCCCGCGACGGTGCTCAGCGCCCCGCTGCCGAACTCGCCGGTCAGGCGCAGCTCGCCGCCCAGAACGTTCAGCCCGCCCAAGAGTGACGCGCCGCCCGTCAGGTCAAGCCGGCCCGCGCCGGTCTTGGTCAGCTTCGTGCCCCCGACCGAGGGCGAGTACGTCGCCAGCCCGGTCGGCACGTCGATCCGCCCGCCGCCCGTGCCCATCGTCAGGCTCTGCGTGCCGGCCCACCCGTCATGGAACCGCAGCGTGGCGTCATTGGAGACCGTGACAGGCCCGCTGCCGGTGGAGAGGCTCGCCGCGGTCTGCACCGTGCCCTCCTCGATATTGAACGCCCCGGCGAAGGTGGTGCCCACGGTGTTGGTGAGCACCAGCGTGCCCGTGCCCTGCTTGGTGAGGGTGCCCGTGCCCGTCAGCGTGCCCAGGTTTGTGTTGCCCGCGTGGGCCAGGTCCAGCGTGCCGCCTCCAGAGCCGATGTTCAGCGTGCGCGAGATGTTGAACGCCGCCGAGCCGCGCAGCCGCGCGTTGTTGGTCAGTGAGATCTGCCCCGCCGCACTGCCCAGCTGGTTGGCGGCCGACGCCTGCAGCGTCCCGCCGCTCACGTTCAGCACGCCGGTGAAGGAGCCGGTGTTGCCCACGATCAGCGTTCCGGCGCCGGTCTTGTTGAAGGTCGTACCCGCCATGGTGCCGTTGTGGGTCAGCGTGTTGCCCGCTGTCACCTCCACCACCGCGCCCAGCGTGCCCTGCGCGGTCATGCTCCGCGTCTGGCTGAACGTGCCGAACGCGCGGAACGTGGACCCCGCGCCGATGGTCATCGACGCGCTGGTGCCCAGCGCCGCCGCGCTGCCCGCGCCCAGCACGCCGCCGTTGTTGCTGGCGTCACCGATCGAGACCGTCCCGGTCAGGCTGTTGGTCCCGTTGAGCAGCAGCGTGTACGCGCCCACCTTCGCCAGCGCGGTGTTCGTCACGATGTTGCCGTTGAGCGCGAGCGTGCCCGTGCCCGTGCCCTGGATGTTCAGCCCGCCGAAGCCCGCCGCCACCGAGAGGTTGTTGTTGATCGTGATCGTGGACGAGGCGTTGTAGAACAGCCGCCCGCCCACGAACTGGATCTCGCCCCCCGAGAGGTTGTAGTTGCCCGCCGAGGAGTTGAACGTCAAGTCGAACAATTGGAAGGGCGTGGCGATGTTCTGCACGCTGTTCAGCTGCAGCCCCGCGCCGAAGAAGATGGCCGTCGAGTTGCTCGACACCGGCGCGGGCGAGCCCGACCAGTTCCCCGCGTCCGACCAGTTCGCGGTGGCCCCGAACCCGTCCCACGATTGCGCAAGCGCCGAACTCGGGGCCATGGCCAGACCGGCCAGAGCGATCAGCACGGCGGGCGCAGCGCGACCTCCAACGAGCGACGAGGTATTGACGAGCATGGAGAGAGTTCCAGCCAGAAGAGATCAAGCAGCCAGGGCCTGATCGCCGGACCCGCCCAGAATGGACGGATCAGCCCACGGGTCGGCGAACCCTCTCGTCGTGTTCAAGGTACACCCGACCCACTCCTTCGGCAAGGGCTTTACGGGGGTTGTCGGGGTGTTTCACAATGGGAAAGCCCGCCCTCCGTGCCTACCCGCCTCTTCCAGGCCCCGCCGAGATCCGCCGCCCCGCTTCCACCACCTCTTCTCCAAGCACTAGCCCGCACTCAGGGCAAAAGCCCTCGGTCACCCCAGCGAGCGGGTAGTCGCATTGGGGGCAGCGGTAGGTGGGGATGGGAACCAGCCATCGCGCGACCTTGGGGGCCAGCGCGACCAGGAGTAATCCCACCATTCCCGGCCCCAGCACCGTCAGTAATCCAGCTAGTACGAACCCGAGCCTGATCCCCTGGCCCGAGACAAACTGCGACACAAAGCCGAGCAAGACACCCGCTGCCAGTACCATCGAGAAAGCGACAAGCACTGCCCCGGCGATGCGCACACCCACCCGCACAAAGTACCGCAGCCTCATGATCGTCGCGGGTGAGGGCACCATGCCCCCAGTGTACCGTCCCGGGTAGGTCGGCACTCCGTGCCGCCACCTCGCGACGCCAGACCCTCAACGCCTCTTCAAACCAGGTTCTTTCTGTGCGCCTCAGCGCCCTCGGTGACTCGGTGGCCAAGTCCTTGGGTCTACTTCATCCCCGCCAGCTTCCGCACGGTCATGTCAAACCCGCGGACCATCGCCGAGCGCATCGCCAGCACCACGAACACGTGAACGCCCGCCGCCAGCAAGACGCCGATGAACAGCGCGGTGCGGGCGGTGGACAGGTCGTTGCGTCCGATGGTCTCGGCCAGGGCGTCCTCGGGGAAGATGCTCGCGTGCGCCACGCTGGCCGGGCTGGCCCCCGCCACCACCGGGCCCAGGATCGCCAGCCCGCTCGCCGCGTTCCACGCGCACAGACCCACCGTCCCCGCCACCGCCGCCACGATCCCTACCGCGATCATCACCGACCCGATCGTCCCCTTGCTCCGCACCGACAGCGACAGCCCGATCACCACGCACAGCGCGATGAACGGCACCCCGATCAGCAGCAGCAGCAGCCCCGCCTCCGGCAAGACCGCCGGCACGGGGATTCCGCCCGTCGCCCCGCCCGCCAGCACCGTCGTGAACGTCGCCGTCAGGCCCTTGGGGTCATGCCCGAAGCCGCCGATCAGCACGTACAGCCCCGCCAGCCCCAGCGTCGCCACCGGCACGATCAGCATCGGGAGCGCGTACGCCACGATGCCCTGCAGTTTGCCCGCCAGATACATCGCCGGCGTGATGGGCGTGGTCAGGATCAGGTCCAGCGTGCCGTCCTCGCGTTCGCGGCTCACCGCCGTCGCGGCCATGTTGATCGCCACCAGCGTCACCACGCCCAGTTCGCCCAGGATCGTGAACTCCAGAATGGTCCGAGCCTGCGTGGTGTTCAGCGTCCCCTTGTGCCACAGCCACAGCAGCACCACCGCCCAGCCCACCCCGATCGCGATGAACGCGTACCGCGCCGCGATCCGCCCCAGCGTGGCGTTGCGCGACGCCGCCTCGCGCCAGGCCACCGGGTTGGACCACACCGTTCGCGCCGGGCGAACGTCCGACCCCGCCGCGCCCAGCCCCAGCATCTTCCGCCACCACGGCGCGGGGCCGCCGCTGGTGCCGGTCCGGCCCGAGAGCCCGCCGATGCCCGCGATCCCCCCGATCCGCACCGTGATGATCGACGCCACGATCAGCACGATCGACAGGGCCAAAGACAGCAGGCAGAACGTGGTGACGGGCTTCTCGAGGAACCACGCCCCCAGCCCCCCGGCCTGCGAGCCCGCCGGGAACCGCGCATAGCCCGCCGAATCCAGCAGCGCCCGCAGGGCCAGGAACGGATTGAGCGAGGTCATCCAGCTCACGAGCCCGGGCGAGGCCGTCAGCGCGTCGATCGCCCACGTCACCGCGATGTACGACACGACGCCCACGTAGAACGCGAACACCGCCCGCCGCCCGACCAGCCGCGACACCGACAGCGCGATCGCCAGACAGCCCACCACCAGCGCGGCGCACGCCGCGATCAGATAACTCGCAAAGATCGTGTCCCCGGGCACCCCGCCGAAATACTGCGTCACCGCGAACAGCGGCAGACTGCTCGCCAGCAGAGCGAGGATGAAAAACAGCCGCCCCAGCAGGTTCCCCAGCACGATCTCCGTCGCGCCCAGCGGCGTGGTCAGCAGGATGTCCCAGGTCCGCGGGTCCGCCTCCTGAGCGATCGCCCCGGCCATGAACACCGGAGCCATCATGCAGATCAGCGCGATCTGCAGGTAAGCGACCCACTTGAAGCTCGTGGCCCCCGCCGCCGCCAGGTCCTGATACGCCGCGGTGTCTCCCTGAACCTTCATCAGCAGGGCGTAGAGCAGCACGACGATCAGCGCGCCCAGGTAGCCCATCCGGATATAGAGGTGCCGCGACCGGCGCGACCCGTTGGCCACCAGCCGAACCGCGATCGGGTTGGTGGGGCCAAGTCGCAGGAACCAGCGCAGCAGCACGGGCATGGGGGCGGATGCTAGCGATACGGGGCCTGAACATGGGCAGGGCGTCCCGACCTTTCACCCCGGAATGAGAATAAGTATTTTTGCCCAGAGGGTGCGAACCCGCTCTGGCGCGGTCAAAAAGCCGGTTTAGTGGTATTTGTTAGGGCATCCGATAACCAAAGGACGGAGCGGTTTTTTGTCAGCCGCGAAAACGGCTTGCATGAAGCCAAATCACCCGTAACATACCCTTGTCGATGTGAGAGCCGATCCGGCTCGGCGTTCAATCCCCGTGGGCGGGGGTGGCGCCAGTCGGAGAAGCGGCCTCTGGAGGAGAGACCTATGCGCGGTATTGCTATGTCCATGCTCGCTGTCGCCGGCTTTGCCACGACGGCGATCGCTCAGCCCAACGTCGGCGGCACCATCACCGACGGCGGCGCGAGCTTCTCGATCGATCTGGGCAGCAACACCGGCCCCCTCGGCGGCGGCGCGACCACATCGCTCTTCGCCCCCGGCTTCCCCGGCCAGAACCAGCTCCCCGCCGCCTGGTGGTGGATGCGTGTTGATGGCGTTGACAACCGCGAGTTTGCTGTGCATCGCGCTGCGGCTCAGTCCGCCCTGACGTTCCCCGCCGGGAACCAGATGCAGATCGTCTATAGCTACGGCACGTTCACGCTCACGATGCGTTGGACGATCAATGAGGACGGCCCCGGCAGCGCCACGCTGACCCAGACCCTCCGCATCCGCAACAACGACACCGCCAACGGCTACACCGTCAACCTCTTCAACTACAACAACATCGACGTCTTCGGCACCCCGGGCAATGACTCCGCGGTCCAGACCGGCCCCAACTCGGTCACCTTCTTCGACGGCATCTACCCCGTCGTCCAGACCGCTTACGAGGGTGCGAACCTCATCCTGGTTGACACCAATCCCAACGTTCTCGGCCGCCTCACCAACAACGGCATCGACAACATGACCGGCGGTGTGGTGAGCGGTGGCCCGGCCGACCTCGAGGCCGCCACCCAGTTCATCTTCAACCTCGCCCCGGGTGGTGTTCAGACCGTGTCCGCTACGCTGACCATCGTCCCGACCCCCGCCGCCGCCGGCGTTCTGGGCCTGGGTGGTCTGCTCGCGGCCCGTCGCCGCCGTCGGTAATCCCGATTGATTCCCAAACACCGCCCGGCCGCAAGGTCGGGCGGTTCTGTTTTTGGCAATCTGGGCGCTTTGAGAGCCGGGGTCATTCCGGGGTTCGGCGAACATCACGACACCTTCACCGGGTCTTGGGTACCTTTTCGCCGCTTTTCCACCCAGTTCGCTTGCCGGGTCGGCGGGCGGAGGTAGACTCCTCCCATCAGCGGCCGCGCCACGTGCGCATCCGCGAAACCTGACCAGATAAACCTGAGAGATGCCTTGGAGGAGAGAGCGGAGGTCCGCTCAATGCTTTCTCGTTCCATCGTCGCCTCTTCGCTCATTGTGTTGTCCGGGTCCGCGGCCTTCGCTCAGCCGAGCGTGGGCGGCACGATCCAGGACGGCCCTGCGATTTTCTCCGTCCTCCCCGGCAGCAACACCGGCCCGCTGGGCAATGGCGCGTCCACGTCGTTCTCGGTGAATGGCTTGGGCGGCCCCAACCAGCTCGCCGCCGCGTGGTGGTGGATCCGCGTTGACGGTCAGAACACCTTCCGCGAGACCGCCCTCTTCCAGCCCGATGCGCAGACCACGCTGAGCTTCCCCGCGGGGAACCAGATGCGGATCGTGTACAACTACGGTTCGTTCATCGCGATCATGCAGTGGACGGTCTCCGGCTTCGCCAACGGGTTCGGCGCCCTCACGCAGACCGTGACGGTGCAGAGCCTCGACCCGGTGAACGCGCTGCGGTTCAACCTCTTCAACTACAACGATGTGGACGTGTTCGGCACCGCCGGCAACGACACCGCGACGCAGACCGGCGCCAACACCGTGCAGTTCACCGACGGCGCGTTCCCCGTCGTCCGCGCCACCTACGAGAGCAGCAACGCCCTCCGCCAGGACGTGATCACCAACGTCCGCGACCTGCTCACCGACAACGACATCGACAACCTCAGCGGCGGCGTGGTCAACGGCGGCCCCGGCGATCTGGAGATCGGCAGCCAGTTCGCCTTCACGCTCGATCCGCTCAGCGTGCAGACCGTGTCGTCCACGCTCACGATCATCCCCACCCCCGGCGCCCTGGCGCTGATGGGCCTGGGCGGGCTCGCGATGTTCCGCCGCCGCCGCACCTGATCCGGCGTATTCAAGTTTAAATGCAATGAAGCCTTCGATTTATTCGAAGGCTTTATTGCATTATGCACTGCATGATTGGATTTGGACCGGCTCGCGGCAAGTTCGGGTTACCGGGTCCAAAACCCCCGCATTCGCAGCATGTTTTTGCATCTTTTTGGATGAGTTCCGCGCAAGATGCGAGCCGTGAGATATACTAGTTCGGTACACACATAGTGGGTGCGAGCGGGCGCAACGGATGCGTTCGCTCGGTCAGCGGAGGTGAGAGTGGAGGTATCTCCATGGATCGCTCCGTGCTCATCCCGATGCTGGCGGCCTGCGGCGCGATGGTCGCGTCTCCCGCGTACGCCCAGGTCGGCATCGCCAACACCATCTCCAACAACAACGCCGTGTTCACGCTCCAGGACTACACGGGCGGTCAGCTCGGTAACGGCGCCGGCGCGACGTTCTCGGTTGACGGGTTCCTCGGGCCCAGCGCCATGAGCCAGGCCTGGTGGTGGGGGCGTGTCCAAGGCTCCGACCCGCGCGAGTTCGCCATCTCCGTCAGCAATGCGGTCTCCTCTTTCGCGGTCAGCAAGCCCGCCAGCGGTGACGAGTTCACGATCTCGTACTTCTACAACCGCGTGGTCTCGGGCGGTTCCGTGCCCGTGCTCCGCGTGGACCTCAACTGGCGCGTCGCCGGCTACGGGCTCAACGAGAACAACCTTCCTTACGGCCAGTTGTTCCAGACCGCCACGGTGACCAATCTCACGGGTACGGGCGCCAACAACCCCGCCACCACCTTCACCTACAACCTCTTCAACTACAACGACCTGGGCGTCATGGGCCCGCTCTCCGAGTCCGCCACGCAGATCAACCCCAGCACCATCCGCTTCGTGGACGGCAGCGACCCCTTCAACCGCGTGGACTACAACGTGCAGGGCCCAAACGCCGTCATGCGTGTGACCGCCAACACGGGTTCCTCCCGCGTCCGTTCGCTGCTCACGAACTCCACCGCCACGACGCTCGCCGCGGGCATCGTCGGCTCGCCCGGCGACCTCGAGGTCGCCTCGCAGTTCACGTTCAGCCTCGCCGCGGGTCAGTCGCAGTCTGCCACGATCACCCTCACCGTCCCCTCGCCGGGCGCGGTGGCGCTGGTTGGGCTGGGCGGGCTTCTGGCCTTCGGTCCGCGGTCGCGCCGCCGCCGCTGAACTGACGAACACCACGGATTCCGCAGATCAGGCGTAGAACTCGCCCGCTTCACCGCGGGCGAGCTTCGTTTTTGAGGCACAAGGCGCGAGCAACGCAGACCGGGCGCATCACGCCTTGGCGCGGTTGGCCCGGTACCACTCGATCGTGCGGCGCAGGCCCTCTTCAAACGGCATCTTCGCCTGCCAGCCAAGCAGGGCCTTGGCCCGCGAGGTGTCCAGGCAGCGTCGCGGCTGCCCGTCGGGCTTGGTCGGGTCCCACTCCAGCCGCCCGGAGTAGCCCGTGAGCTTCACGATCATCTCGGCCAGGTCCTTGATGGTCACCTCGAACGACGCGCCCAGGTTGATGGGCGTGGGGTCGCGCATCACTTCGGCGGCGCGGATGATCCCCTCCGCCGCGTCGTCCACGTACAGGAACTCGCGCGAGGCCGAGCCCGTGCCCCACACGGGCACGGCCGGGTCGCCGCGGTCCATGGCCTCCACGCACTTGCGGATGAGCGCGGGGACGACGTGGCTGCTGTGGAGGTCGAAGTTGTCGTGCGGGCCGTAGAGGTTGACGGGCAGCACATACGCGCAGGTCATCCCGTACTGGCGGTGGTACGCGTCGAGCATCTGCCACGCGGCTTTTTTCGCCACGCCGTAGGGCGCGTTGGTTTCCTCGGGGTAGCCGTTCCACAGTTCCGCCTCGTTGAAGGGCACGGGCGTGAACTTGGGGTAGGCGCAGATGGAGCCGACCTGCACGAACGAGCCGCCGCGGTCGGCGAGCCCGTCGGCGCGGGCCTGCTCGATCAGGTGCAGGGCCATCGCCATGTTGGCGAAGAAGTAGCGCCCGGGGTTGGCGCGGTTGGCGCCGATGCCCCCGACCTCCGCCGCCAGGTGAAGCACCACGTCGGCCTTGCCGCCGGGGAAGGCCTCGCGGTAGAGGCGGATGACGTCGCCCTCGCGGGTGAGGTCAAAGTCCTTGCGTCGCGGGACGAAGATGAGCTCGCGCGGCACACTGCGGGCCAGGAGCTTGTCGATGACAACCCGCCCGACAAAGCCCGCGCCGCCGGTGACGATGATGCGCTTGGTGCGGAGGTCCATGCGGGGGAGGGTAGGGGGGAAGGTCCAATCCGCCCGCTCCGGGCGGGAAGGGGTGAGCGCGAACCTATCATGGCCGATAGACGGTGGTCGGCGAGTAGGCTCGAGTTCATCCGACCGATAACCTGGAACCACGCATGGCCATCGGCTTCTCCAATCTCAATAGCAAGGGTCTGGTCGGCAAGCTCGTCCGTGCCCCGCTGTCCCTCATTCCCCACGGCACCGTGATGCGGGTCCTGCAGGGCGCGCTGCGGGGCAAGAAGTGGATCGTGGGGTCGCACGTTCACGGCTGCTGGCTGGGCAGCTACGAGCTCGACAAGCAGCAGCTCTTCACCAAGACCGTCAAGCCCGGCGACGTGGTGCTCGACATCGGCGCCAACGTGGGCTTCTACACGCTGCTCTCGGGCGTGCTGGCGGGCGAAGGGGGCAAGGTGTTCGCCTTCGAGCCCTCGCCCCGAAACTTCGGGTTCCTCTCGCGGCATGTCAAGATCAACGGCTTGAACAACGTGACGCTCTTTGAGGCGGCGGTGGCGGACCAGCCCGGGGAGGCGATGTTCGACTTCGCCGACTCCAACGCGAAGTCTCACCTTTCCAGTTCGGGCAGCCACCGGGTGAAGGTGCTGAGCCTCGATCAGTTGCTGGCCGAGGGCAAGATCGCCCGGCCCAGCCTGCTGAAGATCGACGTGGAGGGCGCCGAGGCCCGCGTGCTGCGCGGCGCACGCACCCTGCTGACTTCGGGCCCGCGCCCGACCATCTTCCTGGCGACCCACGGGGCCGAGGTGCATCGCGAGTGCATGGACCTGCTGCGAGAGATGGGCTACGCGCTCACTTCCGCCGACGGCCGGCCCGTGGAACAGACCGACGAACTCATCGCCACGGCGGCGTGAGCCAAGTCAATTTGGCGCAAAGAACGCGGCGGTGTCGGTGACCCCGTCGCTGGTCCAGCGTCGCTCCCAGCCGCTGACGGCGCGGTGGAACTCGGCCCAGGCGTCGCCGTCGGGTTGCCCGTGCGCGCCGATGGACTTGGGCGAGCGGGTGGCGTGGGGCAGGAACCAGTTCGCGTTGTCGATGATGATGACCCCGCCCGGGCGGACGTGGCGAAGTGCCCACAGGGCGCAGTGGTCGCGGTGGATGCCGTCAACCAGGATCACGTCCGCGCGACCCTCGGGCAGCGTGCCCGCCAGCCGCGTGGCGGGGGCGAGATACCCCTCGCGGTCTTCGCCCGCCAGGGCGTAGTCGCACCGCCCGGCGGGCAGCGCGGCCAGCTTCGTGGACATCTCGGCGTGCCAGGCCGCGTGGTGTTCGATGGAGATCAGCCGACCAACCCGCGCCCCGAACCACAGCGTCGAACGTCCGGAGCCGAACTCCACCATCGAGTGCGTGGGCTTGAGGTATCCCGAAAGGAACCGGACCATCGTGCGGGTGAGCCACGGGTCGCCGGGGCGGCGCCACTGGTAGAGCGTCAGCGCCAGCCGATCCCACACATAGCGCGGCGTCCAGTGCCGCTGGGGGCGCGGCACCACCTGCATCCACTGAGGCAGGCGGCTGGGGGGCGGGTCTTTGGGCGGGGCCGCTCCGCTGGAGCCGGGCACCACTCCCGGCCGCGGGGCCGACTCGCCTGCGGGCCGGGGTTGATCGGTCGGGGTGGACATCCGGAGAGTGTTTCGGCCGATGATAGTGGCGGCCCGTAGCATGCGGCCGCGAATGTCCAACGATCCCGCCCAACCACCCGCACCATCGCCTCAAACCGGCGGCGCCGCACCCCGCCAGGGCTATGCCTCCGTGGCCACCAAGGGGCTCGCCCTCACGCTCGCCTCGGTGGGGGTCAACAAGGGATTCACCGTGATCGCCCAGGTGGTCCTGGGGATCCTGCTCACGCCCAGCGAGTTCGGGCTCGTCGCCATCGCCGTGGGTATCTCGCTGTTCATCCAGACCTTCCGCGACGGCGGCGTGCGCGAACTGCTCACGCAGCAGCCCAAGCGCTACGACGAACTCGAGGGCAGCCTCTTCTGGCTCTCGGGCGTCATCAATATGGCGGTGTCGGTGGCGCTGGGGCTGGCGGGCGAGGTGGTGGCGCGGGTGTACGTGGCCCAGGGGCAACTCGCCCACGTTTCGGACCTGACCACCCTGGTGTGGATCATGGCCGCCGCGGTGCCGCTGGGCACGCCCGTCGTCGTGCTGCACGCCAAATTGCGCATCGACCTGAACTTCCGCGCCCTGGCCTGGTTCACCATCACCTCGGGCATCGTTCGCTACGGCGGGCAGATCGCGCTGGCGCTGCTCGATTTCGGGCCCATGTCCATCGTTCTGCCCACGCTCGGGGTGGCGATCGCCGAGACGGCGTACTGCGTTGCGGTGACCGGGCGCAAGCCGTGGACGGGCGCGATGGAGCGATGGCGCTGGCCGGGGGTCATGCGGCAGACGATCTGGGTGGTGGCGGCGTCCACGGCGGCGGGCGTGGCCAACGCGGGATACATCGTGGTCGTGGGGCTCTTTGTCCCGCAGGCCGAACTGGGCGTGTACTTCTTCGCCATCTCGCTGCTCATGCAGATCGAGACGCTCGTGGGGCAGAGCGTGGTCACCGTGCTCTTCCCGATCATGGCCCGCATGCAGGACGACCCCGCGCGGCAGGGGCAGGCCGCGGTGCGCGTGCTGCGGGCCACGGGCCTGCTGGTGGCGCCCATGGCGGTGGCGCTGGGCGTGCTGTGGCCCGTGATCGACCTGGTCGTGTTTCAGGGCAAGTGGGTGCTGGCCACCATCCCGCTGCTGATCCTGGGGCTCTTCTACCCGCTTCGGACCATGCTGGTCGCGGTGCCCTTCGCCGCGCTGCAGGCGCAGGGGAAGTTCAAGGAGGGGTTCTTCCTCTGGCTGTGGAACGGCGTGGGCCTTCTGGTCGTCTCGGGCCTGGCGGCCTGGGCGCTGCGCGACATCGACGCGCTCGCCTGGGCGGTGGGGATCTTCCTCGCGGTCTCGTGCGTGTGGTTCACCATCGGCGTGGTGCATCGGCTTCACGTACGCCGGCGCGAGGTGGTCATCGCCATGCTGCTCACGCCGCTCATCGCCGCGGCGGTGGGCACGGGCTGCGTCGTTCTGGACTACTACGTGATCCAGCCCTGGCTTGTCGGCGAGGCGCTGAACCTCCCGTCGGGGAGCGTCAGACAGGCCGTGCTGACCGACGCGCTCATCCGCGGCGCGATCCTCAGCGCGGCGCTGGGCGCGGCGTATCTGATCGCGGTGCGGGTGCTGGCCGCCGGGCAGGTGCGTGAGGCGATGCAGGTGCTGCCCGGTCGCGTGCGCGGGCTGATGGGGCGGGCTCTGCGGCTGTGATGCACGGACCAAAAAGACAGCCGCCCGCGGGAGGCGGGCGGCTGGGCTTGCACCGGGTTGTGGTCGGCGTGCGTCCGGCGATCAGCGGGCCTGGTCGCTCACGACGTTCATGAACGCGATGAGGTCGTCGACGGTGAGCTGGCCGTCGCCGATGCCGACATGCTCATCGCCCACGCCGGCGACGTCGGCCTCGAGGTCGCCGTTGGCCCAGTGGATGAGGAACTGGGACACGTCGTCCGCGGAGAAGGGCTCGGGCTCGGGGAAGGTGACGTTGGGCACGCCGTTGACGAGAGCGGACATGCGGGCGCCGATGCCGATGGGCAGCGGGGGCGGGCAGGTCTGAGCCCTGAAGCCCCAGAAGATGAGGGAGAAGCTGCGGATGTTGCCGCGGTCGGTGGGCGGGGTGGCGTCGGTGTCAACGACGCGGAGGCGCCAGTTGCCCTGGGCGTTGTCACCCACGAATGCGCTGAAGTCCTCGTCGGGCGAGTAACTGTTGGAGTAGGGCGCGGCGGCGACGACCATGGCCGGGATGGCGCCCTGAATGAAGTCGTAGGTGCCCGTGCTGATGTCGGGGTCGTTGAACGAGTCGCGGATGAGCGTGCTGCACATGTTGTTGCCGCGGTTGGCGAGCCCGCCGGGCTGGTCGAACATGACCGCGGTTTCGCCCAGGGGAGACCGCAATTCGGCGCGGAGGTGCCCGATGGACGAGTGCTCGAGCCCAACGGTGGTGGCGCCGAGCTGGTTGGTGCAGCGCGTGCCGTTGAAGCGGAACTGCGTCTGCGCGATGCGGATGCTGTCGGGCACAGTCAGCAGCACGTCGGCGGGGCGCTCCGCGCCGTTGAGCGGGTCGCGGATCTGCACGGGCGCGCCGGTGTACGTGTAGGTGAAGGGGCCCTGGGGGATGGTGTCGAACTCGATGTCGCCGGTGGTGATGCTGATATTGAGCACCGACTGGCCCTGGTCGCTGTTGATGGTGAGTTGCAGAGTGATCGGCGCGCCGCAGGGGTGCGAGGGCGAGACGTTGATGGTGTACGGGTCGTTGGTGTTGAAGACCGGCTGGGGGTTGCCGCCCGCGGGGCCCGGGGCGTTGGGATAAGTGCCCGCGTTGTCCACGATGGTCACCGTCGGGGTCGTCGAGGTCAGCACGCCGGTCACGTTCGTGCCGGTGGGGGTTTGGCGCTTGGCGATGCCCAGCACCAGCGAGATGCTGCTCTCACCCGGGTCGATCCGCCCGTTGGCGTTGCCGTTGCCGGAGGTGTCGTTGAGCGTCCACTGACCGGCGAAGGCGTAGAGCCCGCTGGTGGTCACGATGCGGAACTGGTTGGAGACGTCGAACCAGATGTTGGCGGTGGGCTCGATGCGGATGCGGGCCGTGGGCGTGGCGATCTGCGGCATCTGGACCTGCTGCGCCTCGGTGGCGTTGTCCACGTTGTTCGCGAGCACATACGGCCAAGTCTGCCCACCGTCGGCCGACAGCCGGATGCGCAGCCGCTCGGCGCCGAGTGCGGGGAAGAACGTGGTGAAGCTCTCGTTCCAAGTGAGGTTCACGTTCGAGCCCGCGTTGACCGAAGCGGCGACCGGGTCCAGGTCAAAGCCGGTGAAGCCGGCGATCTGAGGGTTCTCCCAGAGCACCGTGGCGATCTCGTTGTCCACGGTGTTCACCGCGCCGTTGCCGGCGCGATTGTCGCGCACGGTCGTGCGGAATCTCATCGGCGACAGGAACCGCTCCTCGGTCAGGATCGGCTCGCCCACCGCGCGGGCCCCGCCCAGGATGGTGCTGAGCTGCGGATAGAAGCGGATCTTCCCGGCTTGAGGCGCAAACCCGCGGATGATCGGGCCGACGCCATCGTCCACGTCCACGTTGTTCTGATCGCCCAGGTTCCGCTGCTCCCAGGTGTACGACACGGCGTCGCCATCGGGGTCAGTGGCGCTGGTGGAGAGGTACCACGAGACCGGATTGGCGTTGTTGACGGGCACCACGAAGCGCGACGACGCCACCGGCACCGGCGGGCGGTTGTTGGTGGTGGTGATCACCCCGCAGGAGAAGGTCGCCAAAGCCCTGTTGATCTGATCGAACGAGGCGGAGTGGAAGTAGAGGTGGCTGTCGGTGACGTTGTTCTCGAGATTGTCGGCCCCGCAGATGGAGACGTACGACATGATGGTCGAGCCCGAGCCGGGCTCAAACGCGGTGGCGGCGGCGCGGTTGGGCCCGCAGCCGCCCTCCAGCCCGTTGAAGGTGTGCGTCGCGCCGAACTGGTGCCCCATCTCGTGGGACGGGATGATCACCGTGGCGGGCGCGCCGGGGGCGGTGTTGACGAACGAGACGCCCGCGCCCTTGATCGTGGGGGAGCACAGCCCGTTCAACTGCGCCACGCCGCTGTTGGCCTGGAAGGACATCACGTGCCCCAGGTCAAAGCTGGAGAGGCCCAGATTCGTGCCCAGAACGGCGGTGTTGAGGTTGATGAGATCACCCGTGAACTCGTGATCCGGGTAGGGGTCGGTCGCCGGGTCGGTGAAGATCACGCGGTCATTGGTGCCGATCAGCACCATGCGCACGCTGAACTCCTGCTCATAGATCGAAACCACGCGGTTGAACGTCTGCACCAGCGCCGACAGCCCGCCCTGCACGGTGCCCCCGCCGAAGGCCTGGGTGAACTCGCCGGTCAGGCCGATCGCCACGCGGAAGCGGCGCGTGATGCGGCCGGACCGCGCGGTGGTCTCGTCGATGGAGCCGACCCCGGGCTGATCATCCAGAGGCTGGGCGCCCGTCTGGTCGGTGTCGCAGAAGTTCTTGAGCGTCATGCCCGCCTCGCGCAGCCAGTAAACGCCGTAGACATGATCGTCATCGCGCGAGAGCCGGTCGATGAACCACGTGCCGCGGCTGCTGCGGATCATCGCGCCGAAGCCCTCAGGCACGTCGTGGATCCGCACCACCGCCGTCGGGTCCGTCAGCCCCTGACCCAGAAACGTCCGGATCTCCGGGTACGACTCCTGCAGCTCCGGTTCCATCACGGGCGACTCGACGATCAGGAAGCGCTCGAACGTGCCCTCGGGCGTGGGGAGAAGCAGTTCCACCGCGCCGCGCGTCTGCGTCACCGCCACGTCGTCCGTCTCGCGCGCCGCCGAACGCAGGCGCTCGGTCATGATCGCCCGGTCCAGCGCCACCGGCTTGAACTTCTCGGGGCGGATGAACGGCTCGCCCTGCATCGTCTCTTCGGGCGTCACCTTCAGCAGCGTCCACTCGGGCGGGCCCTGGGTGATGACCGTCGGGGCCATCAACTGGGCCGAGGCCGGGGAGACCGCCAGGCCGGCGAAGGTGAAAAGAACCACAGCGGCGCAGGCGGGGCGCGCCCACGCCCGGAACAAGGAGTGCTTCATGCCCAGAGGTTACCAGACCCTGACCGTGATTCCAAGCCCCATGATCCGGCCTAACCCGGTTGTGGGCGAGAAGTTAACACCCGTCGCTGAAGGCGTTCACGAAGGCGATCACGTCATCGACCGTTAGCTGTCCGTCAGGGGGTGCTGAACCGCCGATGCTCACCACATCCGCCCCGCTGCACGGGACCGCGCCCGGGCACCCTGTGCCGTCGGAGAAGATGTTCACGAACGCGATGAGGTCGTCCACCGTGAGTTGCCCGTCGGGCGGGCCGCCGCCGCCGATGTTCGTCACGTCGGCCAGGTTGCAGGCCGAGGGGGCCACGGTGAAGGCGAAGACCGCCGGGCCCCCGGCCAGGCCATCGCCCGTAGGCAGGCCAGCCGAAGACGCGGGGGCGGTGTTCTCGCCGTCCAGCGCGAGCCCGCCCGCGTTCACGCCCGTGCCGACCGTCAGCGTGTAGGCGCCGGCGGGCAGAGTCCCCAGCGGCGTGACCGTCGCGGTCTGGGTGGTGGCGGAGTACGCCACCGACAGCCCGACCGACCCGCCGGGACCGGAAAGCGTGAACGCCCCGGCGGGCGCGGTGACGTTCTTGTGGAAGGTGACGCCCACCGACGCGCCGCTGGGCAAGAGCGTGGAGCCCGGCGCGGGTGTCACCGTGATGATCTTGGGCGGGCCCTCCACAAACGGCACCGTGCCCTTGGAGCCGGTGAGGATCCAGTTGCTCGGGTCCACCGCGAGGGTGCCGACCGCGGCGGGCACGGGCCGCAGGTACCACTGCGAGCGCGAGGTGTTCCAGATGGGCCAGGTGGTGGACCCATCGAGCAACAGGTCGATGGGCATGGTGAAGGTGGGCCACGCCGCGTTCTGCGACTGGTTCAGGTAGAACTCGACGTAGCGCTGCCCGTTCACGGTGATGTTGCGGAAAGCGGTGGAGTATGACGGGCCGCCCACCTCGTACACCCAGGGCTGGAAGAACCACGACAGGCTCGCGCCGTACACGCCCTCCGCGACGGCCTGAAAGTCCGCGCTGGTGAGGGCCGAGCCCCCGTACGTGTTCCGCAGCGCGGCGAGGAAGTCCACGAAGCCCTGCTCACCCAGGATCTTGCGGAGCATGTGGTACACCCACGCGCCCTTGCGGTACGAGAAGTTGCTGCTGAAGATGCGGTTGAAGTCGCTCGGCGTGTACACGTAGCACGAGCCGTCGAGCGACGAGGGACGACGGCTGGCCATCGCGCTGAAGAGCGCGGCTTGGCTGGGCGGGGTCACCTTGCGCTCCTGCCACACCGCCTCAAAGTACGTGGCCCCGCCCTCGTTGATCCAGATGTCGTTCCACGTGCGGCAGGTCACCCAGTTGCCCAGCCACTGGTGGGCCATTTCGTGGGCCACCAGGCTCTCGCTGAAGCCGCCCATGCCCGAGTTGGTCTGGTGCTCCATCCCTCCCGAAAAGCCAAACTGATACTTGCCGTACTTCTCCGCGATGAACGGGTACTCGCCCAGCACGGGGCGGAAGGCGTTCATCATCGCGATGGACTGCCGCCACGCGGCGCGGTTGCCCGAGGTGTCGCTCCCCGGGGAGATGTTGATCTCCATCGGCATCGTGCCGCCGGCATGGGTGTACGTCCAGTCGGCGGCCGTCGCTCCCGCGCCGGGGTTGGACGGGTTGTACGTGTTGTACGGGTGCGCGCCGAACGCCACCAGATACGACGGGATGAGGTAGCTGCTCTGGATCCGGTAGCGCGAGCGCGAGCCCGACAGCGAGTCCACCCCCTGAAGGATCCCCGTGCCCGTCACCTTCAGCGTGTTGGGGACGGTGATCCACATCGTCAGCGTCGCCTTGTCCGCGTTGTCGCCCGACGCCAGCGCGTCCCCGTCCTTGCAGGGCCACCAGGTGCCCGCGTAGTACGGCTGCGAGAGCGTGTAGACCAGCGTCTGCCCGTTGAGGGTCGTGAACTCGATCGAGCCGTTGATGGAGACCGCGGCGCCCGAGTAGTTCACCTTCACGGTGAACGTCTCGTTGGCGTTGTACGTGCGGTCAAGATTGATGCGCCGCCCGTAGTTGCCGATGGACGTGACCGCCGCGCCCGGGATGGTGACCGCGCCGGGCGTGCCCTCGTTGAGCACGACCGACGAGATGGTGTAGTTGCTGCGCAGGTTGAAGGTGAACTGCGTGAGCCCGTTGTTCACGCTGCGGACGGTCATCTGGTTGAAGCCCGCGATCACCTTGGTCGCGGGCGTGAGCTCGATCTGCAGGTTGTTGCTGAGAACGTCGGTGTCGGTCATCGCCTCGGCCATCTGGTCGAGGATGATCGGGTCTTCGTCGATCACGCCCGCGCGCTGCGCCAGCAGCCACTTGCCGCAGCCGAACTCGTCGCAAGGCGTGACCACGCACGGGTCGGGTTCCTCGGCGAAGGCCGGAACACACGCGCCCGCGGCCCACGCCAGCGCCGCCACACTCATCCACGCACGATTCGCCATGACGCGCCCTTTGCCCGGCGGATACGAGCGTCCGCCGGACAGAAGAGTACACCACCGTCGCGACTTGGCGACTTCAGATCGGGAAACTGGGCGGAGTTCGCCGCGCGACGTCCCCGCTCCCGCCCGGCAGGTCCGCGAAGATCGCGTCGCTCATGACCGCCGGGCCCCGGGTTCAGCCCGGGCAGCCCTCGCCGAAGGTGTTGACGAAGGCGATGATGTCGTCGACGGTGAGTTCGCCATCGGGCCCCGCGCCGGTGTTGCCAATGTCGGTGACGTCGGCCAGGTTGCAGGGGCCGACGCCAGGGCAACCCGTGGCATCGCCGAAGGTGTTCACGAAGGCGATGATGTCATCGACGGTGAGGATGCCGTCGGGCCCCGCGCCGGTGTTGCCGATGTCCGTGACGTCGGCGAGGCTGCAGGCGTTGGAGGCGCTGGGGTAGCACACGCCCGTCAGGCTGATCTGGTAGTTGCCGCCGATGCCGCCGGTGAAGCCGTTCCACGTGGTCAGCGGGGTGGCCGCGGCGAGCCCGTCGGGCGCGTTGATGCCGGTGCGCGGGGTGGCGATGGACCAGATGCCCTCGCCGGTGGAGTCGCCCGGGTCGCGGTCATACGCGCTGATGGCCAGGTAGTACACGCCCGGCGTGGTGATGAGCCCGCCGCCGTTGTTGATCGTCGACTGCGTGACCACCGCGGCGATGTTGTCGTTGAACATCACGCCCACGCCGGCGGAGTCAAACAGGAAGATCTGCGAGTCGAACCCGGTGTTGGCCTGCGTGGAGGCCGAGAAGGCGCCCACGTCGCACACCTCGATCTTGTACAGATCGGTCCCCTCGGGCTCCAGGTTGCCCAGGATGGTGTTCAGCGGGCCCGCGCCGGCGGGCACCTGCGCGCTCGCGAGCAGTTCGCCCGCGTCGATGGCGCAGCGGTCGGCGTTCCAGCGGGTGGGGTCGGCGGTGTCGGGCACCAGCGTGACGCACACATCCGTCCACACGCCGTCATTGCCCGCCGAGGTATTCGAGAGTTCGTAGAAGCGGAACGTCCACGCGCCCGCATGGCCAGGGATGGGGCAGGGCAGCGGGATGGAGAGGTTGCTCACGTCGCGCGGGCGGCCGGCGTTGTCAAAGTCGTTGATCGGGAAGAAGAGCACGGGCGAGCCGCCGGGCGGGATGATCTGCAGCGAAGCCTCGAACGCGAAGAAGTCGCTGGGGATGTAGCGCCCCGAGAGCGTGATCGCCCCGATCGCCGCGGGCGAAGAGGGCGAGATCGTCAGCACGCCGTTGGACGCATCACCCGCCGGCCCCTCGCTGGGGATGTTCACGCCCGACACGGTGACCCCGCCGGGCGAGCAGCCCGGGGGCGGGCCGAAGACCGTGAAGCCGATGTTGCCCCCGCCGGTGCGGGCCTGCGCGTCGGTGATGGTGAAGGGCACGGTGGCGGCGCCGACGGGCGCGCCCGCGGGCACAGGCTGGAAGCCGTTGAAAATCCGGTCGTTGGCGGTGGTGTCGGGCGCCACGCCGTCGTCGCGCAGGTTCACCACGCCGCCGCCGAGTGAAGCGGTGTCGACGCTCACGGCCAGCCCGGTGCTGGCGGGGTTGGCACCGGGCGTGACGGTGACGCGCAGCACCGCATTCGAAGTGCTCACGCTGGCCCAGTTGGGGACCAGCACGCCCGTGCCGGTGGGGGAGGTGTTGGCCGTGGTGCCCGCGCTGAGGCGCAGGCCCAGCGTGCCGGTGTTGCCGCTGGTGGAGGTGGTGCCAAAGTTCGCCGCGCCGCTGATGATGTAGTTCACGGGCGTGGTGGGCACACTGCTGGCGGCGATGTAGTAGATGCCCGGTCGCAGCGCGCCGTCGCGCCCGTTGTACGCCAGCCCGTCGCCCACCGCCGGCCGCGCGGGCGAGCCCGTGCCGAAAGTGAACTGGCTCAGCAGACCCGAGCCGTCGTCGTCATCATTGAGCACGTTGCTGGCCGGCTGCACGCCGTCGGGGATGCTCACCACCGACTGGATCGCGCCGTTGACGCCGTACAGCCGCAGGCGCGTGTCGTTCGCGGGCGCCAGCAGCGAGCCCTGCGTGTCGCTGTCCACGAACGTGCCCGCCGCGGCCGTCGCCGAGGGCAACACGACCTTGTACCACCGCACCTCACCGCCGGCCAGCGAGTCGCTGCGCGTGATCGTCTGCCCATAAGCAAGCGTGCCCAGATCGGTGAACACCGCCGGCGCCTGGGCCACGGTGTCGCCCAGCACGATCTCCACGTCGGCCGCCGCGCCGGGAAGCGGGTCGGGCGTCACGCCGAAGGCGGTGGCGTTGAACGTGGCCTCCCAGCGCGTGATGCCCAGGTAATACGTGCCGGCGGGCAGGTCGCCGTCGCGCCCGTTGGGCGTCGAGCCGCCGCCGAACAGCGGGGCGAAGCCCTCGCCGGTGCCGAAGGTGAGGTGAGCGTCGAAACTCACCCAGTCGTCGTTGTCGGTGGCAATGCGCTGGCCGGACGAGTTGTACACCGCGATCTGCGCGTCGTCTTCCTGCCCCGAGTTGTTCGTGCGAATATCCAGGAACCGCAGCGCCTGGTACGACACGGGCTGCGAGAGGGTGAACTTCCACCACTTGGTCTGGTTCGCCGCGGTGCCGCCGGTGTTGAAGCTCACCGGCACCCCGGGCGTAAGCGTGCCGAGGTTGGTGGAGGCGGGCTGGGCGAAAGCCGCCGCCGGGATGATCAGGCCGGCGGTCAGGGCGAGCAAGCGGGTCTTGGGGCGCAAAGGGCGTCTCCGGTGGTCAGGATGCACGGCGCACCCTCGTCCGTCGGCCCGGATGGGCCGCTCAGGAAGAAGGCGATCTCAGTGGTGGCGGGGCAAACTCACCGCTCACCCTAAGGATACTTCGACATCGCCCAAGGGGTTGTCAGAAAGCGCGCAAAGGGCGTGAAAACACGGAGCCCGCACGCGTCCACGTAAGCATGCCGCGGGAAGATGGGCGACTTCGTCCCCGACTTGGGCAGGTCACGGGCAGCCGTCGCTGAACGCGTTGAAGAACGCGATGATGTCGTCAACGGTGAGTTGCCCGTCGGGCCCGGAGCCGGTGTCACCGATGTCGGTGATGTCGGCCAGGTTGCACGGCGACGCGCCCGGGCAGCCGATGCCGTCGCTGAAGGTGTTGACGAAGGCGATGATGTCGTCGACCGTGAGCTGCCCGTCGGGGCCGGCGCCGGTGTCGCCGATGTCGGTGACGTCGGCGCGGTTGCAGGCGATGGAGCCGGGCGAGCAGACCGTGGTCTCGCTCAAGGTGATGCTGACCTGTGCGGTCGGCCAGGGAAGCGGGAGCGTCACCGCCGAGGCCACGAGCGTGACGGGCGCGATCTCGGGCTGCAGCGAAACCGGCTCGTCAAACACCAGTTGCTCACACCCGGTGGTGCCGTCGGGCCGCGCGCGGATCAGCATCGGCCCGCCGATCTGGAAGTTCTGAAGGAACCCGGCGATGATCCAGCCGCCCGGCGCATCCATGGCGGGCGTAAAGCCGCCGGGGAAGGAGTTGCCCTGCGAGCCATAGAGGTGGCGCGAGAGATACAGGCCGGCGGACGTGAAGCGCGCAAGCCAGAGCGTGCTGCCGCCGTCGCCGAAGGAGAACTGTCCCAGCACCCCGATAATGCCGTCGCGATCCTGGCGGATGCCGCAGCGGTGGGCCTGGATGTTGTCGCCGCTGAAGAACGGGCCGTAGATGGCGGTGTGCCAGACCTGCGTGAAGGCGGGCGTGAACCGGCCGACGGCCACGGTGTTGGAGGAGGCGATGAAGCCGCCGCCCGAAGGCTCGGGCTGGAACAGGGTGGTGTTGCGCAGCAGCGCGACGTCGCCGTTGTCCAGCACCTCCACGCCCGTGCCCCAGGAGGGGACCGAGGTGATGTCGGTGTCGGGCGGGGGCAATTCGTCGACCGTGATGGCGTTGATGGGCGTGCCCGAGAGGCTGAGCCGGGCGAGCACGGTGCGAGAGTCGAAGTCGCCGAAGGTGTCGAAGATCTCGCCCGCCGCCACCAGCGTGCCGGTGCCGGGGTCATACTGCAGGTCGGCCAGCGAAAGGAACTGCGCGGGGTTGTTCGTGGACAGCAGCGTCGAATTCAGCACCGCGCCGGCTGACGAGATGCGGTGGTAGATCACGCGGTTGCGGTCCGCGTTTAGTGCGATCAGCGCGATCTCGTCGCCCGGGAGCACCGCCACCGTCGGCAGGAAGCGGAAGCCGTCGCCGCTGCCCAGCAGCGGAACGGTCCACACCACCGCGCCCGTGGGCGAAACGCGGGCCAGCCCCGCGCCGTCGGGCTGGAACGACAGCGAGTTGCCGCGCAGACCGGCGACCACCGCGTCGCCGTTGGAGAGAATCCCCACGCTGGTGGCGCCGACGAATCCGCCGTCGAGCGCCTGCTGACGCTCATCCCACGTCAGCGTGCCGCTCGGCTGGATGGTCGACGTCAGCCAGTCGGGAGGAGTCAGGAAGCCCGTGCCGCTGGGGGTGTTGCCCGCGGCGAACGCGGAGGCGTTGAAGAGCGTGGCCGACAGCCGGTGGTAGAACTGCTGGACAGCCCTGAACTGCTCGTCATTGATGCGGTTGCTGCCGCTGCTGGAGTAGGTCTTCTCAAAGGGCTGCGCGAGGGCCGCGGGAGAAGCGGCCGCCAGGAGGCCAAGTGCAAGCGGAGCGGTGAAGCGCATGGAAGGTCTCCTCAGGGGTGGTGAGCAAGACCATCATCGCGCGCCGCGGGGCGCGTGTCCAGCCAAAGGCGCGCAAAGAACAAGGAAACCCCGCGCAGACCGGGGGTTGTCCGGGCGATGTCGGCTTGCCGCAAGTCGGTTACGAGCAGCCGTCGCTGAAGGCATTGACGAACGCGATGATGTCGTCGACGGTGAGCTGACCGTCAGCCCCGAAGCCGGTGTCACCGATATCGGTGATGTCGGCAAGGCTGCACGCGGGGCCGAGGGGCGCACCACCGCCGGGGCAGCCCGTGCCGTCGGAGAAGGTGTTCACGAAGACGATGATGTCGTCAACCGTGAGCTGCCCGTCGGGGTTGCCGGGGAATTCAGAGGTGCCGCCGATCTCAGCGATGTCGGCGCGGTTGCAGGCCGTCGAGCCGCCGATCGCGCCGGACCAGAACCCGCCCACCAGGGTGAACGAGCCACCGGTCATCGTGCCCACGTCGGGCTGGCCGATGGTCCCCGACAGGGTGAACGAGCCACCCGCGCTGGTGCCACCGCCGCCGTCGATCGTGTACCACGGAATGGCAGGCTGAGCCCAAACCGCGGTCGAAGCCAGCAGGAGAGTCATCGCGGAGGTGATGATTGTGGTGCGGTTCATGATACCTCTATTCACGATAAAATAGCAGGCTCGGCGCAAAGTGCAAGCGAAAAACCAGCCGATGCCTTACAAACACCCATCACTGAAGGCGTTGAAGAACGCGATGATGTCGTCCACCGTCAGTTGACCGTCGGCCCCCGCCCCGGTGTCGCCGATGTCGGTGATGTCGGCCAGGTTGCAGGGGGCCACCCCCGGGCAGCCCAGGCCGTCGCTGAAGGTGTTGACGAACGCGATCACATCGTCCACAGTCAGCTGCCCATCGGGCCCGGCCCCGGTGTCGCCGATGTCGGTCACGTCGGCCCGGTTGCAGGCCACCGGCGGCGGATTGACCACGTTGCCGCTGAGGTTGATGACGATCGTCGGGGTGTCCAGGGCGTTGCTGGTGATGGTCACGGTGCCGGTCTTGAGCCCGGCCGTCGCCGTGCTCATCGTCACCGTGTGCACATTCGCCGCGGCCCCGGCGGCGCGGGTGAATGTGCCCGCGGGAACGCTGAAGCCCGCGCTGGCGAGCATCGAGTAGCTCAGCGTCTGGAGCCGCTCAACGCCGCCGAAGGTCGTCGCGCCGCCGCGGTCCCAGAGCGCGGTGTCGATCCCGTTGGCGACGGTGAAGTTCACCGAGGCAGGGGCGCCGACGTTCACGGTGCCGAGGTTGATGTTGACCGTGCTGACGGTGGCGCGGGCGGGGATGCGGAGATCGAGGAACACCGGCAGGTGCCCGCCGTCGAGCGCGGAGTTGATGATCGCGTTCGCGATGGCGCTGCCCACCATGGCGTTGGTGGTGGTCGCGATCTGAATGTTGTAGGTCGAGCCGTCATTGCCCCAGGCGCGGAAGGAGTGGTTGGTGTCGTTCCAGGTGCTGGTGGAGTACGCGGCGCTGGGGCTGCCGACGTAGTCGATGCCCGCGCCGTCGCGCAGAGTCGGCGAGATCATCAGGTAATCGAGCCGCGAGTCCATGCCCTGGCCATCGCCGCCCAGGACCGGGTCCTGCGTGTGAACGAATCGGAAGGTGTTGTTGTTCTCCCACGACCCCGGCGTGTTGATCGGGTCCAGGAATCGGGTCGCCGCCGTGCCCGTCGCCGTCAGGGTCTGGTAGGGCGTCTGCGACGAAGACTGCATGTTCAGGTCCGCGCCCAGAATGAAGTTCGCTCCCGCGGGCAGCGTGGCGGCGTCGTTGCGAAGGCGATTCGACTCGGTGTTGCGCCGATCCAGATCGGTGCCGGTCGAGCCGGCCTTCATATGAGCGGAGTACAGATAAATCTCCGCGCCCGCGCCGCTGTAGCCCTTCAGCCGCACACGCCAGCGATGGTTGTCGCGCGGCGGACACGTCGAGCAACTGCCCGTGTCCGTCGCCAGAACGCGCGTCTGCGCCGTTGACGGCGCGACGAACGGCGTCTGTGTCAGCAGGTCCACCTTGCTGGTGCGGTAGAACAGCGCGTGAGCCGAGTTTGTGCCCCCGTTGTTCACCGTGGTCTGCACGTAATCCGCCCGGGCCCAGTCCGTGAACCCGCCGGGGGTGGAGTTGAGCAGGGCCAGGAAGTTGTTCGCCCCGGTGGGGGAGGCGGTGGTGCCCACCACCTCCTCGGCGATGATGATGTCCGGCGCCGCCCGCAGCCCGTTTGGCGCGGTGGCGAACAGCGCGGTCTGAAAGTCAGCGACCCGCCCGCTGGTGTAGGCGGTGATGTTCCAGTTCATCACACGCAGCTGCGCATGGGCCGACGACGCCGCGCCGGCGACACACAGCATCGCGGCCATGGCCGCCGCGGTGGGGTTCAACTTCCAATTCATGCCATCCTCCGCAGGGGCCGGTGGCCCGTGGTCTCAGGCGTAAGGGTACGACACAAACGCCGCCCTGACAGCGGAAATTGAGCGATTGAGCGAGAGACCTGAGTGGCGTGTGAAGACGGGAAATCTGGCGAAGACAGCAGAGTCCAAAGAAAAAGCCCCGGGGAAGGCCCCGGGGCTTGGCGGAGTCAGATTGGGCTGAGCGATCAGGCCGGGCAGCCGTCGCCGAAGGCGTTCACGAAGGCGATGATGTCATCGACCGTGAGTTCGCCGTCGGGGCCCGCGCCGGTGTCACCGATGTCGGTGATGTCAGCGCGGTTGCAGGGCGCGGCGCCCGGGCAGCCGGTGGCGTCGCCGAAGGTGTTGACGAACGCGATGAGGTCGTCAACGGTCAGCTGGTTGTCGGGGCCCGCACCGGAGTCACCGATGTCGGTGATGTCCGCGCGGTTGCAACCCACCGGGCCGCCGCCGGGATAGCAGGTGCCGGTGAACGAGATGGTGTAGGCCAGGCCGCCGCCGGGGAAGTTGACCCAGCCCTCGACGGGGTTGGTGGCGCCGGGGCCGTCGGGCTGGCGGATGTCGTCGAAGACGCCGCCGGGGCCCGTGTTGTTCCAGAGCAGCGCGCCCAGGCCGTCGACCGGGTCGCGGTTGTAGAGGCCCACGGCCAGGTAGTAGTCGCCCGTGGCGGAGATCCACGAGCCGGAGTTGTCGATGCGCGACTCGACGCCCAAGCCCAGCCCGGGGATGTCGTCGTTGAAGATCACACCCGTGCCGTCGAGGTTGAACAGGAAGATCTGGGTGTCAAGCAGGGAACCCAGCGTGCTGGCGCTGAAGGCGCCCGTGTCGCAGATGTTGATGCGGTACATGTCGACCGTGCCGCCGCCGTCGAACTGCCCGATGATGGCGTTGAGCGGGCCGCTGCCCACCGGCGACTGCGCATCGATCGGAAGCTCGCCCGCGTCGGTGGTGCAGTCGGTGTTCCACGTGCCGGGCGCGGCCGGGGTGGTCACGAGCGTGACGCACACGTTGTTCCACACGCCGTCGGGAATCGGCGCGTCGTCGAAGTCATCGAGGAAGCGGACTTCCCACTCGCCGGCGGGCGCGATGCCGCAGGGCACCGGCGCGTCGAACGTCACATCCACGGGCACGCCCACGGTCGTCAAGCCCGCGATCGGGAAGAAGCCGAACTGATCCGCCACGCCGCTGGGCGGCGTGATGAGCACGAGAGAATCAGCGCCGAAGATGGTGGAAGACGTGAAGCGACCCGAGAACCGCACGGTGGTCACCGTGTCGGTGGTGGTCACCGGCGTGAAGGTGTAGACGCCGTTGTCGGGCCCGACGACCTCGCCCTCGCTGGGCAGGTTGGTGGCGGAGAAGGACTCGCCGCCCGTGGGGCAGGCCGGGGGCGGGCCCACGACCTGGAAGGTGATGTTCCCGCCGGTGGAGCGGCCCTGAAGGTCGGCCACGGTGAAGGGGATGGTGGCGGCGCCGCTGGGCAGGCCCGGGCCCACCACCGCGCCGGCGCTGAAGACGTTGTCACCCGCGACCAGGTCGGGGAAGACGCCGTTGTCCAGCAGGCTGATCGCCGCGCCCGCGCCGATCGACGTCGCGTTGGCCACCACGGTGATGCCCGTGCTGGTCGGCAGCGTGCCCGGGGTCACCGTCACGCGAAGGACCGTGCTGTCGCCCGAGCCGCCCGCGGCCGGAACGGCCACGCCCGTGCCCGAAGGCGGGACGTTGCCCTGCGCCGCGTTGATCCGCAGAACGGCGCTGCCCGCGTTGGCCGACAGCGAGGAGAGCCCGAAGTTGACGGAGGACGTCAGGTCGGCGAGCGAGACGGTGTTGGTGCTCACGCTGCTCACCGCGACGTAGTACGTCGCCGCGCGGACTTCGCCGTCACGGCCGTTGTAGGCCGCGCCGTTGCCCACAGCCGCCCGCGTCGGGGTGGTCAGCCCGAACGTGAGCTGGCTGAGCGTGTTGGAGCCGTCGATGGTGTCGGTCCAGAGCGCGCTGGTCCGGCTGCTCTGCAGCGCGCCGTTGGCGCCGTAGATCGTCAGCCGCGTCGAGTTCGTCGGGCTCAGCGACGTGCCCTCGGTGTCCATGTCGATGAACGAGCCCTGCGCCGCGATGGCGTTGGGCAGCGCGACTTTGTACCAGTTCACCGCGCCCGCAGCCAGCGGGTCGGTGCGGTTCACCGGCGCGCCATAGGCCACCGTGCCAAGGTCAGCGGTGATGGTCGCGGGCGCCTGAGGGGCCGACGAACCGCCGTTGATGTTGATGGTCACGTCATCGCCGGGGAGCCCAGAGCCGTCGGGGGTGAATCCGAAGCCCGTGGTCAGGAACGTGACCTGCCAGCGGCTGACCGCCAGGTAGTACTCGCCCGCGGGCAGATCGCCGTCGCGACCGTTGCGGACGGTGGGGCTGAGCCCGCCGGGATTGATGCCTTCGCCCGAGCCGAAGGTGAGCTGCGAGTTGAACTCGTTGCCGTCATCGTCGTCGGCGCTGATGAGCGCGCCCGCGGCGTTGTACAGCGCGATCTCGCAGTCATCATCCAGGCCCGCGCCGGTCGTGAAGACATCCAGGAACTTCAGATCGGTCATGCGGGCCGGGTTGGTCAGCGTGAGCTTCCACCACTTCACTTCGCCCGGGGCGGTGCCGCCGGTGGTGAAGGTCAGGGGCCCCGGAAAATTCGGATCAAACGCGAACTCACCCTGCGTGGCAGGCTGAGCGAACGCCGAGGCCGGGGCCATCAGCCCCGCGGCCAGAACAACGGAACGAAGATCAATACGCATGCGGGTCTCCAGTGATCTTGACGCCCGCCCGGCGAGCGCCGGGACTGGGACGAATCGGCGCGCGAACGCACGCCGACCCCTCAACGAGCACGCATCCAATATACCCCCTTTTGCCCCGGGCGGTAGGGAAATCAAGGAGATCGCTCGGGCTGTGGACAGTCAAAGCCCCCAAAAACAAAAGACCCCCGGTCGAGGTGACCGGGGGTCAGGGGTGCCAAGTCTCAGTTCAGTCGTTGGCTACCGAGAATTAGAGGCAGCCGTCGCTGAAGGAGTTGAAGAACGCGATGATGTCATCGACGGTCAGCTGGGCGTCGGGCCCGAAGCCGGTGTCGCCGATGTCGGTGATGTCGGCCAGGTTGCAGGACGGCCCGTTGGGAGCGTTGGCGCCGGGGCAGCCCAGGCTGTCCGAGAAGGTGTTCACGAAGACGATCACGTCGTCAACCGTGAGCTGGCCGTCCGGGCAGCCGGGGGCTTCGGACGTGCCGCCGATCTCGGTGATGTCCGCACGGTTGCAGCCGGTGGGCGAGACCTTGGAGGTGCCCGCGAGGGTGATGGTGTAGGCGCCGGTGGTGGTGGTCGAGTTGACCCAGCCGTTGATGGCGTTCGCCGCGCCCGGGCCGTCGGGGATGCGGTTGCCGATGAAGGGCGAGTTGATCCAGAGCAGGGCGCTGGCGGCATCAACCGGGTCGCGGTTGTAGACGCCCACGGCGAGGTAGTAGTCGCCCGCGGTGGTGATCTGGCCGCCGGCGTTGGTCAGAGTGGAGTGATTGCTGGACGTAACGGTGTCGTCATTGAACAGGACGCCCTTGCCATCCAGACCGAAGAGGAAGATCTGCGTGTCGGTGGTGCCCGGCGCCGTCGAGGCGGAGAAGGCCGCGGGGTTGCTGATGCGCAGCTTGTACATGTCGATGTCGCTGGCCGCGAAGTTGCCGCGGATGCTGTTCAGCGGGCCGCAGCCGCTGATGACCTGGGCGGTGCCGGGCAGATCGCCGGCGTCAGCGACGCAGGCGTCGTCGGTCCACACCGCCGGATCGGCCGGAGCGGCCTCGACCAGAGCCACGCAGAGGTTCGCCCAGACGCCGTCGGGAACGGCGGAGTCATTGAGCGACTCGTACGTGCGGACTTCCCACGTGCCCGCGTTGGCCGCGACCGGGCAGCTGAAGGTGACGGTCTGCTCGACCATGTCCACCGGCACGCCCGCGGGCCCGCTGGTGGTGAACGGGGTCACGACGACCTGCTGACCGTTGGGGGCCGTAACGCGGATGCGCGACTCGGCGGTGAAGGCCGTGTTGGGAACGAAGCGGCCGTTGATCTTCACAGAGCCGATGATCGCCGAGCTGGTCGGGGCGTAGTTGCCCACGCCGTTGGTGCCCGCGCCCACGGCGCCCTCGCTGGGCAGTCCGGTGGAGCTGAGGTTGTCGACGCCGCCGGTGGGGCAGGCCGGAGCCGGGCCCACGACAGCGTAGTTGATGTTGCCGGTGCCGGTGCGGGCCTGGCCGTCGGTGATGGTGAACGGCAGGGTCTTGGCGCCCGCGGTGGTGCCCATGCCCACGGTGGCCGAGGCGGAGAAGATGTTGTCGCCGGCCGTCACGTCGGGGGCGACGCCGTTGTCGAGCAGGGTGATGGTGCCGGCGTTGATCGCGGAAGCGTCAACGCTGACGCCAAGGCCCGTGCTGGCGGGGCGCAGGCCCGGGGTCACGGTCACGCGCAGCGTCGTGGAATCGCCCTCGGAGCCGAAGAGCGGGTTGGAGGTGCCGGCGCCCGACGGGTTCGTCGGGCCCGCGACGGTGAGGCTGGCGGTGCCGTTGGTGACACGAGCTTCGTCGTCAGTGATCGCGTAGGGCAGGGCGTAGGTCGCCAGCGGGGTGGCGGGAGCCACCGTCACCGTGCCGCTGAAGATGTTGTCACCCGCGACCAGGTCGGGGGCGTTGCCGTCGTCCTTCAGGTTGATCGGGTTCACATCGCCCACCAGCGTGCCGTCCAGATTCACCTGCAGGTTCGAGCTCGTCGGGTTCTGGCCAGGGGTGACCGTCACGCGGACGGTGGCCGACTCGGTGACGCCCACGGTGCCGGGAGTGACGCTCACGGTGCCCGAGGGGTTGGTCGCGGGCAGCGCCGCGCTGATGCGCAGGGTCACCGGGCCAAAGTTGGTGCTGGTGGAGTTGAGGCCGAAGTTCACCGACAGGGTCGTGCTGCCCTGCGTGGGCGTGCTGCCGGTGCCCATCACGTTGATGTAGTACCGGCCCGCGCGGATCGCGCCGTCACGGCCGTTATACGCCAAACCGGTGCCGACCGCCGGGCGAGCCGGGGTGGTGGCGCCGAAGGTGAGCTGGCTGAGGCTGCCGGACCCGTCGACGAGGTCCGTGAAGAGCGTGCTGCCCGTGCCGTCCGTGCGGGCCGCCTGAGCGCCCGCCGCGGTGAACAGCGTCAGGCGGGTGGTGTTGCTCGTGGTCAGGGCGGTGCCCTCGGTGTCCATGTCGATGTAAGACCCGGTCGCGGCGTTGCCCTCGGGCAGGGTCACCTTGTACCACTGCGTGCGCTGGCTGCTGCTGAGCGCGCCGGCGGAGTTGGTCACGGGCACGCCGTACGAGACGGTGCCCAGGTCGATCGTGCCGGCGGGGTCGGTGACCGCCGGGGTGTTGCCGCCGTTGAGGCGGAACTGCGCGCCGGTGATGGCGGTGTTGCCCGGAGTGACCACCGTCCAGTTGGTGGTGCCCCACGTGACGTTGAAGTACGTCACGCCGATGTAGTACGTGCCGCTGGCGAGCACCAGGTCACCGTCGCGGCCGTTGGAGGCGCTCGGGGTGGTCCCGCTGGGGATGGTGCCTTCGCCGGTGCCGAAGCTGAGCTGGCTGGCGAGGCCCGGGCCGTCATCGTCGTCGGAGCGGATGAAGTTGCCCGAGGGATCCCACAGCGAAACCTCGGTGTCCCCCGCGGTCAGCGTCAGGATGTCGAGCCACTTGAGGTCCGAATAGCGGACCGGGGTGTTGATCGTGAACTTGAACCACACCACCTCATTGGCCGCGATGTTGAAGGCGGCGGTGGTGATCGGGGTGCCGTCCATCGCCAGCGTACCGAGGTCGGTCGCCGCGGGCTGCGCCAGGGCGGTGGCGGGGGCCATGAGGCCGGCCGTGAGAACAAGCGTTCGGATCGAAGTGCGCATCTGAAAGACCTCCAAGTGCAAGCGTCAGTGTGTTCCCGATCGAGTCTCTGCACGACGGTTCGAAAGGGCCTTCGCAGCGACTGCGCGAGGAATGCGCCAAGATCGCCACAAAGTGGCACTACAGGTTACCCTAAGACCGCCTGCTGCGGTAGGAGCCGGTTGCGAGATTCGGCCACTTTCGGCGAATACCGGTCCGTAATCGCGGCGAGTTCGCGTGCGTTGGCCGTATTGGACCATTATGCATGCAATGCATGGCCAAAAAAGAAAGCCCCGGAGCGAACTCCGGGGCTGAGGTGTGAACTTGGGTTATCTGCCTAGGACGGGGATCCCTGCCAGATTAGGCCGGGCAGCCGTCGCCGAAGGCGTTGACGTAGGCGATGATGTCGTCGACGGTGAGCTCGCCATCGGGGCCGGCACCGGTGTCGCCGATGTCGGTGATGTCCGCGCGGTTGCAGGCGGTGCCGGGGGTGCCCGGGCAGCCGATCGCGTCGCCGAAGGTGTTCACGAAGGCGATGATGTCGTCGACGGTGAGCTGGTTGTCGGGGCCGGCGCCGGTGTCACCGATGTCGGTGATGTCGGCGCGGTTGCAACCAACGGGCCCGCCGCTGGGGTAGCAGGTGCCGGCCAGGGCGATGGTGTAGGTGCTGGAGCCCACCGCGGCGTTGACCCAGTTCGCGATGGGGTTGGCGGCGCCGGGGCCGTCCGGGGCGCGGATGCCCAGGAACGAGCCGCCCGCGCCGGTGTTGTTCCACAGCAGCGCGCCGGTGGAGTCGACCGGGTCGCGGTTGTAGCGGGTGACGGCCAGGTAGTAGTCCCCGTTGGCGGAGAGCAGGGCCGTGCTGTTGTTGATGCGGGCCGAGCCGGCGACGACGGTGTCGTCGTCGTTGAACATCACGCCCGTGCCGTCGAGATTGAAGAGCCAGAGCTGAGTGTCGGCCGTGCCGGGGGCGGTGGTCGCGTCGAAGGCGTTGAAGTCGCAGATGTTGACGAGGTACATGTCGGCGTCGGACGTGGACGAGAGGTTGCCGACGATCGACGTGAGCGGACCGGTGCCGCTGGGCACCTGGGCGGTGGCGGGCAGATCGCCCGCGTCACCGACGCAGGTGTCACCCTGCCAGACCGGGCCGGAGCCGCCGGGGGTGGTTTCCACCAGCGTCAGGCACAGGTTGGCCCACACGCCGTCGGGAACGGCGGCGTCGGTGACCGACTCCCACATACGCACGGCCCACGGGCCGCTGTTGGCGATGATGCCGTCGCAGGGGATAGTGATCGTCACTTCAGAGAGGTCACGGGGCACGCCGGTGGGGCCGCTGGTGGTGAAGGGCTGGTAGTCGATGAACGAGCCCGAGGGCAGTTCGATGCGGATGCGAGCCTCAGCGGTGAAGGAGGTGTTGGGGAGGAAGCGACCCGTCAGACGCAGCGAGCCGATGGCCGCGGAAGAGGTGGGCGTGAACGGGGCGACACCGTTGGTGGCGGCGCCGACCGCGCCCTCGCTGTCGAGGTTGGTGAAGGTGAAGGACTCGACGCCCGGAGTCGGGCAAGCCGGGGGCGGGCCGATGACCGTGAAGTTGAGGTTCGCGTTGTTGGTGCGAGCCTCCGCGTCGGAGATCGTGGCGGGGAGCGCGGAGGCGCCCGAAGCGGCGCCGGGGCCCACCGTGACGGTGCCGGAGAAGATGTTGTCACCCGCGGTGACGTCGGGGGCCACGCCGTTGTCCAGCAGGTTCACCGTGCCGCCATCGACGAGCGAGGCGTCCAGCGAGACAGCCAGCCCCGTGCTGGGCGGGAAGTTGCCCGGGGTCACGGTAACGCGGGCGGTGAAGGAGTCACCCGTCGAGCCGAACGGCGGGACCGCCGTGGCGGTGCCGGTGGGGTTGGTCGGGGCCGAAACCGTCAGGTTGATGTTGCCCGAACCGCTGCGAGCCTCCAGATCGTTGATCGTGAAGGGCAGGACATAGGCGGCGGGGAAGGTGGCCCCGTCAACCAGAATGGACGCGGAGTAGATCCCGTCGCCAGCGGTGGCGTCGGGGGCCACGCCGTTGTCGAGCAGGGCGGTGGTGCCGGCGATGCCGGTGACCGCGCTGGCGTCAACGTCGACGGTGATGCCCGTGCTGACGGGGTTGGAGCCCGGGGTCACGTTGACGCGGAGCGTCACGGGCGTCGAGACGCCCACCGTGGCCGGGATCGCCGAGCCGGTGCCCGAGGGCGAGGTCACCACGATCGCGCCGTCGATCTGCAGGTTGATCGTGCCGGAGTTGGCCGAAGCGGACGTGTGCCCGAAGTTGATGCCCGAGACCGCGGTGGTCGAGGGGGCCGCGCCGGGGCCGGCCACGGCGATGTAGTACACACCGGCGCGAACGAAGTTGCCGTCACGGCCGTTATACGCCAGGCCCGTGCCCACGGCGGACCGCGCCGGAGCGGCGACGCCGAAGGTGAGCTGGCTCAGGCTGCCCGAACCGTCAACGGTGTCGGTCCACGTCGCGGTTGCGCTAACCGCCGAGGGCAGGGCCCCAAGCGTGGAGAGGCTCTGAAGGGTCCCGTTCTCGCCGTAGATCGACAAGCGGGTGGCGTTGGTCGGCGCGAGCGCCGAATTCTCGGTGTCAATATCCAGGTACGAGCCCAGCGAGGAGCCGATGTTCGGCACTTCGAGCTTGTACCACTGGACCGTGCTGGCGGGCAGCGCGTCGGCCACGCGGACGATCGGCGTGCCCAGGGTCAGTACGCCCAGATCGATGGTGCCGGCAGGCTCGGCGGCGGCGGCGGCCGTGTCCGTCACGATCGTGACGTCGGTCGCGCCCAGAGTCGTCGTGCTCGTGCTGAAGACGAAGCCGTTGTTCCACGTGCGGCTGAAGTACGCAACACCGACGTAGTAATCGCCCGCGGGCAGGTCGCGATCGCGACCGTTGCCGCACACCGGCGTGCCGGTGGTGCTAGGCAGGAACGTGCCCGAGCCGGCGCCGAAGGAGAGCGCGCTGGAGACGCCCGCGCCGTCGTCGTCATCGACCTGGATCAGCGTGCCCGCCGCGTCATAGAGCGCCAGTTCGCTGTCTGTCGAACCGCCGCCGCTGACGGTGCCGTTGTAGATCTCCAGGAACGTCAGATCGCTGCGGCGCACGGGGCTGGCCAGCGTGAACTTGAACCACGACACCTGATCGGTGGTGGTGGAGACCGGAGCGCTGCCCGTCACCGGGACGCCCGGCGTGAGCGTGCCCAAGTCCGTGAAGGTCGCGGGCTGGGCCAGAGCGGTCGCGGGGGCCATGAGGCCGGCGGCCAAGAAGAGCGTTCGAGTCGTGGGGCGCATATTCGTGTTCCTCCGAGAAAGCCGCATCCAACCCGGCCAAGACACACCGCACCGGCGCGCTTGTTCGGGCAAGTTCTTCCGATCTCCTGCTCGTCCCGCACGAGTACGGCCGAGGGCCGGGGACGAATACCGGGATCGTCATGTTCAAGTTACCGCAGATACTGACTGTTGGGAAGGGCGCATCAGCCGAGATTCCGCAGATTCATGGAACCCATGGCGGATATCTTGAGCGCGCAGCAGTGGGGTTTTTGCTTAGGCAGCGTAGGTGTCAATGAAAAGCCCCCAGTTTCACACCGGGGGCTTTGGGGACGCTCCAACTCAACCTGAGATGTCAGGCCGGACAGCCTTCGCCGAAGGCGTTCACGAAGGCGATGATGTCATCGACGGTGAGCTGGCCGTCGGGGCCGGCGCCGGTGCTGCCGATGTCGGTGACGTCGGAGCGGTTGCAGGCGGTGCCGGGGGTGCCGGGGCAACCGGTGGCCTCGCCGAAGGAATTGACGAAGCCGATGAGGTCATCGACGGTGAGCTGGTCATCGGGGCCCGCGCCGGTGTCGCCGATGTCGGTGATGTCGGCCAGGTTGCAACCGCCGCCGCCGCCGCTTCCGGGGTAGCAGACGCCGGTGAGCGCGATGCCGTAGGCGTACGTGCCGCCGGAACCGGTCCAGCCGTCAACGACTCCCGTGGCGCCGGGCCCGTCGGGAGAGCGGAGGCCCACGAAGGGGGTGTTGGCCCAGATGAGCGAGCCGACGGATTGAGGATCGCGGTTGTATCCGGAGATGGCGAGGTAGTAATCACCGGGGGCGGTGATCAGCCCGCCGAGATTGTTCAGATCAGACTGCACATCGCCGGTGACGCGGTCGTCGTTGTGCATGATGCCGGTGCCGTCGAGGTTGAAGAGGAAGAGCTGGGTGTCGCCGGTGGTGAGGGCATCGGTGGTCACCGAGAAGCTCGCGACATCGCAGATGGCGATGCGGTACATGTCGGTGTCGCCGCTGGAGGCGATGAGCCCGTTGATCTCGGTGAGCGCCCCGGTGCCCACGGGCGACTGGGCGGCGGCGGGCAGTTCGCCCGCGTCGTTGCCGCAGGCGTCCTCGGACCAGCCGGTGGCGGTGGGGGGCTGGGAATCCAGGGCGAAGCAGAGGTTGGTCCAGACGCCGTCAACGCCGGCGTCGTCGATGGTTTCGTAGGCGCGGACGGTCCATTCGCCGACTCCCGACGAGCCGGCGCAGGCGAGCTGCGCCTCGAGCGTGCCGATGTCGGCGGGCACGCCGCTGGGGGTGTTGGCAAGGAAGGGAGTGAGCGTGAACGTCTGCCCGCCCGGCGAGGTGAGCACGAGCCGCGCGTTGGAGGAGAAGGCGTTACCGGGGATGAACCGTCCGGACATGCGGACGACGTTGATGCTGGCGGAGCTGGTGGCGTTGAAGGTGGCGATGCCGTTGCCTGCGGTGTTGAGGGTGCCGTCACTGGTGAGGTTGGTGAGCGAGTGGGTCTCGGGCCCGGTGGGGCAGGGTGGCACGGGGCCTACGACGACGAAGTTGGCGTTCGCGGTGCCGGTGCGGCTCTGCTCGTCGGAAGCGCTGGCGATCAGCGTGGTGTTCGCGCTGGGGGTGCCGGGCGGGACGGTGACGGCGACGGAGAAGATGCCGTCGCCGGCGGTGACATCGGGGGCGACGCCGTTGTCGAGCATGTTGAGGGTGCCCGCGCCCACACCGGCAGTGTCGAGGGTGACGACGATGCCGGTGCTGACGGGGTTGAAGCCCGGGGTGACGGTGGCGAAGGCGTTGAACGAGCCGCCGGGCTCGGCGCTGATGGCGCTGAGAGCGAGCGTGACAGTGGGGTTGCTGACCTCAAACCCGGTGTTGATGTTGAGGTTGATGGTGCCGGCGTTGGTTCCGGTGGAGACGGTGCCGAAGTTAGCGGAGAAGGACGTGGAGTTGCTGGGTGTGTTGGTGGGGGTGGTGCTGACGGCGATGTAGTAGGTCCCCGCGCGGAGCGCACCGTCGCGCCCGTTGTACGCCAGCCCGTCGCCCGGGGCGGGGCGGACGGGAGTGGTGAGGCCGAAGGTCAGTTGGCTGAGGTCGCCCGAGCCGTCGTTGGCGTCGGAGATGGCGGAGAAGAAGGAGTTGCCGACGACCGCGCCGTTAGGACCAAACAGCGAGATGCGGGTGCGGTTCAGCAGGCTCAGCGACGAGCCCTCGGTGTCGATGTCCAGCCACGAGCGCTGCACGGTGTCTGCCGCGGGGAACTCCGCCTTGTACCAGCGGGTCTGGCCGGCGACGAGCGGGTCGGAACGCGTGACCGAGCCGCTGGCGGGAAGTGTGCCCAGGTCGAACGCGCCCGCCGCGGGCGCGGTGACGGCGGTGTTCGCCGCGTTGATGGTGACGTTGTGGGCGTACAGCACCAGCGTGTTGCTGAAGGTGAAGCCCCAGTTGGAGGTCTGCCACAGCACGCCCGAGTAGGCGACGCCCAGGTAGTAGGTGCCGGCGGGCAGGTCGCCATCGCGCCCGTTGCCCACGGTGGGCGTGCTGCCCGAGGGCAGGATGCCCGAGCCGGTGCCGAAGGTGAGGAAGGCGGTGGTGCTCAGCCCGTCGTCGTCATCGGAAGAGATGCGCGTGCCGGCCGAGTTGAAGAGCGCGATCTCGTTGTCGGCCACGCCGCCGCTGCCGGTGCCGGCGGTGGTGGTGACGTCCAGGAAGCGCAGGGCGGAGAAGGCGACCGGCTGTGAGAGCGTGAACTTGAACCACGCCACTTCGCCCAGGCCGAGCTGGGGCACGCTCGCGTTGACGGGCGTACCGAGCGTCAGCGTGCCCAGGTTCGTCGCGGCGGGCTGCGCCAAGGCGGAGGAGGACAAAGCCAAGCCTGCCAAAAGCGACAGGGACAACGCGCGCGAGTTGGTCATGATGCACCTTCTTTGGGGGATATCAGAGCGGTACCCAGGGGCCAAATGTGGCCCCGAAACGAGAGCAAGACATCCGTAGCACGAGCAAACGCCCGTGCCCGAGAAGTCTCTGGGTTCAGAATAACCGAGCAACTCCGCATGGGCTAGGAGAATTGCCTCCATCAGCAAGGGATAAACAACCCTACGGAGATATAGCCCAAAGGGGGTGTTAATTTGGGCAACCATCGCCAAAGGCGTTGACGAAGGCGATGATGTCGTCCACCGTCAACTGGCCGTCGGGCATGACGGGGGGCCCGCCGATGCCGGTCAGATCGGCCAGACTGCAAGGGGGCGATGGCGGCGGGTCCTCAAGGCAGCCATCGCCGAACGCATTGACGAAGGCGATGACGTCGTCGACCGTGGCTTGGCCGTCGAGGGGCTCGGGGGGGCCGCCGATGCCGGTGATGTCGGCGAAGCACCAGAATCGAGCGGTGAGCGTGCTGTTTGCGGTGAGGGTGACCGTCCGCGGGACCAACCACTGGTTGGGCGCGTCGGCCCAGTCCAGAAAGCGAAGACCCGAGGGCGGATCGGGCGAGAGGCTGATCGCGGTGCCCACGTCGGCTTGCAACTGGCAGACGGAAGGACAATCGATGCCCGCCGGGGTGGAGACCACGCGTCCCCCGCCGAGCACGTTGACGGTGAGGGTGGCTTGAGGGGCGAAGCAGGAGACGGGTGGGGCGACGCGCCCGCGCGGGTCGATGGGCCCCAGCGCGAAATCGGCGAGGTTGTCGTCGGTGTCCAGGCAATCGCCGATGCGACGGAGCGAGGCGGTGGCGGTTGGCGAGATGGTGGAGGCGGTCTCGGGGCACAGGCCGGCGCCCCAGGAGACGCGGTCGGCCAGGGTGGTGGGGCACGTGACGATCAGCGAGCCGGAAGCACGGCTGAGCGCGGCGCGTCCGCTGGCGGGGGACAGGTTCACCGTGCCAGCGAAGACCTCGGCACCGGCGAGCGCCGGGCCCGAGCCGGCGAGCTGCACGAGCAGGTGCTGGCCCGGAGCCAGGGTGATGGAGCCGAAGATGGCGACCCGGCTCCAGCCCGGGCCCAGGCTGGGCACGTTGACGTGCAGGGACCAGCCGGCGATGCTGACCGGCTGGGGGGAGATGTTTTTGACTTCGACGAAGTCGTGTGTGCCCCCGCCGGGTGCGCCCCCCGAGGCGTAAACCTGATTGACCACCACGTCGCCAGCGAGGGCGCGGGCGGCGAGCAACAGCGACGCAAGCGTGGGCAGGCAGTTCACGGCGCGCATGGGCAACAGAATACCTGCTTTGGGCGGGACTGGGTTTGCCCGCCGGGGGAGCCGGGATCGGTTGTGCAGAGGTGGGGCCTGACCAATGCGGGCGACAGGAGTTGAACCTGCACAGCCTTGCGGCCACGGGATCCTAAGTCCCGCGCGTCTGCCAGTTCCGCCACGCCCGCGGTGTCTGTACCATGATAGAGGAAGTGGCGAGCCCGGGAGGCCGGGAGGGGGCAGCACAAGGAGGGCTGAGCGATGCAGAAGGGACGCAGCGGACCGGTGAGCTTCGGGTCATTCCTGATCCGGCTGGCGATCGGGATCATCTTCGTGTGGGCGGGTCTGGGCAAACTGCTGGGCACGCAGGTGTATGCGCCCGAGCAACTGGCGGTGCTGGCGACGATGGGCGTGACGACCGCGCCGGTGAGCGCCGCACCCCCCGCGACGCCCAAGCCCGCTGACCTGACGCCTCAGCCCCCGACCAAGCCGCTGCCCCCGCCGGGCGGCGGCGGAGCGATGCGGCTGGACGGGCCGGGTCCGCGCGTGCTGGCGGCGATGGCCACCCAGCCGGTGGCGCCGGGCGCGTCGACCGAGCCGGTGCGGATGCGGAAGCTCTACCAGTTGGCGCTGCTCCTCAACACCGCGAGCAAGCCGCCGGTGGAGAAGCCCAGCGCCGCGCCGCTCATCCCGGCGTCGCTGGGGACGGGGCAGACGGCGGTGGCGCTGGCGTGGGCGGCGGCGCTGACGGAAGTGGTGATGGGCGCGGCGGTGCTGGTGGGGCTGTTCACGCGCATCGCGGCGCTGGCGCTGGTGGGCGTGATGGTGGTGGCGGCGTGGCTGACGACCATCGGCCCGGCGGTGGCGGTCGGCAACGGGCTGCTGGGATTCCTGCCGGCGGGTGAGTGGCACGACGTGCGGGTCTTCAGCACGCTGTGGCTGCAGATCATGTGCGGGCTGTCGTGCCTGGCGGTGGTCTTCATCGGGCCCGGCGGCGCGTCGCTGGACGCGCTGTTGGCCTCCAGCCCCGCGCCGGCGGGCAAACCGCCCAAGAGCGAGTGAGGCGCCCCGTGCCCGGGACTCTTCCAACCCGAGCGGGGCGGTCGCGCGCGGGCGTGATCGTGGCGGCGGCCTGCGCGTCGCTCGCGGTTCACGCGCTCGCGGGCGTGGTGGCGTGGAGCG
>JALHNL010000011.1 GCA_022843545.1 Phycisphaerales bacterium | reverse complement strand
GTATGTGCTGACGCGGCGGCGGGTGATCGCGGTCTCGGGGATCGTGAGGCAGACGGCGGTGGAACTGCCGCTGTCGCGGGTGCAGAACCTGGTGGTGCATCGGCGCGTGCGCGAGCGCGTGCTGGGGCTGGGCACGCTGGTGTTTGTGTCGGCCCACGACGGGCTGGGGGCGGTGGGGTGGTCGTATGTGAGCGGGCCGGGGCGGCTGCTGGCGAAGGTGCGCGAGGCGCTGGATCACGCGGAGCGCGAACCATGAGCGAGCGCGGGGTGGAGCGCGGAGTGCGGCCCGTGGTGATCGGGATCGCGGGGGGCATCGGCTCGGGCAAGAGCACGGTGGCCCGCGTCTTTGGCACGCTGGGCTGCGTGGTGAGCGACTCGGACGCGCAGGCCAAGGCGATGCTGCAGCGCCCCGATGTGGCGGCGACCTTGCGGGCGTGGTGGGGCGAGGGCGTCGCGCCCGGCGGCGAGGTGGACCGCGCGGCGGTGGCCAGGATCGTCTTCGGCGACCCCGCGGCGCGGCGGCGGCTGGAGGGGCTCATCCACCCGCTGGTTCACGCGGAGCGGGCGAAGGAACTGGAGCGTGCGCGGGCGTCGGGCGCTGCCGCGCTGGTGGTCGACGCGCCGCTGCTGTTTGAAGCGGGGATCGACCGCGAGTGCGACGCGGTGGTGTTTGTGGACTGCCCGCGGGAGGAGCGGCTGGCGCGGGTGAAGGCCACGCGGGGGTGGGACGAGGACGAACTGACGCGGCGCGAGGCGGCCCAGTGGCCCCTGGAGCGCAAGCGGGCGGCGTGCGGGCACGTGATCCACAACAGCCGCGATCGCGACGATGTGGAGCGGCAGGTGCGGGCGGTGCTGGCCTCGATCACGGGCTTGCGCGGGCGTCAGTGATGCACCCGGATTCGCCAGGTGAGCAGCCCAAGTCCCGCAAACATCAAGGCCACGGTGCCGGGCTCGGGCACGCAGTCGGCCTGGAAGCCCCAGTGGATGCCGTCGAAGACGGTGACCGTGCTGGTCGCCGAGTTGAATTTGGTGAGCACGAGGCTGAACCCGATCGACCAGTGGTCCGGGGCCGGGCAGGCGCCTCCGCACACCAGTTCGCGGAAGAAGCAGCCATCCTCGGCAGCGTCGAAGAACCACGTCTGGGGGCGGTTCCAGGCGGGCGAAGTGAAGGCTCTGATCTCTTCGTCGCTGTAGTAGAAGGGCGTGCCGTTGTCGGAGTCCAGGTACGCGCGCCCGTCATTTCGAGGCCTGAGGCAGAAGGTGCCCCGGTCTTGCGCGATCTGGAGCCACATCCACGACTCGGATTGCTCGAGTTCCGGCGGATTGGTGAGCCAGAGCAGCAGTTCGGCGCCGTGGGTGCAGTGCTGGCCCTTGAGTCGCGGGGGCTCGGCGTCGCCCGGCGCAACCTGGACGTCCTGGTCGATGGGCGAGCACAGCGTCGGCAGGTACTTCTCGATGTGAACACTCACGATCCCCAGCGATGAGGGGTCGCCGTGCACAAAGGAGTACCGGCCCTTGAAGGACCTGCCCAAGCTCGCCAGCGTGGAATCGCTGACCGTCACGCGTGCGAAGGGCATCAGGCTGGTTGTGCACAGGTCGTACTGATCCGCGGGCACCGGGCAGGGGTGGCTCAGGGGCGGGTTGAGTACCCAGTCCGGAGTGCGCAAGTCGGCGCGAGCAGTTGAGATCCCGAGGGTCGCAGTCGCCGCGATCAGCAACGTGCGCACGCGGCGTGAGCGGCGGGTGGTGCAGTTGGCGTTCATGCGGCACCTCCCGCGGTGGGGGAGCGACGGCGGGCCATCCCCGCGCCGCCCAGGCCCGCCATCATGACGAGCGCCGCGGCGGGAGAGGGCACGCAGTCAGCCTGGAAGCCCCAGTGGATGCCTTCGTAGATGGTGACGGTCTGGGTGGCTGAGTTGAACTTGGTGAGGTAGGTGTCGAACTGCACGGACCAGTGGTCGGGCCTCGGGCAATCGGTGCCGCATCCGAGGCTGTTGAACCAGCACCCATCCTCCGGCGTGTCGAAGAACCAGGTGGCGGGGCGGTTCCACGGCGCGGAGGTGAAGCTGTTCATGCTCGCCTGTGACCAGTAGAAGGGCGTGCTCGGGTCGTCGCCCGCGTTGTCGAGGTACCACTGGCCGCCTGCCGCGTCGAGGCAGAACGTGCCGTAGTCATGACCGATCTGCAGCCAGCGCCAGGACTCGTTGGGGCCCAGGTCGGGCGCGAGCAGCAGGGCCATCTCGAGCTCGGCGCCGTGGGAGCAGTGCGAGCCGGGCAGCCGCGTGAGGTTGACATTTCCGGGCACGATCGTCACGGAGTCATCGATGGGGTTGCAGAGGTGGGGGCGGTACATCCGGATGTTGATGGTGACGTTGGGGAAGTCGGCCTGCGGCGCGTTGGTGAAGGTCCAGCCGGTTTGCGCGAGCCGGGTGGGGATGGTGGGATCCTGAGTCGCGCGCGACAGAGGGGTGAGGGTGGTGGTGCACAGGTCGTACTGCCCCGCGGGGACCGGGCAGTGGTGGCTGAGCGGGCCGGAGGCGTAAGGCGGGCTGATGCTGATGCCGGCGCGGAGAGTGGAGCCGCTGCACATGACGAGCAGGGCGGCCAGCACGGAGGCCGGAGAGAGGAAGGCGGAGGACGACTGGTGAGCGTTCATGGTTCCTCCTTGCGTGCGCGCGGAGCGCATGGCAAAGGACTCTCCCTCTGGCGGCCCGCCGCGTCGATGGCCCGTTTGGGTCAATTGGCGGTCTGCGTAAGCCGAAGCGGGGGTTCGCCTGCGTACAGGTTGTGAACACGCGCCCTGTTGGCGGGTGATCTCGGGGTTGTTGCACGGGGCTGGAGTGGCTACACTGCTCGCGACTTGGGCCCGGTGTGCGCGGCCTGAGCACTCCCTTTACATCCCAGCGGTGAGGTGGCCTCGGTGAGGCGCAGACCGCGGGAATCCCAGAAACAGCATGGACACGAGGCGTTCTGGGGTATCGGGCTCCGCGAGACGGAGCGAGGGAACGTGCCATTTACCCGGGCAGAGTCCTGTCCCGGCCTCTCGCTGAGGAGTCGGCGGTTTGGCGACCAAGAAGAAGCAGGTGAGCGTCCGTATGCCACGTGGATCACGATCGTCGGGCGAGTCCAAGTCCGCCTCCCGCGCCAGCGCGGCTGAGGCTTCCGCGCCGCCCCCTCCTCCTCCTCCTCCCCCGCCTCCGCCCCCTCCCCCCCCGCCTCCCCCGCCTTCGCCCTCGCCGGCGATGAGCGGTCCGCCCCCGATGCCGCGCCCGCCGATGGGCCCGGGCTTTGGCGGCGGTGGCGGTTCGTCGGGCGGGCCGGGTGGGCCGGGCGGCCAGCCGGGGTCGATGGGACCCGGTGGGCCTTCGGGCGGACAGGGCCAGGGCGGTGGTGGTGGTGGTGGGGGCGGTGGGGGGGGGGGATACAACGGGCATCAGGGCGGCGGCTACGGGCAGGGGGGCTACGGCGGCTTCGGCGGCCGGCGCAAGAAGAAGAAGAAGCGCTTCGGCGGCGGCGGCTTTGGGCAGCCGAGCTTCGGCGGCCCCAGCATGGGCCCGCAGGAGCGGATCGAGGGTCTGCCCAGCGACGATGAACTGGAACGCGAAGCGGCGGAGCTGGAAGCGGTGGTGGCGAAGGCCGACCCCGCGGCGCTCAAAGAGTCGCTGACGATGTCGCAGCTTCAGTCGATGGAGATCGACGCGCTGCACAAGGTGGCGAAGAAGGAAGGCCTGGAGAACTTCAACCAGATCCCCAAGCAGGACCTGATCTTCAAGATCATCAAGGCCCGCGCCGCCAAGACCGGGCTCATGGTGGGCGATGGCACGCTGGAGATCATGCAGGACGGCTTCGGCTTCCTGCGCTCCAGCGAGCAGAGCTTCCTGTCCGGTCCGGACGACATCTACGTGTCGCCCACGCAGATCCGCCGGCACGGGCTGAAGAAGGGCATGACGGTGCGCGGGTTCATCCGCCCGCCCAAGGAGAGCGAGAAGTACTTCGCGCTGCTGCGGGTGGACGAGGTGAACGGCCGCAAGCCGGCGAAGGTGTTCGAGCGGTCGAACTTCGAGGACCTCACGCCGCTGCACCCCGAGAAGCGGTACATGCTGGAGACCGAGCCGGGCGAGATCGAGTGCCGGATCGTGGACCTGGTGGCCCCGCTGGGCAAAGGCCAGCGTGCGCTGATCGTGGCCCCGCCGCGCACGGGCAAGACGGTGCTCTTGCAGAAGATCACGCGGGCGATCTCGAAAAACTACCCGGAGACGAAAATCATCGTTCTGCTGGTGGACGAGCGGCCCGAAGAAGTGACGGACTTCCGGCGGCACTCGGCCAAGGGCGTGGAGGTCGTGGCGAGCACGTTCGACGAGCAGGCCTCACGGCACGTGCAGGTCGCCGAGATGGTCATCGAGAAGGCCCGGCGGATGGTGGAGTTCGGCGATGACGTGGTCATCCTGCTGGACTCGATCACCCGGTTGGCCCGCGCGTACAACAACGAGATGCCGCACTCGGGGCGGATCATGTCGGGCGGTATCGACGCGGGCGCGCTGCAGCGGCCCAAGAAGTTCTTCGGCGCGGCCCGCGCCATCGAGAACGGCGGGTCGCTGACGATCATCGGCACCGCGCTGATCGACACGGGCTCGAAGATGGACGAGGTGATCTTCGAGGAGTTCAAGGGCACGGGCAACAGCGAACTGCACCTTGACCGCAAACTGATGGACAAGCGCATCTACCCGTGCATCGACGTGGCCGCCTCGGGCACGCGGCGCGAGGAGTTGCTGCTTGACCGCAAGGAGCTGGAACTGGTGTACCGCCTGCGGAAGGTCTTGAGCGACATGAACGTCGTTGAGGCGATGGAACTGCTCAAGAGCCGCCTGCTGAAGAACAAGACCAACGCGGAGTTCCTGATGTCGATGGCGCTGAGTTGAGGTGAAGAAGGCACCGGGCATTGGGCATTCGCGGAGATGGGGAGTGTCCCGCCGCGGAAGCCGGGTGGCTCAGGCCCCTTGCCTTTCTTCGACGCTCATCTCTCGGTCCTCCACGCCCCACGCACTGGTCACTGATCACTGTTCACCGATCACTGTTCACTGTTCACTTCCCCCTAGAACTCCAATGGTCCACCCCTGGCACGACATCACGCCCTCGGCCGAGTCGGGCGAACTGCCCGAGTACTTCAAGGCCGTCATCGAGATCCCCAAGGGCTCGAACCTGAAGTTCGAGCTGGACAAGGGGACGGGTCTTCTGAAGCTCGACCGCGTGCTGTCGAGCGCGGTGTATTACCCGGCGAACTACGGGTTTATCCCGCAGACGCTGGCTGAAGACGACGACCCGATGGACGTGCTGGTGTATTGCACGGAGGAGATCCCGCCGCTGACGATCTGCGAGGCGCGGGCGGTGGGCGTGATGACGATGCTGGACCAGGGGCAGAAGGACCACAAGATCATCGCGGTGCTGACGGCGGACCCGATCTACAGCGAGTTTCAGCGGGCGAGCAACTTCCCGTCGCACATCTTCAAGCTGCTGAGGCGCTTCTTCAACGACTACAAGCAGCTTGAGGGCAAGGAAGTGACGGTGGACGAGATCCTGCCCGCGGAGGCGGCGGGGGCGATCATCGAGGACTCGATGACGCGCTACGAGACGCAGCGTCGCAAGGGCAAGATCAAAGGTCTGAAAGCCTGAGGGCCGGTTCAGGCGGCCATGCCGCCGGAGTCCCCGCCCCCGCCCTCGGCGTCGTGCGGGTCGCCGATGGCGCCCCACTTGTCGCGGGGCAGGTGGCGGTGATGGATGCGGACGACGCGGGCGAGCTGCGCGCCGAAGTGGCCGGCGAAGTGCGAGCACAACTCGATGAAGTCGGTCCCGAAGGGCGTGGCCCGGTCGCGGAAGAGCATGAACAGCGCCAGGCACTCGCCCTCGCTGCGGCAGGCGAAGGCCAGCACGTGGTTGCCCAGCATCCACTCCACGTCCTCGCCGATGCGCTGGGTGATCTGCGCGGGCTCGGTGAGCAGGAGCGGAGCGGCGATCTTGTCGAGTCGGGGCGCGGCGACGTTGGCCAGGTGGTCCAGGAGCACCTCGCCCGTTTCCTTGGGGCAGGTGTAGTTCACATACGCGCCCAGCGAGTAGTCACCGGCGGTGGAGGGGAGGAAGACCGCGGCGTTGGTGGGCCCGCCCTGCGCGAGCAGGAACTCCAGCGACTGGCGGAGCAGGGCCTCGACGTCCAGTTGATGACGCATGGACACGGCGAGTTCGTCGGCCAGGTCCTTGGGCGTGCGGGGCTCGGCGGAGAGGTTCTTGATCGGCGTGGCGCGGGCCGGCTTGGCGGGCGCGGCGAAGCCGTGCGGCGGCGGGGGCGACGCGCCCTCGCGGTCGGTGCGCTGCCCGCGGGCGGCGGCGCAGGCGGAGCGGACGCGACGCACCAGTTCGCGCGGCTTGAGCTGGGCGGAGATGATGTCGCATGCGCCGGCGCGCATCGCCTCGACGGCCTCGTCGAAGGAGACGCGGGGGCAGACGATCAGCGAGGGCACGTCGTGCTCGCCCGCCGCGCGGATGAAGCGGAGCGTGCCGGGGTTGCAGGCGGGGACGTCGAGAACGACGATCTCGAAGCGCTGCCCGCCCTGGCGGGTGGGCTCGCGGAGCAGTTCGAGACCCTGCTCGAAGGTGCCCGTGAGCCCGCAGACGACGTCGCAGCCGCGCAGCGCGGTGGTCCACGCTTCGCGGCGTTCGTCGGTGGGGGCGATGACGAGCACGCGCGGCGTGGCGCGCTTGGGCGAAGGGCCGCTGGAGCCGGTTCGTTCGGGACGATCATCTGTCGGGCCGGGTCGCATGGGTCCTCCCGCGCTCAATTGCGCACAGGAAGACTCGGACGAATCCGGGTGCGAATTCACGCGGCGCGGCTGGTCGTCGACTTGCCGGACCCAGAGCCGACCCCGGCGGCGGAAAGGGGCAGGGTCAGCAGGGCGGTGGCCCCCTTGCCGGGAGTGGAGTCCAGGCGGATGGCGCCCTTGTGGGCCTCGGCCAGGCGGCGTGCCAGGGGCAGGCCCAGCCCGGCTTGACGCCCCGCGGGCTTCTCGGAGAAGAACGGATCAAAGGCGTGGGTCTGCGCATGATCCGACAGCCCCGCGCCGTCGTCCTTGACCGTGAACACCAGACGGGCGGGCTCGCCCATGGTCGCGGCGTCCAGATGCGCACGAACCAGCACGGTGGAGACACCCGCGGCCTCCAGCGCGTTGAGGATGAGCTCGGAGAGGGCCCGGATAACCATGTCGCGGTCGGCGCGGAGGGGTGTGCCCGGCGGAATCTGCGCGAGGGTCTTGATCTTGGGCGCGGGCAGCCCGGGGTGGGCGGTCGCGTAGCGGTCGGATGCGCGGCGGATGGCCGGGGCGAGGATGTCCGCCGGCTCGATCATTTTGAGGTCGGGCTGGGGCGGGCGGGCGACGTGATGCAGGGTGGTGACCAGGTCGCTGAGTCGCTGGGCGGCGTCGGCGATCTGCTGGGCGTCGCCGCGGTCGCGCGAGTTGTGCAGCCGCTGGGCGAGCAGTTGCGAGCGGCCGCTGATGACCGTGAGGGGGTTGTTCAGTTCGTGGGCCGCGCCGGCGGTGAGTTCACCCAGGCGGGCCATGGACTGGGCCTCGGCGAGTTCGGCCTGGGTCTGGCTCAGGGCCCGGGTGGTGGAGGCGAGCTGCTCGGTGAGCCGGCGGGCGCCGTCGTGCTGCGTGGCGGCGGCGATCGCCCACGCCCAGGCGGAGGCGAGGGCGGCGTGGGCGGGGTCGGTGGGCGCGAAGTCGGCCGCGGGGCGGTCGTGCAGCAGCACGGCGGCGGGCCCCACGCCGGAGATCAAGGGCACCACGCGGATTCGGCGCAGGTCCGGGCCCGCACCCAGGTGCTCGGAGAGCCAGGTGAGCAGCCCGATCGCGCCGCCCAGCGATTCGCCGTGGTCCAGGTGGCGCAGGTCGATGGGCTGGCCCTCCGCGTCGCGCGGCTGGTCGATGAGCGTGGCGGGGGCTGGGGTGCCGTCGGCGTGGAAGCGGCTGAGGCGCCAGGGCTCGCCCTCGCGGGCCTGGTAGAGCGTGGCGGCAAAGCCCGCGCCGGCGAGGGATCGGAATCCCGAGACGATCTCGGCGAGCACGTCGTTCACCGACGCGCCGGGGCGCGAGCCCGCGGTGAAGCGCCCGATGGCCTGCAGCACGCTCGCCTGGCGGCGCGACTCGGCGGACCGCTCGCGGCAGCGCGAGTGCAGCCGGGCGAGCCGCTGGTTGGCCTCGGCGATGGACCGGGTGACGAGCTGTGGGGCGGTCTGCTCATCGAGCCCCAGATCGGCGGCGCGCTTGGCGACCTCCTGGTGCAGGCGCGGGGCCACCTCGGCCACGCGCGTGGGCGAGAGGCCCAGCGCGGTGATGAGCGGGCCGAGCGCGGGGGGCTCGGTGAACTCCCCGCTCCAGCCCAGGTGCTGGCGGCGGGCGATGGCGTCGGCGAGCGTGATGAGCGCGATGAGCGTGCGGTGGCGCAGCTCGGGCAGGGCGGAGAAAGCCTGCCCGTGCAGCCACATGCAGTCCTGCAGGGCGTGGGGCAGTGACCACCGCTCGGCGAGACGCTTGCCCACGACGTGGTGATCGAGCCCCAGCGCGGCGCGCTCGACCTGAGCGAGGGGCGCGTTGCGGGCCTCGGCCGTCTGGATTACGCGGGCGTAGGTCCGGGGCAACACCCAGTCGAGCACGAGTTTGCCCAGGTCGTGGATGAGCCCGGCGGTGAAGGCCTCTTCGGGGCGGATGTTCAGTTCGCGTCCGCCCTCGGCGAGCAGTTCGGCGGCGCAGGCGACGGCGATGGAGTGCTGCCAGAAGCCCACGCGGTCAAAGCCCGCGGATGGGGGCGAGTCGGCGCTGAGGGGTTCGCGGGTTTCGCCCGAACCGGGCATCTGCCCCATCACCTCGTAGATTTCCAGCGACAGCACGGCGGCCTGCACCGCCTCGAGCCCGAGCATGACCACGGCCTTGCGGACGGTGGTGATGCCCGCGGGCATGGCGACGCTGGCGCGTCGGCACAGCGAGAGGATGCGGGCGGAGAGGGCCGGGTCGGACTCGATGAGCGCGGCGATCTGTTCGCCGCTGGAGTCGTCGCTGGAGGTCAGCGCCATCACGCGCGTGGCGACGCTGGAGAGCGTGGGCAGCGCGTCGAGCTGGTTGAGGATCAGTTCAACCTGGCGGGCGCGTGCCCCTGCGGCCTCGTCGGCGGTGGCGGCGGCGTTGGGGGGCGGCGCGTCCATGCTCTGATATCGGCTGATGCGGGGCCCGGGTGGGGGCGGCGGTGGCGGCGCGGAGGAGGCTCAGACGCCGGCCAGCGAGGCCATCTTGTCCACGATCTGCTGCACGTTGAAGGGCTTCTTCACGAAGTCATCGGCCCCGGAGCGGAGCAACTGGTCGATCTCGGCCTGGTTGACCACGCCGGAGACGATGATGACCTTGGTGTGCTTCATCTCCGGGTTGGCGCGGAGGCGCTGGCAGACGATGTTGCCGTTGATGTCGGGCAGCATGTAGTCGAGGATGACGACGTGGGGGCGGAAGGACTCGGTGAGCAGGCCCGCGTCGTAGCCGGTGCAGGCGGTCTTGATGTCCCAGCGCGGATCGCGCGAGAGCAGGTCGGTGAAGAGTTCGAGGATCGCGGGGTCGTCGTCCACCACCAGCACCCGCTTGCCGGGGCCTTCAAGGATCTCGGTGGGGATCTCGTTGTTCTGCATGAACTTGATCAGTTCGGCCCGCGGGATGCGCCGGAACTTGCTGCCCGGCACGCGGAAGCCGCCCAGCCGACCCGAGTCGAAGCAGCGGATGATCGTCTGCTGAGACACCTTGCACACCTCGGCGGCTTCGCCGGTGGTGAAGATGCGCTTGTCGGCCCATTTGGCCCGGGCGGCGGCCGAGGGGCCGGCCGTGCCGTCGGGGGTGCCCCCGCCCGAAGTGCGATGCTCGCCGTTGCTTCCGCCGCCGTTGTGAAGGATCTGGTGTGCCATGTCGCTGCCTCACAAAGGTGTCAACCGCCGCGCCGGGACTCCGGCGGTAGACCGCGCGGAAAGAGCGCGGTAGCGGTGTATCGACGACGCGGTGTGGGCAGCGGGGCGCGTGTCGAGATTCCCCGGGTTATCCATCCGCCCAAGTTGCACAGGCGGTTCAACTAGAACGCGATGTTCGCGGTTACTGGGCGTCGTGCATTCAAGACGGGGAAGAGGGGCCGTCCGGGACGGTCCGGGGCGCGTGAAGTGCGCGCCATTTCGTCACCGCCTCGGGCTCGCGTCCGTAGAGCGGGACGCAGGCCTCGGGAGAAACGGGCTCAAAATGCCCGGAAACTCGCAGTAGAGCAGGGGATTCCAGGCGGGTGGGGATGACCGGCAGGCCCAGACGCCCGGCCGCATCGGCGAGGGCGACGGGCAGGAACTCGTCGCTGATCAGCGACGCGGGGCCCAGCGCAAGAAAGGCCTGAGCGTCGGCCAGGCCCGAGAAAGATGGTGAATACCCCGAGGGGCCCGGGAACAGCGTCACGTGGGCCGCATCGGCCTTTCCGGCGAGCGCCACGGCCACGGGCCAACGGGTGACCTGAGCACCCACAGAGGTGAGCGCGACGGCGGCCGTGGGCACAGGGATGCAGGGGATACCTAGGGCCAAGGCGACCATCTGGGCGGTGGCGCAGGCCATGCGGAGCGAGGTGTAGCCGCCGGGACCGATGGAGACGGCGACGGCGCGGAGATCCTGTCGGCGCGTGGCGGCGCGGACGAAGAGGCGGTCGATGGCGGCGGCGAGGTCGTCGTCATGGCGCGAGGCGGGGCGGATGGGCTCGACCGTGATCGGCCCGCCCGGCTCGCCCAGCGCCACCGAAGGCGGCGAGGCGGCGAGGCTGGGGTTGCTGGCTTCGATCGCGAGGGTGAGCACGCGTGAGCGTATGGGGCGGGAGGGCGGCAGGAGCGGGGATCGCGGGCGTATGCTGGGCGCACGGGCGGTGGACGCCCGGAATCAGCACGGCACACGCCCGGGCCTTCAGGCCCGCCATTGCAGGAGAGTCTCGCATGTCGTACCGGATCGCCAACGTTCACGCCCGTCAGATTCTGGACTCGCGCGGCAACCCGACCGTGGAGGTGGACGTGACGCTGGAATCGGGCCAGCGCGGGCGGGCGGCGGTGCCCTCGGGCGCGTCGACCGGCGAGCACGAGGCGGTGGAACTGCGTGACGGCGACAAGAGCGTGTACCTCGGCAAGAGCGTGGGCAAGGCGGTGATGGGGGTGAACACCAAGATCGCCCAGGCGCTGCGCGGGGTGGACTGCCGCGAGCAGGAGAAGATCGACCGCGGGCTGATCGAGATGGACGGAACGCCCAACAAGGGCAACCTGGGGGCCAACGCGATTCTGGGCGTGTCCATGGCGGTGGCGAAGGCGGCGGCGCAGGCGTGCAGCCTGCCGCTGTTCCGCTATCTGGGCGGGCCTTCGGCGAATGTGCTGCCCGTGCCCATGTTCAACGTGCTCAACGGCGGCAAGCACGCGGACAACAACGTGGACTTCCAGGAGTTCATGATCCAGCCGTGGGGCTTCGAGAACTTCTTCATGGGCATGCGTGCGTGCGTGGAGATCTACCACACGCTCAAGAAGGTGCTGCACGAGAAGCACCTGAGCACGGCGGTGGGCGACGAGGGCGGCTTTGCGCCGAACCTGAAGAACGCGGAGGAGGCTCTGCAGCTGCTGGAGCAGGCGACGACCAAGGCCGGCTACAAGTGGGGCGAGCAGATCTTCGTGGCGCTGGACCCGGCGACGAGCGAACTGTGGAACGAGGGCGCGGCGAAGGGCAAGACGGGGTACTGCTTCTTCAAGAGCGATCCCAGCCGCGTGGCCAGCAGCGAGGAGATGATCGACCTGTGGGCGGGCTGGTGCGCGAAGTACCCCATCCGGTCCATCGAGGACGGGCTGGCGGAGAACGACTGGGAAGGCTGGCGCAAACTGACGCAGAAGCTGGGCGGAAAGGTGCAGCTCGTGGGCGATGACCTGTTCGTCACCAACAGCAAGTTCCTGTCGCGGGGCATCAAGGAAGGCTGCGCCAACGCCATCCTGGTGAAGGTGAACCAGATCGGCACGCTGACCGAGACGCTGGCGGCGGTGAACATGGCGCACAAGGCGCGCTACGCGGCGGTGCTGTCGCACCGCTCGGGCGAGACCGAGGACGCGACGATCGCGGACATCGCGGTCGCCACCAACTGCGGGCAGATCAAGACCGGCGCGCCGTGCCGCAGCGACCGCAACGCGAAGTACAACCAGTTGATCCGGATCGCGGAGCAGCTCGCGGGCGGGGGTGTGTACGGGGCGGGAACGTGGTGGCGGGGATGATCGGTCGGTGAGCGATCACGAGCAGATCGGGGGCCGCGCCGAGCAGGTGCGGCCTCTTTCATTTACGCCCCGCGTCGCGAGAACACCGCCACCCCGATCGCGAAGCTCGCCACGCCCACGGCCACCAGCACGCCGCAGGGCAGCAGCATTTGCTCGAGCGTGAAGCCGCGCCAGATCGCGCCCTCCATGGCGTTGATGGACCACTTGACGGGGCTGAGGCTCGAGAGCGGCTGGATGAAGCCGGGCATGAACATGGTGGGCACCGCCGCGCCGCCCAGGAGAGCAAAGACCATCATGACGGCCCAGGAGAGGCCGCTGGCGCCCGACTCGGTCTTGCCCGAGCAGGCGGCGAGCATCATGAGCCCAACGAAGGCGACGCCGATGCACACGACGGCGAGCGCCAGCAGCGGGAGGCTGTGGAAGGGCATCTTGAAGCCCAGCCCCGCGATCAGGAAGAGCAGCGTGCAGACGGCGCAGATGGTGCCGAAGCAGGCGAGGGCCTTGCCCAGCAGCACGCTGGTGGGGGCGAGGGGCGCGATGCGCAGGCGGGCGAGCGTGCCGCGCTGTCTCTCGACAACCAGGGAGATGCCGAAGCCCACGGCGCAGCCCATGATGCCCCAGATGATGCCCTGCGGGAAGGAGACCTGGAACGAACTGGCTGGCCCGGAGGTGGGGGCCTTGACGTCCTTGAACTCCATCGAGACGGGCGAGAAGGCCGCCGCGGGTCCGGGGGCGTCGGCTGGGTCGGCGTCGTCACGCGCCTGCTGACGCTGCATGAACGACTCGGCGCTGGTCAGGAACTCCGCGAGGTCCTTGCGCTGCTCACCCTGGGCGCCGGTGAGGGCGGAGAGCGTGGCCCGGGCGGCGCGGAGCTGCGGGAGCATCTTGGACGGCTGGCCGAACATCTCGCCCATCCCGCGGAAGGCGTGCATCTGCAGCAACCCTTCGATCATGCCCTTCTCGGCGAAGCGCGAGGGGTCCACGCCCACGCTGATGGTCGGGCGATCCGCCCCGCCCATCGCGGCGAACATGTTTTGCTGCGACTGCCCGAAGCCCTTGGGCACCGAGAGGTAGCCCGCGCTCTTGCCCGCCAGCACCAGGGCCTCGGCGGCGGCGGTTGAGGGGGAGTCGGTGACGGCGAATCGCTCGTCGTCGCGCAGGCGCTGCAGGAACGCGCGAGAACCGTCGGTGCGGTCCTCGTCCACCACCGCGAGCTTCACGGCGCGCGGCCCGCCCGAGGCGCCCGCGAAGATGAGCCCGAAGAAGATGGAGAAGATGACCGGGAAGAAGAGCGTGAAGAAGAGCGCGGTGCGGTCGCGCACCAGCAGGCGGAGGTCTTTGAAGGCGAGGGCGAGGATCGGACGCACAAGAGGCTCCACCGGCGGAATCCGGCCTCGGGGCCGGGGGATTGAAGAGGGCTAGTCGCGCAGCGTGCGCCCCGTGAGTTTGAGGAAGACCGACTCCAGATCGGGCGGGTCGATGCTGGCGCTGGTTACGCCGCCAGCCGCCAGTTCGCGGCTGAGCACCGCGATGGGCTCGGCGGTGTCGATGCGGCGCTCGTCGGCGCCGCGAGAGACCTTCACCACTGTCGCGCCGCCGTGGGTGGTGAGCAGTTCGCTCAGCGTGCCCTCGGCGAGCAGGCGGCCGTGATCGACGATGGCGATGCGGTCGCACACCTTTTCGGCCTCCTCCATGTAGTGGGTGGAGTAGATCAGGGTGTGCCCGGCGGCCTTGAGGGAGCGGACGAGTTCGAGGATGGCGTGGCGCGACTGCGGGTCCACCCCGGCGGTGGGTTCGTCGAGGATGAGCATCCGCGGGTTGTGGACGAGGGCGATCGCGACGTTCAGGCGTCGCTTCATCCCGCCGCTGTAGCCGGCCGCGCCGTCGTGCTGGCGGTCGGTGAGGCCGACGAGGTCGAGCACGCGGTCGGCCCGGGCGCGGAGGTCGGCGCCGCGCAGGCCGTAGAGCTTGCCGAAGAACTCGACGTTCTCGCGCCCGGTGAGTTCGTCGTAGAGCGCGAGGGCCTGAGGGGCGACGCCGATGTGGGCTCGCACGGCTGGGTCGGTGGGCGCGCCGTGATCGCGCCCGGCGTGGTGGAACTCGATGGTGCCCGAGTCGGGAGCGAGCAGGCCCACGGCCATGCTGATGGTGGTGGTCTTGCCCGCGCCGTTGGGGCCCAGCAGCCCGAGCACCTCGCCCTCGCGCACGTGCAGCGAGAGACCGTCTACCGCGACGATCCGGCCGAACGACTTGCGCACGTGGTTGAGGCGGAGCATGGCCCCGGAGGGTAGTGGGGCGGGCACGCCGCGGCTTAGTGGTGAGGGGCGAGCGCCGGCGGAGGCGTGGCCCCGGGCTTCTTGGCCAGTCCCACCCGCTCGCTGGCCCATTGCACGCCCACCCACAGCGCGGGCGTGAAGATCAGCCCCAGCACGGTGGCGCCGGTCATGCCGCCGAAGACCGCGGTGCCCAGGGCCTGCCGGCTGGCGGCGCCCGCGCCGGTGGCGATGACCAGCGGGAGCACGCCCAGCACAAAGGCAAGGCTGGTCATGAGGATCGGGCGGAAGCGGGTGGTGGCGGCTTCGACGGCGGAGTCCAGCAGGCCCTTGCCCTGCATGCGATTCTGCCGCGCGAACTCAACGATGAGGATCGCGTTCTTCGCCCCCAGCCCCACCAGCAGGACCAGGCCGACCTGCGTGAAGACGTTGTTGTCCAGTTGCCGCCAGCCGATGAGCAGCATCGCGCCCACGATGACCAGCGGGATGGAGAGCACCACGGCCAGCGGCGTGGTCCAACTCTCGTACTGCGCCGCGAGGATGAGGTAGACCAGCAGGATGGCGATGGCGAAGATGATCAGGCCCTGCGCGCCCACGCGGCGCTCCTGGTACGACATCGCCGACCATCGATAGCCGATGCCCGGGGGCAGTTCGCTCGCGGCGATCTGCTCCATGCTCACGAGGGCCTGGCCCGAACTGATCCCGCGCGGAGCGAAGCCGTTGATGGTGGCGGACTCGTAGAGATTGAATCGCACCACGCGGTCGGGGCCGATGGCGTCGCGCACCTGGGCGAGCGAGCCCAGCGGGACCATGCGCCCGTCGGCGGTGCGGACTTCGAGCTTGCCGATGTCCTCGGCGGTCTGGCGGTACTGAGACATGGCCTGGCTGGTGACCTGGAAGGTGCGGCCGAAGAGGTTGAAGTCGTTGACGTAGGCCGAGCCCAGCGCGGTCTGGAGCGTCTGGAAGATGACCCGCAGCGGGATATTCATCTTCAGGGCCTTGTCGCGGTCGATGTCCACGAAGAGCTGCGGCACACCGGCGCGGAACGAGGAGAAGGAGACCAGCCCGCGGCCGAACGAGTTGCCGATCACACGCTGGGCGGCGGCCTGGATGTCATCGCGCGAGATGCGTGCGCGGTCGGTGGCGATCAGCCGCATCTCGAACCCCGAGGCGTTGCCCAGCCCGCGGATGGAGGGGAGCGAGAAGACGAAGCAGTCGGCCTCGCGGATCGCGGCGATCTTGCCCTGGATCTCGCCGGTGATGGCCTGCACGCTGCGGCCCTTCTTGGCGCGTTCGTCCCAGTCCTTGAGCACCACCCACGCGTTGGCGTAGTTGCTGCCCTGCCCGTCGAGCAGGGAGAAGCCCGTGAGCGTGACGACGTTGGCGACCCCGTCGACGCCGCCGACGATGTCGGCGATCTGCCTGATGACCGCGTCGGATCGGCTGAGGGACGCGCTGTCCTGAAGCTGGGCGGCGACCACGACGAAGCCCAAGTCCTCGTCGGGCACGAAGCCGGTGGGCACGCGGGTGTAGGCGATGTAGGTGCCGAAGAAGACCGCGCCCAGGGCGATGAAGGTGATGAACCAGGCGCGGATGGACAGGGCGGTGAGGCGGCCGTAAGCGCGGGTGATGAGGCCGAAGACCGCGTTGAAGGCCCGCCCCGGCCAGCCCAGCACGCGGGCGATGGGCCCGGGCTGGTGGTGCGGGTCATGGGCCCTCAGCAGCAGGCCGCACAGCGCGGGCGAGAGGGTGAGCGCGTTGACGGCCGACAGGAACGTGCTGGCCGCGATGGTGAGCGCGAACTGACGGTACATGCTCCCGGTGATGCCCGGCTGCGCGGCGGTGGGCAGGAAGACCGACATGAGCACCAGGGTGATGGCGATCACCGGCCCGGTGATCTCGGTCATCGACTGCTCGGTGGCTTTCTTGACGTCGGTGATGCCCAGGCTGAGGTTGCGTTCGACGTTCTCGACCACGACGATGGCGTCGTCGACCACGATGCCGATGGCCAGGATGAGCCCGAACATGGTGAGCATGTTCACGGTGAAGCCGAACAGGGCCATGAACAGGAAGGTGCCGATGAGCGCGACGGGGATGGTGAGCGTGGGGATGATGGTGGCGCGGAAGCTCTGCAGGAAGATGAGCACCACGAGGAAGACGAGCACGAACGCCTCGACGAGCGTCTTGATGACCTCGGTGAGCGAGGCGCGGATGAACATCGACGCGTCGTAGAAGAACGTGCCCGCCATGCCGCTGGGCCAGGCCGGGTCGGCCCTCAGGCGGCTGAAGAGCGAATCCATGTCCTCCGCGATCTGCACCAGGTTGCCGCCCGGCAACTGAAAGATCGGCATGACCGACGCGGGCTTGCCGTTGAACCGGCAGAGGGTGGAGTAGTCGCGGCTTTCGCGGACGATGTTCGCCACGTCGGAGAGGTACACCACCCGCTGCCCCGCCTCGCGCTTCACGATGATTCGCCCGAACTCGGCGGGGTCCGAGAGGCGGCCCTTGGTGGTGACGATCAGTTCGAACTTGGTGTCGGGCGGGGCGGGCTGCGTGCCCACCGTGCCCGCGGCGACCTGAACGTTCTGCTCGCTGATGGCCTGGTTCACGTCGGTGACGGTGATGCCGCGGGCCTTGAGTTTGGCCATGTCCAGCCAGACCCGCATGGCGTAGTCCTTGGCCGGGAAGATGCTCACGCCGCCCACGCCGTCCAGGCGCAGCATTTCGTCGCGGATGTTGAGCGACATGTAGTTGGCGAGGTAGAGGTCGTCGTACTGCTTCTCGAACGCGGGCGTCTCGGGATAGATGGCGACGACGCCCACGATGGCCGAGGACTGCTTGCGAGTGGACACGCCCAGACGGCGCACGTCCTCCGGCAGTCGGGGGAGGGCCTGGTTCACACGGTTCTGCACCAGCACCGCGGCCTGGTCAACGTCGGAGCCCACCTCGAACGACACGTCCAGCCCGTAGCCGCCGTTGGTCGAGGTGCTGCTCATGTAGATCATGCCGTCGACGCCGTTGACCTCCTGCTCGATGACCGAGGCGACGGTGTCGGCTACGACCTGCGCGCTGGCGCCGGGGTACTGCGCCTCGACGCGGACGACCGGCGGGGCGAGGTCGGGGTATTGCTCGACGGGCAACTGGAAGGCCGCGACCAGCCCGAGGATCACGATTACGATCGAGATCACGCTGGCGAAGACGGGCCTGTGGATGAAGAAGCGACTGAACACCGAATCCGCCTTTCGTCACGATTCCATCGGGGAGCGATCACGAATCCGGTCCGGGGAGTGGGGCGCGGATCAGGCCCCCGGCGCGGGCTGGGTGCCCGCCGCGGGCTGAGCCTTGGCGTCCTTGGCCTGCTCGGGCACGGCCTTCACCGGCTGCTCGGGGCGGGCCCGCTGCACGCCGGAGGCGACCACGCGGTCGGTGGGGGAGATGGGCAGCTTGCCGTCCTCGCCGGGGAGGAGTCGGCGCATGTCGCCCACGCGCGGGCCGGCCACGACGTCGATCCGGCGCGTCACCTCCTGCCCCTGGTCGTTCTTGGCCACGACGTAGACGAACCGTCCGCGCTGATCGGCGCCGACGGAGATGTCGGGGACCAGCATGCCCTGTTCCTCGCCCACCAGCGCGCGGATGCGCACGAATGAGCCCGGGAGCAGCGTGCCGTCGTCGTTCTTGAACCGCGCCTCGATGGTGACCGTGCCCGTGTCCGGGTCGACGCCCGTGTCGGCGCGGGCGAACTCGCCCACGTGCGGGTAGCCCTGCTCGTTCATGAGCCCGGCCAGCACGACGAGGTTGGGGCGGCCGTCCTCGCCGGGCCGGCGGTTCTGGTTCTCGCGGCGCGTCTCCAGGACTTCGCGCTCGTTGAGTTGGTAGGTGGCGTAGACCACCGCGTCGTTGACCACGGTGGCCAGCAGCGTGGCGTCCGCAGCGCCGACCAGTTGGCCCTGCTCGATCACGTTGACGCCCAGCCGACCGTTGATGGGTGAGCGCACCTCGGTGAACTCCAGGTCCAGATCGGCTTGGCGCAGGCCGGCCGCGGCGAGGTCCACCGCGGCGAGGCTCGCGTCGCGCTCCGCCTTGGCCTTGTCTACCTCGAAGGGCGACACCGCGTTGGCCTTGAAGGCCTCGCTCACGCGCTTCAGGGTCACTTCCGCCAGGTCCAGCTGCGCCTTGCGTTGCTCCAGTTCCGCCTTGGCGGAGGCCACCGCCGCCTCGAATGGGCGCCGGTCAATGGTGATCACCAGGTCGCCTGCCCTCACCCGCTCGCCGCCCTGCTTGTGTTTGATGGCCACGAACCCGCGGACGCGGGCGCGCAGTTGCACGTTGTCTTCGGCGCGGAGCAGCCCCGTGGTCTCGATGGTCTTGTCCACCGTCTTCACGGTGGGCAGCACGAACGCCACCTCCGCGGGCGGCGGCGGCGGCGGTGGGGGAGGAGGCTTGGCACAACCGGCAGCGAGCGCGAGCGCGGCCGTCAGCAAGACAAACACGGGCTTTGTGCGGGGCATAGGTCTGAATGTGATAGCCGGAGCGAGGTTTGGATACGCGTATTCACACCCGATCCCGATGAGAACCACGCGCCACGCATGCATGTACGCGTGAAGGGGCCTTGAATTGGGGGATGCGGAGCCTCGCGGCGCGGTCAGTCAGCGTGACCGCCCGTCGCCTTGCCCCCGCGGGTGAGATTCACGAGCTTGGTGCGGCGGCGGGTTTCGAAGGCGGCGAAGTCAGCAACGCTGGTGTTCTTGAGGAACGCGATGGTCTGATCGCGATGCTCGCACCAAAAGCGGTGCGCGGGGCAGGCGCGCTCGTCAGAGCACTCCGCCACGCCCAGCATGCACCGACGGTGCACGATCGGGTCGGCGAGCAACTCGGCGATCTCGTAGATCGTGATTTCCTGCGGACGGCGGGCCAGCGTGACGCCGCCGCCCACGCCGCGCTGCGTCTGCACCAGGCCCACGCGGCGCAAAGAGTTGACGATCTTGGCGAGGTAAGGGCCGGGGATGCTGCAGGCCTCGGCGATCTCCTTGACCAACATGGGTGAACCGCCCGCGGTGGCCAAATAGCCCAGTGCGGTGGTGGCATATCCGGCGGCTTGGCCGAGCATGGGAAGGGACTCCGGGGAATCGAGCCGTGCTGATTCAAGAATATACGGTCGATTGTTCTGCTGGTCAAGTCGGTTGTCTGTAACGGCCGGGAGATGGCCGTGGCTGTCTGGAAGGGCGAAATAAGGCCAAACACCGAGAGAGAAGTCGAGCAGCGACCTTGACAGCGGGCTCCTGTGAGACGAGAATGATCTTTACTAACGGATGTCTAGGTCCGTTAGTCGGCTTGCTGATCCCCTGGCTCGATCGGATATCCCCATGACGCCAAACCCCGCTTCTGCCGCAATTCCCGCCGATGGCCACGCCGCCGCCCATGGTGGCGGGCGCCTCGAGAGCTTCGTCTATGACGACGCGATCGTGCGGAAGTTCCTGTGGGCCACGATCATCTGGGGCCTAGTGGCGTTCCTTGCCGGGCTCATCGTGGCCTTCGAACTGGTCTTGCCCTCCCTGGCGAACTGGACGCTGGAGTCGGGCTCCAAGCCCTTCGGCTTCCTGCTCCCGCTCACGAAGATCGAGTGGATCAGCTTCGGGCGGCTCAGGCCGCTGCACACCAACGCGGCGATCTTCGCCTTCGCGGGCAACGCCATCTTCTGCGCCATCTACTACTCGACGCAGCGGCTGTGCAAGGCCCGGATGTGGTCCGACACGCTGAGCAAGCTGCACTTCTGGGGCTGGCAGCTCATCATCGTGTGCGCGGCGCTCACGCTGCCCTTCGGGATCACCCAGGGCAAGGAGTACGCGGAGTTGGAGTGGCCCATCGACATCCTGATCGCGGTGGTGTGGCTGGGCTTCTTCGGGACCAACTTCTTCATGACGCTCAAGAACCGGCGCGAGCGGCACATGTACGTCGCGCTGTGGTTCTACATCGCCACCATCGTGACGGTCACGATGCTCCACGTCTTTAACTCGCTGGCTATCCCCGCGGGCTGGCTCAAGAGCTACAGCGTGTACGCCGGCGTGCAGGACGCGATGGTGCAGTGGTGGTATGCCCACAACGCGGTGGCGTTCTTCCTCACCACGCCCTTCTTGGGGCTGATGTACTACTTCATGCCCAAGGTGGCGGAGCGCCCGGTGTATTCCTACCGCCTGTCGATCATCCACTTCTGGTCGCTGATCTTCATCTACATCTGGGCGGGCCCGCACCACCTGCACTACACGGCCATCCCGGCCTGGGCGAGCACGCTGGGGATGCTCTTCAGCGTGATGCTGTGGATGCCCTCGTGGGGCGGGGGGATCAACGGGCTGCTGACGCTGCGGGGCGCGTGGCACAAGCTCACCAGCGACCCGGTGCTGAAGTTCTTCGTGGTGGGCATCACGTTCTACATGATGTCCACGTTCGAGGGCCCCATGCTCTCGGTCAAGAGCGTGAACATGCTCAGCCACTACACCGACTGGACCATCGCCCACGTCCACTCGGGCGCGCTGGGCTGGAACGGCTTCCTCGCGTTCGGGATGATCTACTGGCTCGCCCCGCGGCTCTTCCAGACGCAGCTGTTCTCCAAGAAGATGGCCGAGTGGCACTTCTGGCTGGGCACGCTGGGCATCCTGCTCTACGTGATCCCGATCTACGTCGCGGGCATCACCCAGGGGCTGATGTGGCGGGCCTTTGACCAGAACGGCGCGCTGCAGTTCCCCGAGTTCGTCGAGACCGTCACCCGTCTGCTGCCCTTCTACTGGATGCGCATCGGCGGCGGTGTGCTCTATCTGGCGGGCGCGATCATCTTCGCGTACAACATCTACCGCACCTGGCGCACCCGTCCGTCCACCTACGAGACCCCCGTCCACACCGCGCCCGCGCTCACCCGCGCGTTCACCGACCCCGCCCAGCCCGCTTCCCGCCTGCAGGCTAACGCCGGCTTCGGGCACAAGGGCGACGTCTTCCTGCAGGGCTGGTGGCACCGCGTCTGGGAGCGCAAGCCCCTGAAGTTCACCGTCTTCGCGATCCTCGCCGTGGTCGTCGGCTCGGTGGTTGAACTCATCCCCATGATGATGATCAGCACCAACGTGCCCTCGATCTCCAGCGTCAAGCCCTACACGCCGCTGGAGCTCGCCGGCCGCGACATCTACATCGCCGAGGGCTGCTACAACTGCCACTCGCAGATGATCCGTCCGATCTGGTCGGAGACCGAGCGCTACGGCGAGTACAGCAAGCCCGGCGAGTTCGTGTACGACCATCCCTTCCAGTGGGGCAGCCGGCGCATCGGCACCGACCTGGCCCGCGAAGGCGGCACCCGCACCAGCCAGTGGCACTACCAGCACTTCATCGATCCGCGATCACTGGTCGCTCAGTCCATCATGCCGGCGTACCCGCACCTGGCCGAGCAGGATCTGGACTTCGCGGGCATCCAGTCTCGGGTGAATGCGATGGCGATGATCGGCGTGCCCTACGGCTCGGCGGTCAAGGCCGGCAAGGCTGAGGAGCTCGCCCGCGAGCAGGCCAAGATCGTCGCCGCCGAGATCGCTTCGGGCGGCGGGCCCGCCAATCTGGAGGGCAAGAAGATCACGGCGCTGATCGCGTACATGCAGCGTCTGGGCAAGGGCGTGTCGAGCTTCAAGCCCGCCGCGGCCCCGCCCGCGCCAGCGCCCGAGTCTGACAAGCCGCTCATCGGCGAGGCGGTTCCCGCTGTTCCCAGTGTCTCCAGCCGTGAAGGGAGTGGGCGATGAAGCTCAGCGACCTGGTCAGCAATCTTGGGCTCTCGATCTTCCCGATCGTCGGCCTCATCCTGTTCCTGGCGGTGTTCATCGGTGTGGTGATCCGGGCGACGTCGCGTCGCCGCGCCGCCGATCTTGATCACGCCGCGGGGCTGCCGCTCGACGACGGCCCCGTCCTCGCATCCGCCAACCCGTCCCACGCCCGCGCCCGGGAGGTTCGCCCATGACCACCACCACCTCGCAACCGATCAACGACCCCTTGACCGATCACGAGTACGACGGCATCCGGGAGTACGACAACCCGACGCCCGGGTGGTGGCACGTGATCTTCCTGGCCACCGTGGTCTTCTCGTTCTTCTACGCGATCTTCTGGCACACCAGCCCGCTGGCGTGGACCGAGCAGGATGCCTGGGCCCAGGCGCAGGAAGAGGAGTACGCCAAGCTCTTCGGCAGCGTGGGCGAGATGAAGCCCGACCAGGCCACGCTCCTGCAGACCATGGCCAACGAGAAGTTCATGGCCGTCGCACGCTCACGCTTCATCTCCACCTGCGCCGCCTGCCACGGTACCGATGGCGCGGGGTTGGCGGCCTCGGGCGTCAATCTCACCGACGACCACTTCAAGAACGTCAAGCAGATCGAGGACCTCTACCGCGTCATCACCGTGGGGGCCAACAACGGCGCCATGCCCGCCCAGGAATCCCGCTTCTCGGTCAACGAGCGCGTGCTGCTCGCCGCGTACGTGGCCACCCTGCGCGGCAAGAAAGTCGTCGGCGGTCAGCCCGCCGAAGGTGAGGTGATCCCGCCCTGGCCTGCCGCGTCGCCCGCCCCGGCCCCTGAGCCTAAGTGACCCGCTACCGCCCGGTGTTTTCGCCCGGAGTGATCCATGACCATCGTGTCTTCCAACCTGGTACCGACCACGGCTCCGCGTGACGCCTCGGGCTCGGCCACGCTCGACGAGTCCAAGTCGGTGTTGTCCACGCTTAATGACGACGGCTCGCGCCGCTGGATTCACCCGCGCCCGTCGCCGGGGCGGTTTCTGAGCGCACGCCGCTGGGTCGCCTATGGGCTGATTGCGCTGTTCGTGGCGCTGCCGCTGATCCACGTTGACGGGCGGCCGCTGGTGCTGCTCGACATCGTGTACCGCCGGTTCTACCTGTTCGGCAGCACCTTCTACCCGACCGACACGCTGCTGCTGGGGCTGATGCTGCTGGGCGTGTTCATCACGATCTTCTGGCTCACCGCCCTGCTGGGGCGGGTGTGGTGCGGGTGGGGCTGCCCGCAGACGGTGTACATGGAGTTCGTCTATCGCCCCATCGAGCGCTTCTTCCAGGGCACGCCCGGGCGGGCCGGCAAAGGCTGGCTGCAGACCAGCGGCGCGGGCAAAGTGCTCAAGTACCCCGTGTACGCGGCCATCAGCCTTGCTCTCGCGCACACCTTCCTGGCGTATTTCGTGGGCTGGGAGCGCCTGCAGCACTGGGTCTTCGGCTCTCCTCTGGAGCACTCCGCGGGCTTCATCGTCGTCATGCTGGTGACCGCAGGGATGATGTTCGACTTTGCCTATTTCCGCGAGCAGGTGTGCCTGGTCGCGTGCCCTTACGGCCGCATGCAGTCGGTGCTGCTCGACCGGCAGTCGATGATCATCCGCTATGACGAGCGGCGCGGCGAGCCGCGCGGGAAGAAGGTCGCGAAGGCCTCGCCCGCGGCGGACGCGACCTCCGCACCCGGCGACATCAGCCTGCCGATCGCTCAGGCCGCCAAGGACCGCGGCGACTGCATCGACTGCCACATGTGTGTGGTGACGTGCCCGACGGGCATCGACATCCGCAACGGCCTGCAGATGGAGTGCATCGGGTGCGCGCAGTGCATCGACGCGTGCGACACCGTGATGGACAAGATCGGCCGCCCGCGCGGGCTCATCCGCTACGCCACCGAGGCGACGATGAGGGGCGAGAAGTTCCGCCTGTGGCGCCCTCGCACAGTTCTGTACCCGGTTGTGCTTGGCGTCATCGCCACCGCGTTCGTGCTGGTGCTCGCCGGCACGGGCATCGCCGACATCACCGTCCTGCGCGGCCAGGGGCGGCCCTTCGCCGTCACACCCGAGGGCGAGGTGGAGAACAACGTTCGCGTCAAGATCGTGAACCGTCTGCCCGAGCCCGCGACCTACACGCTCGGGCTTGACGGGCCGGCCGGTGCGCGGCTCGCCACCGAGAAGGCCAGCGTGCACGTCGGTCCGGGTGAGATGGTCACGACCCCGGCGCAGATCTTCGTGCCCGCCGGAGCGGTGAAGGACGGCAAGGCGGGCGTGTTCATCACGATCACGGGGCCCGATGGGTTTGCCAAGCGGGTGCCCTTTGGGTTCCTGGGGCCGGTGGCCGGCGTGCAGACGCCCGCCCAGCCCCCAGCGACCGCGCCCGGTGACGGTGCGGCGGGAGGTGCCGAGTGACGACCGCTCTTCCAGTGTCCTCCGGCGCGCCGATCAGCCCCGACCGCCCCGCCCGCGGCGCGAGGTTCTGGCCGGCGTTCGTCTGCGGGCTGCTGAGCATCAACGTGATCATCGTCGGCGTGACGGTCTACTTCGCCGTCACCGACCGATCAGCGGGGATCGAGCCGGACTACTACCGGCGTGCCGCCGCCTATGAGGACACGCTTCGCCAGAACGCCGCCAATCAGCGTTTGGCATGGTCGGCCGCGGTGCATGTTGACGGCGCGAACCAACGCGTGCTCGTGACGCTCAAGGACCGCGACGGCCGGGCGATCGACGGCGCGAGTGTGAAGGCCGAGGTCTTCGCGAGCCTTCGCTCCGCAGATCGCCAGGCCCTCCTGCTGACCACGACCGGCGAAGGGCAGTATGCCGGCGCCGCCCGCGTGACCGTGGGGGGGCGCTGGCGCGTGCGGCTCACGGTTCAGGTCGGCAGAGACACGTGGACTCACGAAGCCCAGATCATGGTGGATGACGCGCGGCCAAAGCCCGCGGGCGGTGGGGCATGACCGCCCTCTTCCTCGCGGTGCTGGCGGCGAGCTTGCTTGGGTCGGCCCACTGCGCCGGCATGTGCGGGGCCTTCGTCGCGTTCGCCGTGGGGGTCGGTGATGACGCCTCCGTGACGCGGCCGTCGCGACTGGCGCTGGTCACGGCCTACAACCTCGGTCGACTGGTGACCTACGCGGTCATGGGGGCCTTCGCCGGCGCGCTGGGCGCGGTGCTTGATTTGGGCGGCGAAACGCTTCTGGGCGTGCAGCGCGCCGCGGCCATCCTCGCGGGCATCCTGATGGTCGGCTTCGGTCTGGTGGCGATCCTTCGCCACTACGGCGTCCGAACTGGGCGTGTGCCTGTGCCGGGCTTCCTCGTCCGGGCCGCGAGCGCGGGGCACCGGCGCGTCTTTGGCTTCACGCCCCTGGCCCGCGCCGCCGCCGTGGGGCTGCTGACCACCTTGCTCCCCTGCGGCTGGCTGTACGCGTTTGTGATCACCTCCACCGGCACGGGCGACCCCGCGCTGGGCGCCCTCACGATGACGGCCTTCTGGCTCGGCACGCTCCCGATGATGAGCGCGATCGGCCTGGGCGTGGGCTTCATCGCCGGGCCGCTCAAGAAGCACCTGCCCCTCGTCACGAGTCTCGCGCTGGTCGGTGTCGGCGTTTGGCAAGTCGGCGGGCGAGCGCTTATGCCCGCGATCGACACCGCCGGCCTGCACCGCCCGACATCGATGGCCGACGCCGCCCAAACCGCGGGTCAGACACCCCCGCCCTGCCCCTTGTGTGAGCCATGACCACCTTCGCCGCACAGCCCGCCTCGGCCGCGTCCGGCGTGACGGTCTGCACGCACTGCGGCAGCCCGGTCCCGCCGGGGTTGATCAAGCCGGGTGAAGCGGCGCAGTTCTGCTGCCACGGGTGCGAGACGGCGTATGGCGTGGTCAGCGCATGCGGTCTTGAGGGCTACTACCGCCTGCTCAGGCAGAGCGAGGCCGCGCCCTCGCCCGCCAAGGCCACCGGCCGCAAGTACGCCGAGATGGACTCGGCCGCCTTCCAGGCCCACGCATGCTCGCCCGCACCGGGCGGGCTGGTGAAGGTCGAACTGCTCCTCGAAGGCGTTCACTGCGCCGCCTGCGTCTGGCTGGTGGAGAAGCTGCCCCACGTCGCCCCGGGCGTGGCCGAGGCCCGGCTGGACCTTCGCCGCGCGATGGTGCGCGTGATCTTTGACCCCGCCCAGATCACGCTCAGCCGAGTGGCGCAGATGCTCGACTCGCTGGGCTACGCCCCGCACCCCGCGCGGGGCGTGGCGGCCCGCGAGGCCCGCAAGATCGAGGATCGTCGCATGCTGGTGCGCCTGGCGGTCGCCGGCGCGTGCGCCGGCAACATCATGCTGCTGTTCTTCGCGCTCTACGCGGGGATGTTCGAGGGCATCGAGCGCGGATTCGAGCAGCTCTTCCGCTATAGCGCGATGGTGCTCAACACCATCTGCCTCGCCTGGCCCGGGCTGGTCTTCCTCAAGGGGGCGTGGGCCTCCATCCGCACCCGCACCATCCACCTCGACGTGCCCATCGCCCTGGGCCTCTATCTCGGCGGAGCCTGGGGCATCGCCAAGACCCTCATGGGCGAGGGCGACATCTACTTCGATTCGATCTCCGCCCTCGTCTTCTTCTTGCTGGTGGGGCGCTACGTGCAGCAGCGCCAGCAGCGCTTCGCCGCCGACGCCGTGGAACTGCTCTTCTCGGTCACGCCCGCCTTCGCACGCCGGCGAAATGACCAGACCGGTGAAGCGGTCGAAGTCGCCACCGAGGAACTCCGCCCCGGCCAAACCGTCGAGGTCCGCGCCGGCGAGTGCCTCCCCGCCGACGGCGTCGTCATCCAGGGTGCGGGCTCGCTGGACGTGTCGCTGCTCTCGGGCGAGTCGCGACCCGTCAGCGTGCGTGAGGGCGACCGCGTGGCCGCCGGCTCCGTGAGCGTCACCGGCCTGCTGCTGGTCCGCGTCGAGGCCACCGGCGAGGCCAGCCGCGTGGGCAAACTGCTCCGCCTCGTCGAGGACGCCGCGGCGCGCCGCGCCCGCATCGTCCAGCGGGCCGACCGCTGGGGCGCGTGGCTGCTGTGGGCCCTGCTGGGCCTCGCCGCGCTCACCCTCGCGGTGTGGTGGCACGCCGGCGTGTCGGTGGCTATCGACCACGCCGCCGCGCTGCTCATCGCTACCTGCCCCTGCGGGCTCGGACTCGCCACGCCGCTCGCCGTCACCGTCGCCATCGGCCGCGCCGCCCGGCGCGGAATGCTCATCAAGGGGGGCGACGCGCTCCAGAAGCTCGCCGAAGCCCCGCGCGGCGGGCTCATCGTGCTCGACAAGACCGGCACGATCACCAGCGGTCGGCTGGCCGTCGTCGGGTGGATGGGTGATCGATCGGTGGTGTCCGTCGTCGCGGCCCTTGAGTCGCACTCCGACCATCCGGCAGCCCGCGCGCTGCGCGAACATGCCGGCGACAGCCCCCGCCACGACACCGCTGGCGTAAGTCAGGTTCCCGGCGAGGGCATCACCGGACTGGTCGATGGCGTCCGCGTCGCGGTCGGCACCCGTCGATTCATGGAGCGGGCCAAAGCGACGCTGCCCGATGATCTCGCCGCGGCCGCTGACAGGGCTTCGTCCGCCGGAGCCAGCCCCGCGTACATCGCGCTCGACGGCGTGGTCCGCGCGGTCGCGGCGCTGGGCGATCCGATCCGCCCCGAGGCGCGCGGCCTGATCACCGAACTGCGCCGCCGCGGCTTCGCCGTCCGAATCCTCTCGGGCGATCACCCCCGCCTCGTCGCCTCGGTGGCCCGCGCCGTGGGCGTGCCCGAGGCCGACGCCGAAGGTGGCGTCACTCCCGAGCACAAACTCCGACGCGTCCGTGAATGGGCCAACGTCCAACCCACGATCATGATCGGCGACGGAGTCAACGACGCCGGCGCGCTTGCCGCGGCCACGGTGGGCATCGCCGTCCGCGGCGGCGCAGAAGCGAGCCTGGCCGCTGCCGACGTGTCGCTGGGGCGCGAAGGCCTCGGCCCGATCCTTGAACTGCTCGACGGGTCGCGTGCGCTTATGCGGACCTTGTCGTGGACCATCGCCACCTCGCTGGCGTACAACGCGGTCGCCGCCTCGCTCGCGGTCATGGGTCTGATAAGCCCACTGCTCGCCGCGTTCATCATGCCCGCCAGTTCGTTCACGGTCGTCGCGGTCTGCCTGCGATCCTCGGTGTTTTCGTGTCGCCAAGCGCGAGGTGCTCAGTGAGTGTGCTCTACGTGATGGTCCCGATGGCGTTCCTGATGGCCGGGCTGGGCGTCTGGGCGTTCATCCGCGCGGCCCGCGCCGGACAATTTGACGACCTGGAGACCCCCGCCCACCGTGCGCTCTTCGACGACGACCCGCCCGCACGCCCGCAAAGGCCGCGCTGACCATCTATACGGGTATCCGCCAAACCCCCCGGCTAGGCGTGAAGCCTGACCGCCGGGTCGCCGATCTTCATCCGTGTTCGATTCAGCTTCCACGCCTGCCCGACTTGGGGCGGTGGTCCTGCCGAACGCGATGATGTCTACTCAGTCCTCACCCATCCCGACCCGCCGCTGGGAAGTGCCCGCCTGGCTTCACGGCCTGCTCGCGGGCCTGGCGCTGTTCCTGGTGGTCGCGGCGTGCCTGTGGGGAGCCAACCGCGTGGCCCGCGCCGTGCTTTCCGAAGAACTGCGGGAGTCACTGGTCACGCTGTCGCGCACGGCCGCGCTGAAGGTCGACCCCGAGCAGCACGCGAAGTTCAGCGATCCGGCGCAGCTCAACACGCCCGAGTACCTGCACATGGTGCAGCCCCTGCGTGAGTTCCTCGCGGCGGCGCCCGACCTGGTGTATGTCTACACGGTGCGTCAGAGCCCCACCGGGCCGGTGTTCGTACTTGACGCCGCCGAGCCCATCGACAAGGACGCCGACGGTGTGATCGACCAGGCCGGCCTGCTCCAGCCGGTGGAGGAGCCCGACGAGGCGATGCTCGAGGCGCTGGGCTCGGGCCTTCCGGCGGTGCTGAGCGAGCCGCATAGCGACGCGTGGGGCACGTTCATTTCGGCGTACTCACCGATCCGCTTCCCCGACGGACGCGTCGAGGCGCTGGTGGGCATTGACGTGAAGGCCGACCGCTTCGTGGCCCGCGTCGGTCGGATGAACCGCGCGGCCATCACCGGCATGGCCGCCGGGCTCATCGCCAGCATCGTGATGGGGCTGGGCGTGTTCATCGTCCAGTCGCGTCGGCGGGCCATCTTGGGGACGCTCTCGGAGAGCGAGCGACGCTTCCGCTCGCTGTGCGACGGCGCACCCATGATGGTGTGGACGAGCGACTCCAGCGGGCGAATCGAGTATGTCAACCAGTCCTGGCAGACCTTCACTGGGCGAGCGTCTGGCGCGGAGAGCAGCGAGCGGCTGGGCGCGGGTGTGCATCCCGACGACGCTGATCGGGTGGCCAATGTCATCCGCGAGTCGATCTTGCTGCAGCGGCCTTACGAGGTGCAGTATCGCTTGCGCCGCGCCGACGGCTCCTACGGAGACGTGATCGACCGCGCCGCGCCCCGTACCGGCCCGGGCGGTCGGTTCGCCGGGCTGGTGGGCGCGATCACCGAGATCACCGACATCAAGGACGCGTCGCGCCGCATCGCCGAGAGCGAGCGCCGGGTGCGCCGGGTCATGGACACCAACATCGACGCGGTGGTGGTGATCGACGACCAGGGACGCGTTACCGAGTGGAACGCTCAGGCGCAGCGCACGTTCGGGTTCACGCTCCGCGAAGCCCGGGGCAAACGCCTGGTGGAGATGATCGTGCCGCCCGACCAGCGGGCTGCCTTCTCCTCAGAAATCGCCGCCCGCCTGCGGGCGCCCGAGGAACACCGCGAGGTCGTCGAGCGCATGGCCCTCAAGCGCGACGGCACGCCGATCGTCATCGAGTTCGACGCCGCGTCGCTCGGAGCCGCCGGAGCCGCCGGCGTGTTCCTCCGCGACATCTCCGACCGCAAGCGCGCCCAGCAGCAGGTGAAGGACGCCCGCGAGGTCGCCGAGGCGGCCAACCGCAGCAAGAGCGAGTTCCTCGCCAACATGAGCCACGAGATCCGCACGCCCATGACCGCCATCCTCGGCTTTGCCGACCTGCTCGGGAGCGGCGAGGTTGACGACCCCGCGGCCCGCGCAAGGCACGTCGAGACCATCAAACGCAACGGCGAGCACCTGCTCTCGCTGCTCAACGACGTGCTGGACCACTCCAAGATCGAGGCGGGCCGCATGACCGTCGAGAGCATCCCCACCAATCTGGAAGCGGTGATCGGTGATGCGGTTGAACTCATGAGCCCCCGCGCGGAGCTCAAGGGCCTCTCCGTGCGCCGCCGCGCCGACACCCGGCTGCCTCGCGTCATCCTCAGCGACCCCACACGTCTACGCCAGATCGTCCTCAACCTGCTCAGCAACGCCATCAAGTTCACCCACGCCGGCGAGGTCACCCTCTCCGCTTCGCTCGACGAGTCCGACCCCGCCGCGGCCAAACTGCGGCTCTGCGTCTCCGACACCGGCATCGGCATGACGCACGATCAGCTCGGCAAGATCTTCACCCCCTTCCAGCAGGCCGATGGCACCACCACGCGCCGCTTCGGCGGAACCGGGCTGGGCCTCGGGATCTCGCTCAAGCTCGCCCATCTCATGAACGGCGACATCACCGTGGAGTCCACCGCGGGCCGCGGAAGCACCTTCACCCTGGTGCTTAATGTCGGCCCTGTCGCCGATCTGGAATTCGAGCGAGCCGGGGCGTCGCCGCTCGCGACCCGCCCCGAGCCCAGCCCAAGCGACGCTCAAGGCACGCCGCCCTTGGTCGGTCTGCGGCTTCTGCTCGCCGAAGACGGCGTGGATAATCAGCGGCTCATCGGCCACGTCCTCCGCAAGGCCGGCGCGGAGGTCACCATTGTCGAGAACGGGCAGCTCGCTCTCGACGCGGTCACCCAGTCCCCCTCCTCGTTTGACATCGTCCTCATGGACATGCAGATGCCCGTGATGGACGGCTACACCGCCGCCGGGGCGATCCGTGACCGCGGGCTGCGCGTCCCCGTGGTGGCCCTCACCGCCCACGCGATGAGCGACGAGGTCGAGCGATGCCTTGCCGCCGGGTGCGTGGCTTACGCCTCCAAGCCCCTCGACAAGCCCAAGCTGATCGCGCTCATTCTGGAGCACGCGCGTTCGCGCACGGCCCCCTCCAGCGCCCAGGCGGCGTGAGTCACTCATCCTCGCCGCTGTACGCCGCGCCGCTCGTGGCCGTCTCCCACACCTCCACCCGGTGCAAAGCCGGGAGCGCGGGGCGGATGCGCCGCCACAGCCACACGCTCAGCCCTTCGGCGGTTGAGATGCCCATGCCCTCCACCTCGTCGAGCACGCTGTGGTCGAGCCGGTCGATCAGCGGCTGCACCGCTCCCTTCAGGTCGGCGAAGTCCATCACCCAGCCCACCCGCGGGTCCACCTTGCCCCGCACCACCACCCGCACCCGGTACGAGTGTCCGTGCATGTTGCGGCACTTGTGCCCCGGCGGAAGGTGGGGCAGGCTGTGGGCCGCTTCGAATCTGAAGTCCTTGAAGATCTCCATGAACGGACTAGGGTAGGGGCCCTTTTTTCACGCGGAGTTCCGCCTGCCCACCCGAGCCGTCATCCTGCTTTCCGGCGGTCTGGACAGCGCCACCGTCCTGGCCCTCGCCCGCTCCCAAGACCGAGAGTGCCACACGCTGGCCTTTGACTACGGCCAGCGTCATCGCCACGAACTGCGCGCCGCCGAGGCGGTCTCCCGTTCGCTCTCAGCCGCCAGCCACCGCACGCTCAAGCTCGACCTCGGCGCCATCGGCGGCTCCGCCCTCACCGCCGACATTGCCGTGCCCAAAGACCGCCTGGCGGCCGAGATGGCTTCGGGCATCCCGATCACGTACGTGCCCGCGCGCAACCTCGTCTTTCTCTCCATGGCCACCGCCCTCGCCGAGGTCATCGAAGCCGCCGAGATCCACATCGGCGTCAGCGCGGTGGACTACTCCGGCTACCCGGACTGCCGCCCGGAGTTCATCGCGTCCTTCGCGGCGACCGCGCGCCTGGCCACGCGCGTGGGCGTCGAAGGCCACGGCCCGGCGGTGGTGGCCCCGCTGCTGAACCTCTCCAAGGCCGACACCATCCGTCTCGGCGCGAGCCTGGGTGTCGACTACGCCCTCACGCATTCGTGCTATGACCCGGTGACGGTGGGGGGCCAGGCCCGCGCGTGCGGCCACTGCGACAGTTGTCGGCTGCGCCGCGAGGGGTTTGTGAGCGCGGGAGTGCCGGATCCGACGCGCTACGCGTGAGCCGCTCGCTCACACGTTGAAGTACTTCGCCTCCGGATGATGCACCACGATCGCGCTGGTGCTCTGCTCCGGGTCGATCTGCCAGTTCTCCGTCAGCGTGCAGCCGATGCGGGCCGGGTCCAGCAGGCGGAACAGCCGGTCCTGGTCGCTCATGTCCGGGCACGCGGGGTACCCGAAGGAATAGCGCGAGCCGCGGTACTTCTGCGTGAACAGGTCCTTCACCCGCGGCGAGTCATCGCCGCCGATGCCCAGTTCCTGCCGGATCCGCTTGTGCCAGAACTCCGCGAGGGCCTCGGCGGTCTCCACGCCCATGCCGTGCAGGTAGAGATACTCGGTGTACTGGTTGCTCTTGTACAGCTCCTGCGCCGCCTCGGTGGCGCGGTGGCCCACCGTCACGCAGTGCATCGCGATCACGTCGCGCTCGCCCGATTCCACCGGGCGGAAGAAGTCGCTGATGCACAGCTTCTTGCGCGACGACTGGCGCGGGAAGGTGAAGCGCTCGATCTCGCGACCGTGGTCGGCGGGGTCAAAGATCACCAGGTCGTTGCCGTCGCTGTTGCACGGGAAGTAGCCGTAGACCACCGCGGGCTTCAGGATGCGTTCGCGCTTGCAGCGGTCCTTGAGGCGATCGAAGATCGGGCCGACGGTGTCGGCGATCTGGGCCTCGAACTCATCGTCGCTCATCGCGCCCTGCTTGAACTGCCACTGCCCGCGGTACAGCGCCACCTTGTTGATGAACGGGTAGACCTGGTCCAGGTCAATGTCGTTGACCACGCGCGAACCCCAGAACGGCGTCTTGGGGATGGGCACGTCGGTGCGCACGTCCGAGCGCTCGATCACCGAAACCGAGGCCGACCCCGACGCCTTGCCCGCCTCAAACGCCTCCATCTTGTTGGCGCTCTCGGCGCGCGACCGGGCGATCACCTCTTCGGCCGCCGTGCGCTTGCCCAGGCGATTCTCGATCTCCGCGTTCAGTTCGCCCTGCCGCCCGCCCATGATGCAGTCCATGGTGCGCAGGCCTTCAAAGGCGTCTTTGCCGTAGAAGACCGGGCCCTTATAGACGCCGCGCAGGTGGCTCTCGCAGTAGTGCCGCGTCAGGGCCGCGCCGCCCAGCAGCACCGGCACGTTCACGCCCAGGGTGTTGAGCTCGTGGAGGTTCTCCTCCATCACGTTCACGCTCTTGACGAGCAGCCCGCTCATGCCGATCGCATCGGCGCCCGTTTCCTTCCACGCCTTCACGATGTCCGCGATCGGCTGCTTGATGCCGATGTTGTGAACGGTGTAGCCGTTGTTGGAGAGGATGATGTCCACGAGGTTCTTGCCGATGTCGTGCACGTCGCCCTTCACCGTCGCCAGCACGATCCGGCCCTTGGTCGAGCCTTCCACCTTCTCCATGAACGGCTGGAGGTGGGCGACGGCCATCTTCATGACCTCGGCCGATTGCAGCACGAACGGGAGCTGCATCTGCCCCGAGCCGAAGAGATCGCCCACGACCTTCATGCCCGCCAGCAGGTGGTCGTTGATGATGTCCAGCGGCTTGTACTTCGCCATCGCTTCGGTGAGCGTGGCCTGAAGGCCCTCTTTCTCGCCGTCGATGATGTGGGCCTGCAGGCGTTCTTCGAGCGCAAGGACCTTCTTCTCCTTCTTGGCGCTTGACGCGTCCGAAGCGTCCTTGAAGAGTTCTACGAAGCGGGCCAGCGGGTCAAACTTCTCGTCGGTCACGCCCGCGGGCAGGCCCGTGCCCCCCGCGCTCTGCGCCCGCCGGTCATAGATCAGGTCCAGCGCCGCGTCCCACTGTTCCTGCGGGATCTTGTTCTTGGGCAGGATCTTGCTGAAGTGCAGGATCGCGCTGGTCAGCCCGGCTTCGCGCAGTTCGTGCAGGAACACGCTGTTGAGGGCCACCCGCGCCGCGGGCTTGAGCCCGAACGACACGTTGCTGAGCCCCACCGTGGTCTGGCACTCGGGCATCGCCGCCGCAATCCGCCGAACGCCCTCGATCGTCTCCAGCCCCGAGCGCCGGTCGCTGGCCATGCCCGTGCTGATGGGCAGCACCAGCGGGTCGAACATCAGGTCCTCGGCCGCCATGCCGTGGACCTTCGTCGCCCGGTCAAACGCCCGCTGCGCGATCGACAATTTGCGATCCGCCGTCCGCGCCATCGAGGCTTCCTTGTCCTCGTCGATGGACCCGATCACCAGGGCCGCGCCGTAGGTCGTCGCCAGTCGGCACACCTCGTCGAACTTGTGCTCCCCGTCCTCAAAGTTCGCGCTGTTGATGATGCACTTGCCCGGCGCGTGCTTCAGCCCCGCCTCCAGCGTCTTGATCTGCGTGCTGTCCAGCATCAGCGGTGAATCCACCTGCCGCACGACGCGCTTCACGATCTCCGCCATGTCCCGGGCGTTGTCGCGGCCGGCGTAGTCCACGTTCAGGTCCAGCACGTGGGCGCTGTCGTGACGCACCTGCTCGCGCGCCAGGCTCACGATCCCGTCCCAATCCTCCGCCTCCAGCAGTTGCTTGAACTTCTTGCTCCCCGACGCGTTCATCCGCTCGCCGATGATCAGGATCGAGTTGTCCTGCCGCAGGTCCTGCGGCTGGTAGAGCGAGGCCACCGCGGGCTTGGGGGCTGAGACAGCCACGGTCCGCCGCGTGCCCGCCGACGAGCGGTCAAAGAGCTTCCGTTCAGCCAGCGCGTCGTGCAGCATCTTGATGTGCGCCGGCGTCGTCCCGCAGCAGCCGCCAACGATGCTCACCCCGTCGTTCTCAACGAACTTCAGCATCGCCTCAACGAACGGCCCCGGCTGCAGCGGGTACTCCGTGCGGCCTTCGTGCAGAACGGGCAGCCCGGCGTTGGGCATCACGCTCACACCCCGCCCGCCCGTGCGCCCCGCGCCCCAGTGCTTGCCCAGATAGTGGACGTGATCGCTCATCTCCACCGGCCCGGTGGCGCAGTTCAGACCCAAGGACATCACCGGGTACTGCGCGATCACCGCCGCCGCCGCCTCGATCGATGAGCCCACCAGCATCGTGCCGGTGGTCTCGATCGTCACGCTCACCATGATCGGTACGTCGTCGGTGGTCTTGTTCCGCTCCGCCAGCGCCGCCAGGATCGCGTTGATCGCGCACTTGATCTGCAGGATGTCCTGGCACGTCTCGAGCAGGAACGCGTCCACCCCGCCGTCAAGCAGCCCCCGCGCCTGCTCGCGATAGCTGTCAAAAAGTTCGTCCCAGTGCGTGTTCCCGAGCGTGATCAGCTTGGTCCCAGGGCCCATGCTGCCCAGCACAAACCGCGGCTTGTCAGCGCTCGCGTGCTTGTCGCACGCGGCCCGGGCCACCTCCGCCGCCATCTTGTTCAGCGAGCGCGTCTCCGGCGTCAGCCCGAACTCACCCAGCACCAGCTTGTTCGCCCCGAACGAGTCCGTCTCCACACAGTCCGCGCCCGCCGCCAGATAGGCCTCGTGGATGCTCCCGATCACGTCCGGCCGCGTGCGAACCAGGATGTCGGTGCAGTTCTCGCACCCGCAGTAGTCCTTCTCGACCGACAGGTTCCGGGTGAAGATCTGCGTGCCCATGCCGCCGTCAACCAAAAGAAGGCGGCGGGCGGCATGCTGGGCGAAGCGGCTAGGCATGGAAGAGTCCTCGTTCATCCGTTCATGCGGATGAATGGATGAAGTATACCCCGGTATGGGTGAACCCGCACGCTGGCCAGTCCCCAGATCCAACATCGGCCTCGCGCCGATCACCCTGAATACCCAGATTCACCCCGGTGGGCTCGGTGGCCTGTCCGCCAGCGCCCGCTTCACGGCCTGTTCCAAGATGGTTCCGAGAACCTGTTGGCCTTGGGGAGTGGGGTGGATGTCGTCGCGATAGAACGGCACGCCGCGGTTCATCGCTTCGCGGATCGCGGGCTCGGCCTGAATCACCGGAACGCCCATCGACGTCAGTTGGTCCAGTAACCGCTGGTGCCCCGGCAGGTAGCCCGACTGCAGTTCGCTGAGCTTGGGGAACTGGACCACGACCACGGCGACTCCCCGCGCGCGCAGCAGGTCAATCAACCCGCGAAGGTCGTCGAGCGAGCGCTGGGCGTCTTGCGGCGTGGGGTTGTATTCGTCCACGCCTGCAGAGGGCTGGGGGCCCAGTCCCCGCCTGGCCAGGAAGCGCTGAACGCCTTCTTCGAGCGCGAGCCAGGGTTTGCCTTGGGGCAGAGCCCAGCTCAGCCCTGGTCGCACCACCGCGCCGTAGTCCAGGCTGTTGAAGACCAGCACCGCCGCGTCGGCGTCGAACGTCCCAAAGCGCCTGGCGTACGCCAGCAGGTTGCCCGCGCACCAGGAACCCACCGCGATGTTGGCCACGCGCACGGGCGTCTTTCGCTCGCCCGCGAGCGTGAGTTCCAGCCGCGCCGTGGCGAGGTCCGCGTCGTCGGTCTGCGAGCCGCCGTAGATGATGCTGTCGCCCATGACCAGCACGCGCAGTTCGCCGGGCGTGCTCTTGCGCTGGGGCAGCTCGGGGCAGCGCATCAGGGCGCTGTTGATGGTGATCGTGTTGTGCAGGTGGTGGTAGCGCCCGGGGGCGACGGTGTACCCCAGCTCCGGGTCAGACCGGTACAGGGGCGGGTCGCCCAGGCCCAGGGCAAACCGGGCGAAGAGCTCAACGCCGATCACGAGCACGAGCGTCGCCACCAGCCCGCGCAGGAGCCACTTTCGCAGCCGGTGCGGACGGGCGCGTGTGTCACCAGCCCCGGAATCCTGGACCCGTGGCGTGGTCATGCTGGGTTCTCCGAGCCGCCGGATCAGCCGTTGATGGCGGTGATCTTGACCGCGGTGTACTTCTGGCGGTGACCGGTCTTGCGCCGGTAGCCCTCGCGGGTGCGGAACTTGTGGATGTAGATCTTGTCGCCCTTGCTGAGCGACTCGAGGACCTCAGCGCTCACCGACGCGCCCTTGATGAAGGGCTCGCCCAGCTTGCCGGCCTTCTTGCCGTCGCCGATGACGAGGACCTTGTCGAAGTTGACCTTCGCACCCACCGCGGCCGCGCCGCCGTCGATGAGGTCCACCAGGATCTCCTGGCCAACCTCAACCTTGCGCTGACCGCCGCCTTCCTGAATGATCGCGTACATGGAACACCTATCGATGCGCTGGCGGGGGGGCGTGGGGGCTCGCGGAGCCCGGAGAAATACGTACGCCCGTCTTGACCGGCCCGTTTCGCGGCAGGGGGGGAGGATAGGCGGGAAGGGCGGCCGAGTCACGCCGAGGCTCGAAGGAGCCAGCCCACCCCTCAGGTCAGCCGCTTCAGTCGGTCCATCGCTTCGCTGATCCGCCCGGTTTCCCGGGTCAGGCTCACGCGGACCCACGATGCGGCGCTCTCGGCGAAGCCCGCGCCGGGCACGGTGACCACGGCGGCCTCGTCGATCAGTTTGCCTACGAACTTCCACGAGTCCATCGGCTTGCCGGTGGCCGGGTCGATGGGGCATCGCGCCCACACGAAGATGCCGGCCCGCGGCTCGCTCACCTCGCAGCCGATGGCCCGCAGGCCGCGGACCACGAGGTCGCGCCGGACGCGGTACTCCTCGCGCATCGCTCCGATGGCCGGGTCGTTGAAGCGGTCGAGGGCGACCACGCCCGCGTCCTGGATGGCGTTGAAGACGCCCGAGTCCACGTTGTCCTTCACCTGGCGAAGCGCCCCGATCACATCCGGGTGTCCGACCGCGAAGGCGATGCGCCAGCCGGTCATGTTGAAGGTCTTGCTGAGCGAGTGGAACTCGATGCCCGGGAAGGTGTCGAGGTCAGCGCCCTCCGACTGCCACATCGAGGGCACGCTCTCGGGGCGGTCAAAGTAGATTTCGGAATAGGCCAGGTCCGAAGCGAGCACCAGCCGGTGTTCCTTGGCGAACTGAACCGCGCGGTCGAACGTCTCGCGCGAGGCCGCCGCGCCGGTGGGGTTGCCCGGGTAGTTCATCCACATGAGTTTGCAGCCGGCACGCCGGGCGGTCTGCGCGAGCGCGGGATCGTCGAAGCGGGGGAGCCAGCCGTCTTCGCCCCGGGTCTGGATCACGTTCGCGGTCGCGCCGGCGAGGATGGTCGCGGATCGATAGACCGGGTAGGCGGGCGCGAAGACGATGCTTTCATCGCCGGGATTCAGCAACCCCATCGGCAAGTGGGCGATGCCGTCCTTGCTACCGATGAGCGCCAGCAGATGGCGCGACGGATCGGCCTTGACGCCGAAGCGGGCCTGCATGAATCGTGCGGCGGCGGCGAGAAAGGCCTTGGTGCCGTAGCAGTCGGGGTACTGGTGGTTGGCGGGGACGCGCGCGGCCTTGTCGAGCGCGTCGATGATGAACGACGGCGTGGGCTTGTCCGGGTCGCCCACGCCCAGGTTGATGACGTCCTTGCCGGCGGCGATCGCGGCCCGCTTCTTGTCGTCGATCTGGTTGAAGAGGAAGGGCGGGAGCGCGAGCAGGCGGTCGGCCCGCGCGGGCACGGGCGGCTTGACGACGACGGGGGACGGAGCGGTGCGGGTGGACATGAAGACAGAGTAGGGGAAGAGCGGTGTCGAGGTGATGGGTGGCGAGGTGGCGAGCGGTTACCACGTGCGGTCGAGGTCGAGCATCAGCAGGGTGAACCACAGCACAATGCCAAGGTCGAGCAGGGTGAGAGCGGGGCGGGATGCGGCCCAGGTTCTCGTGAACGCGTACAACGAGAGCAGAGCAGCCACCGCCACAGCCGACCAACCAGGCTCGGTGACCGCAACCGACCCGCAGATGCCAAGTGAAAGGACAAGGCTTGCCTTGGTCAGGCCATCGCGAGAAGAGTGAAGCCATGCCGCCAGCATCCCGCCGAAGAGCCCAACAAGCAGCGAGTATTGGAAGGAAAGAGCCTCGGGGTGCTGTGTCCTCGTAAATCTCGCTTCCAGTACCAACGGCCAACCCGTCAGCGGCTTCGCCCTGGTTCCGATCTCCGTCAGCGTCACGTCGCGGGAGAGCAGCAGGTCGCCGTGGGGCTCGGCGGACTTCACGGAGAAGATCCTCCCGCGCGGGTCGGAGCCATCGGCGATGCCTGAGGTGATGGTGTAGGCCTCGATGAAGTCACCGCCGCGCGACCAGTCCCCGTTGGGCACGCGCACCATCACGCGGTCCACCACGCCGGGGGTGATCGCAAAAACCGCGTACGCGTCCTGCAGGTCCTCGCGTGTGGCCTTGGAAGCGGCGTAAATGGCTGGGTTGCGGAGTTGCTTCTCAGCCCACACGGTGGCGAGCGCCGGCGCGCCGTTGTAGGAGACGTAGACCAGTCCGATCGCCGCCAACGAGATCGCGCCGCCCGCCGAGGGCTTCAGCATGATCCACGCGAGCGGCCCCAGCCCCAGCAGCATGCCCGCGAGCACCGGCCACCACATCGAGCCGCTGACGGGCGGCACGTGGGCGAGTTCGGTCAGCGACCAGCAGCCCGCGACGACCAGCCCCGCGCATTGACCCACCGCGTAGGGCAGCCCGGCGGGGTGAAGCCGCATGACGAGCACGGGCCCGATCGCCAGCGCGGGCAGCACGGCGGCGCGAGCGAGCGATTCCACCGCGGGATCAAGCCCCGTGCCCAGTGTGCGGATCAGGACAAACCACATTGCGGCGTCGAGAAGTCCGGCGAGTGCCCCGAGTTGGCCGGGCCAGTTCGCGACGGCCGTGCTGCGCCGGGCGATCATCAGAGCGGCCGTGCCGCTGGCGAGGCAGGCGAGCGCGGGCCAGGCGGGCCATTCGCGCCAAAGCCAGAGCGACAGCAAGGCCGCCGACATGATCCCAAGGGCCAGGGGGGTCATGTCGCGGCGGTCGGCCGCGTTTGGCGAACTGGAGTCAACGTCGGACACGAGGGCATGGTAATGGAGCGGGGAGCGAGAGGTGAGAGGCGAAGGCCTTGGCGGGGAGGGCGGGGTGCCCGAGGCGAAGAGTCGGCACGGAGTGCCGACCTACTCGGGAGTCGCTAAACTGCCCCCTTCACGTGGCCGCTCTTGTGTCGTTCTTGGCATGACCGATCTGCTCCAAACCCTGGTTACCACCATCGCGCTGGGCAGCCTCTACGCGCTGATCGCGCTGGGCTACACGATGGTCTACGGCGTGCTGAAGTTCATCAACTTCGCGCACAGCGACATCGTGGTGCTGGGGGCGTGGACGAGCCTGGTCTTCGCCGGCTGGTTCGCGGTGGGGGAGGGCGCCGGGGCCGCCGCGCCCTGGTGGACCGGGGGCATCGTGCTGGCGATGGCCATGCTGACCTGCGGCGTGCTGGGGTTCACCATCGAGCGACTGGCGTACAAGCCCCTGCGCAAGGCCCCGCGGCTCAACGTGCTGATCACCGCGATCGGGATTTCGCTGCTGCTGCAGAACAGCGGGCAATCGCTCATCTTCGGCCCGCGGCCCAAGCCCATGCCGCCGCTGATCACCGACCGCCCGCTGGCGACGATCGCGCTGCCGGACTGGGACGTGAATTTGGCGTGGTACTGGCTGCTGCTGATCGTCGCGGCGATCGCGGCGCCGTTCATGGTGGCCAAGGCGAAGTGGGCGGCGCGGATTCCCAAGTGGGCGTACGTCGCCGGTCCCGCCGCGGTCATCGCGGGCGTGCTGCTGCTGAACACCACCGACGGCGGCGGGCAGCGTCAGGACGTCAAGATCCTGTGGGTGGACATCGCCATCGTCCTCACCGCGATCCTTCTCATGGTCGCGCTGCAGTTCCTGGTGTACGGCACCAAACTGGGCCAGGCCATGCGGGCGGTGTCCTTCAACATCCCCAACGCCGCCCTGATGGGCATCAACGTCAACTTCGTCATCTCGTTCACGTTCGTGCTGGGCTCCATGCTCGGCGCGGCTGGCGGGTTCCTGTACGCGATCAAGTACCCGCTGGTGTCGCAGACGGCCGACGCGGGGTGGGTGCTGCTGGGGCTCACGGCGTTTGTGGCGGCGGTGGTGGGGGGGATCGGCTCGATCCGCGGGGCGATGCTGGGCGGCTTCCTGATCTCGGCCGTGCAGCAGTTCGGCATCTGGGGCGTCAAGCAGATGGGCTACGACAACGCCCCCGCGCTCAAGGACCTGTATGTCTTCGCGGTGCTCATCTTCGTGCTGCTCGTGAAGCCCGAGGGGCTTCTGGGCCGCCCAACACGGGAGAAGGTCTAACGCGTGTCGCGTGTTCTTGAACTAGCCCGTGATCCCTCATGCCGCCCGGGAGCGGGGCGCACCTTGTTCGCCGGGCTGCTGCCCGTGGTGGTGGTCATCGCGCTGGCGCTGGGGGCGTACGGCCTGCAGCGTGCGGAGGTCATCGGGCCCTACTGGCTCAACGTCCTCTGCAACATGGGGATCAACATCCTGCTCGCGGTGTCGCTCAACCTGGTCAACGGGTTCACCGGGCAGTTCTCCATCGGGCACGCCGGGTTCATGGCCATCGGCGCATATGTCGCGGGCTGGATCACGTACTACGGCGGGCTGCTGATCTGGAACGAGGTGCCGGTCACGCCGCCCGAGGGGTGGTTCCCGCCGCAAGTCTGGCTGTTCGCGGCGGGATGCGTCGGGGGCGGTCTGGTGGCGGGCCTGTTCGGGTGGTTGGTGGGGTTGCCATCGCTGAGATTGCGCGGCGACTACCTCGCCATCGTCACCCTGGGCTTCGGCGAGATCGTGCGCGTGCTCCTGCAGCAGACCGGCCCGGTGCTGGCCGACGCGGCGGCGGTGAAGGACGCGGGCTTGTCCAGCGCGATGGCGCTGGGCGGGTCGCTGGGCTTTGTGAGCGTGGACACGGGTCTGGGCCTCACCGCGTTCAACAACCTCTTCTGGACGGTCTTCTTCCTCGGGGCGACGATCCTCATCTGCTACCGCCTGAAGCAGTCCAGCACCGGGCGGGCGTTCCTGTCGGTGCGAGAAGACGAGATCGCCGCGCAGGCCATGGGCATCAACCTCACGCGGATCAAGGTCCGCGCGTTCGTCATCGGGGCGGTGCTCGCGGGCATCGGCGGGGGGCTCTTCGCCCATCAGTCGGGCAACAACCTCACGCCCACCGACGCCAACTTCGTCCGCTCATTCGACATCCTCATCCCCGTGGTGCTGGGCGGGCTGGGCTCGATCAGTGGCGTGGTGCTGGCCGCCGCGCTGCTCACCATGCTGCCCGAGATCCTGCGCAACCCGGGTGAGTACCTCCCGCTGTGGCCCTGGCTGGGCGCGGTCGCGGCGATCGGCATCGGCGTGGGCCTGGCGATCAGGCACCGCCGGGCCCTGCGCGAGGTGTGCTTCGCGGTGGCGATCCTGGCGCTCGCCCCCGTCCTGCTCGCGCTGGCGGGCTGGGCCTGCAAGAAGCCCGGCTGGATCACCGAGAAGGGCTTTGAACTCGGCGAGTACCGCATGATCCTCTTCGCCCTGCTGCTGGTGCTCATGATGATCCTGCGCCCGCAGGGCCTCTTCGGCGTGCACGAAGTGTGGGAGATGGGCAAGCTGTTCAAGAAGAAGCCGCCCAAGGATCCGATGGGCCCGGCTCCCGTCGCTTCGGCGCTCAATTCGGTCGCTTCGCGCGGGGGAGGGCGACTGTGAATGCCGCCGCCTCCGCAGCCCGCCCCGCGCCCGCCGCGCCATCCGGCCCCGCGCTGCTCGACGTGCGCGACATCGGCATCTCCTTCGGCGGTCTCAAGGCGGTGCAGGCGTTCAACCTGCACCTGCCACGGGGCGTGCTGTACGGGCTCATCGGCCCCAACGGCGCGGGCAAGACCACGGTCTTCAACCTGCTCACGGGTGTGTACACGCCCATGACCGGCACGATCACGCTCGATGGCACGCGGATCGAGACGTGTCGCCCGCACCAGATCGCCGCCGCGGGCCTGTCGCGCACGTTCCAGAACATCCGGCTCTTCGGCGAACTGAGCGTGATCGACAACGTGAGGCTGGGCTGCCACGTGCGCGGGCGGCACGGGCTGGCGTCAACGCTCTTGCGCACGCCCGGGCATCTGGCGCAGGAGGCGGCGATCACGCGCCGCTCGATGGAACTGCTCGAGATCTTCGATCTGGCTGATCGCGCGGGCGAGCAGTCACGCAGCCTGCCCTACGGCGATCAGCGGCGCCTGGAAATCGCCCGCGCCCTGGCCACCGAGCCCAAGGTGCTCTTGCTCGACGAGCCCGCCGCGGGCATGAACCCGCAGGAGAAGAAGGAACTCGCGGGCACCATCCGCCTCATCCGCGAGCGCTTCGGGCTCACCATCCTGCTTATCGAGCATGACATGGGCCTGGTCATGGACATCTGCGAGCGGATCACGGTGCTCGACCACGGGCAGATCATCGCGAGCGGCACGCCGTCACAGATCCAGTCCAATCCCAAGGTGATCGAGGCCTACCTCGGCGAACCGGGAGGTGCGGCATGACCCCCCTCCTCGAAGTCAACTCGCTCTCAGTCGCGTACGGCGCCATCAAGGCCCTGCACGGCATCTCCTTCAAGGTCATGCCCGGCGAGGTCTGCACGCTCATCGGGTGCAACGGCGCGGGCAAGAGCACCACGCTCCGCGCCATCAGCGGCATGATCAAGTCTTCGGGCGAGGTCAAATTCGCCGGCGAGTCCATCAGCGGCGTCTCGCCCCACACCCTGGTGCGGCGCGGGCTGTGTCACTGCCCCGAGGGTCGCGGCGTCTTCGCCAACATGAGCGTCAGCGAGAACCTCGACCTGGGCGCGTTCACCCGCCATGACGCCGACATCCCCAAGGACCGCGAGCGCGTGCTCACGCTCTTCCCGCGCCTGCGCGAGCGGCTGAAGCAGTCCGCAGGCACGCTTTCGGGCGGCGAGCAGCAGATGCTCGCCATCGCCCGCGCGCTGCTGGCGCGGCCGAAGCTGCTCCTGCTCGACGAGCCCAGCCTGGGCCTGGCGCCGCAGCTTGTCCAGACGATCTTCCAGATCATCCGCGAGATCAACCAGCAGGGCACCACCATTCTGCTGGTGGAGCAGAACGCCCACATGGCCTTGCAGGTCGCCCATCACGCGGTGGTGCTCGAGGTCGGCGCGGTCGCCATGAGCGGCCCGGCGAAGGAACTCGCCGCCAGCGATGCGGTGCGCAAGGCGTACCTGGGCCACGGTTGAGCCACGTTCAACGAGGACCTTCACCCGCGGTGCCCAAATGAAAAGCGCCGCCCAACCGGGCGGCGCTCTGGTTGACTGACTTCCAACTACGCCCGACGTACTACGCCCTGATTACTTCCCGCCGGGCACGCTGCGACCGGCTTCCTTCAGCAGGGCATCGATCTTGGAGTGCTTCTCCTCCGCCGGGCTGGCGGGGTGCAGGCCGCGGAAGCGGACCTTGCCGTCCACGTCCAGGATCACCACGTGGGGGATGCCGCTAATGCCGTACTCGGGGTTGAAGACGGCCTGCTCGCTGAAGGCGACGGGCCAGGTCATGTCCATGTCCTTCATGAACGTGCCCATGAGTTCGTATTCCTTGGCCGCGTTGTCCTTGGTGTCCACGCGCTCGCCGGGGCGGCCGTCCTTCCAGACGACATGGTTGCCCTGCAGGCTGGTGACGCCCAGGATGACCACGTCATGGCCCTTGTAGTGGGCCGCCAGGTCGCGCACGTTGGGGAACGAGCCCACGCACGGCCCGCACCACGTGGCCCAGAAGTCCAGCACCACCACCTTGCCCTTGAGGTCCGACAGCTTGATCGGGGCCTTGTCGCCCATCTTGAAGTCGGGGCTGGTCCAGGTGAAGGTGAGTTCCGGCGCGGTGTTGCCGATGAACTCGCCCTTGGCGAGCGTGGACTCGAGGCTCTTGAGGTCGGCCTCCAGTCGCTTGCCCATGGCCGCGCCGCCGTCACCCTCGGAGGACGAGGCGATCGCGTTCTTCACGCGGTCAATGAGCTTCAGGCGCAGCGGCTCGCGGGCCGCCTTGTCCTCGGCCGGGGTCACGTCCACGAGGTTCATGAAGAACGCGGTCAACTGGCGGGCGCTCTGCGGCGTGCCGGTCACGGGCAGCACGTCGGCGAGCGCGTACAGCGCCGACTTGTTGGAGGTGATCGCCGAGTCTTCGACGAAGCCCAGACGCTGCAGGCCGTCGGCGCCCTTGCCCGCCTTGATCAGGTCCTTGAAGCCCGGGTGCTTGACGAACTCGCCGGCCAGCTTGGCGCCCGTGGGCGAGCTGGCGTCCATCATGAAGCGAGACAGCGAGGCCTTTGCGCCGGCTTCGCCATCGTCCTTGGCCAGGTCCTGCAGCCGGTTGCGGATCGCGCCCGCGGCCTCCGACGCCCCGATCATCGGGAACTGCTCGATCACGAACGCCATGTCCTCGGCCGAAACCTTGGACACGTCCATGCCCTTGAGCGCCGCGTTCATCGCCTCGGTGCTCTTCTTGGCACGCTCCGTGCGGCTGAGCTTCGCGTTCGACGGGTCGCTCATCTGCTGCCGCATCTGCTTCGCGGCGTCCTGGACCTTCTGGCGGAAATCCGGATCAGCCGCGAAGGCGGGCATGACGAGGCCGGCGGACAGGACGAGCGACAGGATCAGATGGCGCATGAGATCTCCTAGGTTGGCCTAAGGATAAGCGATCTGTCAAGGGGCCGTGGGGGAGGGGGCTGGTGGGGGTGGTGGGGGCGGTGGGGCCGGGGGGGGCGGCTGGGCCCCCAGCCACCGGGCCAGAAAGTCGGTCTGGATGGTCTTGGCCTCTGAGGCCACCTTGCCGAACCCGCTGTGTTCGTCGGGAGCGCCTGTGAACGGCCAGGTCTTGACCCGCAGCCAGTCCTCAGGGGCCGCGAGCCGGGCGTATCGGTCGCGAAGCCGGTCGATCAGCGGCGTCAGGCACGACAGCGGCACCAGCCGATCGGCCTCGCTGTGCAGCGCCAGCAGCGGGATGGGCCGCCAGCCCTCAGCGTGGCGGAGCGGATCAAGGTGCTCCACCTCTTCGGGCTTCGGTCGGGGCCACCCCGGCAGGCGATACAGCGCCGCCAGATCGCCCGCGGTGCTCTCGACCGCGGCGCAGCGGAAGTCGTGCGGGTCGCACAGGCGGCGCAGAGTCGCCACGCCGCCGGCGGACATGCCGCCCAGCCCCATGCGGTCGGTGTCAAAGACACCCCCGAAGGCGGAGTGGCGCAGAGACTCGACCACATGATCGATCTCGCCCAGGACTCCCTCGATCACCCGGTTGATCTTGTCGGGTGCGTGGCACTCCACGTCCACGCGCTCGCCGTGGCCCGGCAGGTCGATCGCGCAGGCTGCGATCCCCGCGCGGATCCACCGGAGGTAGCGCCCGTTGTCGAGTGTCTTGTCGGCGGTGCGCCCGTGCATCCAGATCATCACCGGCGCGGGCGTGGACCAATCCGGATGCGCGAGCAGCGCGGGCACATCGGTGGGGCCCAGCCGCACAAAGCGGGTCTGACGGGCAAGCGCGGAGGGGAGGGAGTAGGACATGGGAGAGGGAAGAGTGATCAGTGACCAGTGATCAGTGAGCAGGTAGTGGTGATGGGAGAGCACTCCATCGAAACGGCTTCAGAGCATGGTTTCTGGTGACCAGGGCGAGACGCCTCTGCGGAACTCCCCGCCTTCTCGGCACACACGGCACGCCTGTGCCACCCATCTGACCAAGCTTCTTTCTGATCACCGATCACTGATCACTGATCACTGATCACTGATCACTTCCCTCTTCTCACATCGCCACCCTCGCCCCGGCGGGGATCGCCTTGGGAGTTTCGCCGGTCTTCAGGTCGCCCGCTTCGCACGCCCGCAGCGGCGACAGTTCGATCACGCAGTCGGGCTCGCCCGCGGCGTTGTAGGGGATTCTGCAGCCCGCTCCCTCCAGCCAGCGCGCGGCGCGGTGGGTCTGGATGACCGTGCAGGTGTCGGGCGAGTCGGCCACGCCCGGGGCCGAGGCGTTCTTGATGGGCGCAAACTCCTCGATCCGGTCGGTCTCCAGCACGATCGACGACTCGGCCAGCGGGATCGCGTCAAACACAAACGCTTCGAGCTTCACCGCGTTGTTGCTCGAGGGCTCCACGCGCTGCCCGGTCTTCAGGTCCACGAACGGCACCTTCTTCTCCGCCCGGTGCCACGGCAGGGCCCCGCCACCCGCCCCCGCGCCGGAGGTCAGCGACCGGATGAACTTCACGCCGATCACATGGACCGCGATCGACCCGGCCAGGAACTTCAGCGAGCCGTCGGGGTTCTTCGCGGCGCTCAGCTCGGCGGGCAGGTCGGAGTACTCGATCACGCTGGTCCGCCCGTTCACCGTGCAGAAGACGCCCACCTTCTCGCCGGCGTGGGCCTTGGGGACCATCTTGCTCGACATCTGCCCGCTGGAGCCGGGCCCGAAGGCGTGCAGCCCGATGAACAGCGGGTCGATCACCCGCACCAGCGGGTTGTCGATCTGGGTGTACGACAGGTGCTCGACACCCCGGCTCTCCAGGTCATCCAGCGCGCCCGAGGCCTTGAGCGCCCGCAGTGACCCGCCGTGACCGTCGGGGTTCAGCGCGATCTCGCCCTTCTGGTTCAGCAGCATCCTCCCGGTGCCCATCTCCAAAGAGGGCATGACGCCCTGCTGGAAGAACATGACATCGTGCTCCCGCAGGCCGAAGAAGGCGTGCTTGCGGAAGAAGTCCACCGTCGCCGCGTGGTTGATGGGGCTGGTCATGATGTACCACGGAATCACCGCGCCGCCCGTGCAATGCCGGCGCTGCGCCGCCAGGATCCACTCAGCCAGGAACGCGAACAGCGGCTTGCCCGTGATCGCGCCCGCGACGAAGCACCCCTTGGGCCCGTCGTAGCCCAGGCGCGAGCCCTGCCCGCCCGCGACGGTGAAGGCCGCGACCTTGCCCGCGCGGATCAACTCGGCTCCCTTCGCCGCCATCGCCGCGCGGTCATACCCGCGTCCGTCGCGCGAGAAGAACGGCGCGGGCCGAATGTCCGCCGCCGGGCCCGCCGCGCCCGCGCCGGGCTTGGCCCGCACGTGCTCGTCGATGAGCCGGGTGAGCCCGCCCAAGTCGATCGAGCGAATCTGCTCGGCCAGCGCGGCCCGCTGCAACTCGCTCAACTGGTCCCAGAAGGCGAGCACGTGGCCCTGCCCGACTTCATCCAGCCGGGGGCGAAGGGAAGACAGGTCCGTCGGGTTCAGCGTCGGAGGCATGCTCAATAGTAGTGGGCAGGCCCGAGGGCCACGCGCTGCGGTGTCCGCCGGACCGGGCGTCGTTCGGCGCCCCGTGCCCTGCGTACGCTCGGGCATGTGCGGGCGCTACACCCACCTGTTCACCTGGAAGCAGCTCCACCGCCTGATGACGCTCACCTCCGGGCCTATCGAGTTCAAGGAGCGCTACAACGTCGCGCCCACCCAGGACGCGCCGGTGGTGTTCTCCTCTTCCTCGGGCGGTCGCGAGGCCGCGTTGCTGCGCTGGGGGCTCGTGCCACACTGGGCCAAGGACCTGGCCATCGGCGCGTCGATGATCAACGCCCGCGCCGAGGGCATCGAGTCCAAGCCCGCCTTCCGCGCCGCGATCAGACGCCGCCGATGCATCGTGCCCGTCAGCGGGTTCTATGAGTGGAAGAAGGCCGCCGACGGCCAGCCCAAGCAGGCGTACTACATCCGCCCGACGGGCGAAGGAGATGTTCTCGCGTTCGCGGGACTGTGGGAGTCATGGGGCGGAGGCGGTGATCAGCCCGCGGTGCGGACGTTCACGGTCATCACCACCACGCCCAACGCGCTCATGCAGTCGCTGCACGACCGCATGCCGGTGATCCTTGCGCCGGCGGACATCGACCGCTGGCTGAACCCCGCCATCGAGGACCCCGCGCAGGTGCTGGACCTGCTCCGCCCCGCGCCCGACGATGCGCTGGTGTGCTGGCCGGTTTCCAGTCGCGTCAACTCGCCGCGAAACGACGAGCCGGCCTGCATTCGCCCCGTCGATCCGCCCGCGGCGGGGTTGTTCGGGTGAACGAGCCGCGGCGGCGCGGGCCTCAGAAGTCGAACCCCGCCCGGAACCCCATGATCGGGCCGTGGGTCACCACGTCCCATACCACGCCGTTCTTCTCAAAGTCCTGCCCCAATGCGCGATAGCCGCCGAACAGGCCCAGCCGCCAGCCGTCCATCCGCCACTCGTAGCCCGCGGCTGCCAGCACCTGCCATGCGAAGGCGGAGTGGTCGACATCGAATCCGCCCACGTCGCCGCGGAGGCTCAGCCGCCAGTGCTCGGTGATCTTCAGCCCGGCCCGCACGCCGATGAACGGCTCGAACCAGCCCTCGTCCCCGCCGATGTCGCGGCGATCACCCGCCGACAGGTCGGTGCCCCCGGGCAGCGTGATGTCGGCATCAGCGGTCACCGAAGTGTCAAAATCCAGCGTCGTATAGCGGAAGCCGGCGAACGCATCCACCTGCAAGCCCGCGGTCTTCTGCTCACCCAAGGGCATCTCGAGCAGGCGGTATCCCGCGAAAAACTCGAGCCACGCCGATTCCACCGTGGTGTTGATCGTGGCGCGGACCGAAGCCGACGAGTCCAAGGGCCCGCTGCGGGCCACCCCGCGCGACTGATCGAACTCGGCCCGGGTGTACGCGCCGTTGAACTGGAACACGAAGCGGTTCACGTCCAGGTCAAGCGAGCCCATCAGCCCGAAGATGCTGTCGGAGTTGTTCAGGATGTCGATGAACGACTCGTCCACGTCCGCTTCCACGCCGCGCACCCCCGCGGTGCCATTGAAGCTCGTGAGCCACGCGTAGCCCGTGAACGACAGGTTGATCTCGTGGGCGGACCCGCCCGCGGCGCTCAGGTCGCGCGGTGCCTCGGTGCTCGCCGTCGCCTCGCCCGCGTCGGTCCCGGGGCTCGCGGGCGGCGGTTCGCCGAACGCGCACGCGGTGAACAGACCAAGACAGCCGAGGGACGCGCCGAGATGATCGCGGAAGGCCATGCGTGCTCCGGGAGAGAGTGACTACTTGGGAAGAAGGATGGTGAACGCGAAGCGCAGGCCCCATTCCGGGCCGCCGTCGGGCGACTCGGCGTACCAGCGCCCGCCCACCGTGAACTGAACCGGCAGCGGCCCGACCTTCAGGATCTGGCTCACCTGCAGGTTCAGCGGCACCGTCCACGACTCGCTGTTCCAGTCGTAGCTGCTCTCGGTGTTCAGCGTCAGCGTGGTGGCGGTGGGCCAGGAATATGACACGAAGGGCTGCAGGAACGTCGAGTTGACCTCGTCCTTGTCGTCGCTCTGCGTCACCGACCAGACGTGGTTGACCAGCATGCCGTAGGTGAAGCCCGACTGCTGCTGCAGCGCCACCAGCGTCGGACCCAGCCCCAGAGACTCCGACCGCAGCGTGGGCTCGGTTCCGGTGGGCCAGAGCACCACGGGCCCCGCCCCGATAATCCAGCCCTCCACCGGGTCCTTGGGCGAGAAGAAGAACGACTGGAGCACGTCGCCGAGCGCGAACTCATCGTCGATGCCCGGAGCCGGTGACTCCTGCTGGATCAGCGGGATGATCGTCCGCGTGATGAGGTTCCAGTCCTCGCTGATCGAGAACGGGATCACCGGCTGGATGTTGAGGGTGAGGCGATCCCCGTCGCTCGGGCCGAAGCCCGTGTCGTAGTTAAACTGGAAGGGGATGCTGATCAGGTCCGAGATGGGGTTGGCGAGCTTCTTGGCCAGATCGGTCGCGGCCGGCGCTCCCGGCTCCAACGTCGCCTCGCCTGCGCGATCCGGCGTGCCGGTGCTGGGCTCCTCAGCCCGCGGCGTCCCGGTCGCGCTCTGCGCCGGCGTGCTCTCCGCCGATGGTTCCGTTGAACCGGATGAGGCCGCGGAGGCCGTGGAGAGCGCGGCGATAGCGATGAACTCGATCAGCATGGTCAAGCCTCGACAGGGTGGTGTGAAGGGGCCGGCCAACCGGGCCCCATGAGGCCAAAGTCACTTCGCGAGACGAACCGCCGGCGGGTTCCAGCGGCCGTCCAGAGCCGTGGCTTTCGGGGCGTACAGCCGCATGGTCACGCCCAGCGTTCCCGACGCCGGAGCCGGGAGCCAGTTGGACTCCTTGTCCGGGCCGGGATTGGTGCTCTGCACGTAGATCTCGAGCGAGCCGTCGGGCCCGTACTTCAGGGCGTCACGATCGCCGATCGCGAAGCGGTTGAGAGGATTGGCGACCTGGAAGCCTTCGGCGTCGTACATCGTGATCGACCAGAATGCATTGACCGGGGGCAGTTCGGACTTCTCAAAGCGGATCACGTACGCGTGCTCGCCCTTCAGCGGCTTCCCGTCGGCGTCGGCGACGCACAGCGGATAGATCGCGTCTTCGGGCTGGTTGGCGCCCAGACCCACCATCGCCACGATGGCCCGCTTCAGATACGCGTTGCCGTACACGCCCATCGTGTCCGTGTTCATCTGCCAGCCGTTGGCCACGCGGGCCAGCGAGGGCAGCTTCGCCTTCATGTTCGCCAGACCGTCGACGGCCGCCCGCTCCAGCCCCGCGCGAACCGAGGCCGGTGCACGCTCAAAGTCGAACGACTCGCCCACCCGGATGCCGATCCGCTCCAGCCGCGCAAGCGTCGACCAGTCCGTGATCTGTGGCGGGTTCACCTTCATCAGTTCCGCGCCCATCGCGAAGTACTTGGACGCCGGCATCGTGTTCACTTGCACCAGCGGCGGGGTCTTCATGTCCACGGTCGGGTCGGGCGTGAACTTGGGCGCGGTCACCGTCTGGCCCCACTGCGAGAGCGGGGTGAGCGCGAAGCCGTCCTGAATCGCATGCACCGTGGGGTAGTCCGCGGGGCCGTTGGTCTGGGTGCGGCCGATGATCCACAGGTGCGGCGTCGGGGCGTCGATCCGGTCCACCCCGTCGGGCAGTTTGCCCGTCCACCCCGGAGGGATCAGGGCCCACGCGCCCGCGCCCGTTCCTGATGTCCGCTTGCCGGGTGAGGCGATCACGTTGGACCACATGTCCAGCATCGGCAGCAGGTAGTAACGCCCGCCGGTGTCCTTGGCGGAGACGATCATCGGCTCCTTGGTCAGGTCGACCCACGCGCTGGAGTAGAGCGTGTCAAAGTTCGGACGCACCACCTCCCGGAACTCCGCCGGAGGGAAGGTGCGGAAGTGATGGAACTGGTTGGGCGGGCCAAGCCCCGGCTTCACCCCCGCGGGGACGTTCGTGATGACCTTCCGGCTGATCTCCATCGAGATCAGCGGGTAGAAGTAGGTGTACGCCTCCAGCCCGATTTCGTACGCCTCCTGCTCAGTCAGGGCGGTCGAAGATTGGGCATCAATCGCGGCTGTCACGGCCGAGTCGGCGGTGGCCGGGGTGGCCATGCCTGCCAGAGCGAGGAGGGTCAGGATTGAGCATGAGAGTTCTCTGGAGAAGAAAGTGTTCATGCGCTTATGCTGATCACTTCGCTAGGGCGTGTCAATGTGGGGTGTCGTGCGACTATACCAGTGGATAAGTTTTCGCAGTAAGAATTATGCCTTATTCATGGCTGTCAGTAGACTGGAGGTTTGATCGTGTTTGTTTTTTGATAGGTATGTGTTAGGATATCGGGCTATGGCTGTGCCTACCCCAATAGCCCAGCTCCTCGAGCGCCTGACGGCGCTGCCCACTCGCTGTACGGGGCCATCCGATCGCAGCGGCATTCGCACGGCGACGCGCGAGTCACTGAAATTGGGGGCTGTGCATGAGTGGTTCGGGACGCTCAGCACCGAGGGCCGCGGGCCGGTGGGAGGGCTGAGCGCGGAGTGGTCGCCGCCGGTGGCGGTGATGGTGGACGTCGCGGCGCGGGCGCTGGCCTGCGGGGCGGTGTGGCGGGTGGTGTGGGTTGGGCGGGCTTGCTGGCCGTATGCGCCGTTCCTGGACGGGCTGCCCGGGCTGGCCGGGGCGTCGATCCTGGTTGACCCGCCCGACGGCGCATCGCGCCTGTGGGCGATGGACGTGGCACTGCGGTGCGGCGCGCCGGTGATGGTCATCGGCGACGGGCGCGGGCTCACGCTGGCGCACACGCGCCGACTGCAACTGTCGGCGGGCGCGGGGGCGGGGCTGTGCCTGCTGGCGCGGGCGCCGGCGGAGCGTCAGCACCTCTCCGCGGCCGCGACGCGATGGACGGTCGCCTTCGCGCCCTCGCCCACCCCGCACGCGCGATGGACGGTCGCGTGCGTCCGCAACAAGGACCGGCCCGCGCTCACGGACGAACCGCGGACGTATCTGCTGGAGTGGGCCCATGCGAAGGGTCTTGTCGGTGTATCTGCCGCTGTGGGCCGTGGAGCGGATCGCGCGTCGGACCCCGGCGCCCGCGGCCTCTCGCGCGGCGGTGTTGATCGTGCGCACCGCGAATCAGCGTGAACTGGTCGGCGACGCGTGCGCCGCGGCCAGGCGAGCGGGCGTTTGTGCGGGCATGACCGTGGCCCACGCGCGGGCGCTGCTCTCGGGGCGGGCGGTCGTCACCGCGCCCGAGGAGCCGGCGAAGGACCGGGCCGGGCTCGAGTCGCTCGCGCGTTGGGCCGTGCGGTGGTCGCCCGTCGCGCGGGCCGATCCGCCCGACGGGCTGCTGATCGACATCACGGGGTGCGCGCACCTCTTCGGGGGTGAGCCGGCCATGGCCCGCTCGGTGGCCCGCGCGTTGACCCGGCTGCGACTCAGCGTCAGGGTCGCCGTCGCCTCCACCATCGGCGCGGCCTGGGCGATGGCCCGCTTCGGCCCGGGCGAGATCGCCGTCGTGCAGCCCGGCGAGGAGGCCCGGGCCCTGGAGCCCTTGCCCATTTCGGCCCTGCGGCTTGAGCCCGCGGCCGTGATCGCGCTGGGCGAGGTCGGCGTTCAGCGCATCGGGCAGTTGCTCGCGCTCCCGCGCGAGGCTCTTCCGGCGCGCTACGGCGACGCGCTGGTGCGGCGCGTGGATGAGGCGCTGGGCGCACGGATCGAGACCGTCACGAGCGTCGCTGAGCCGCCGCCGGTGTGCGCGATCATCGAACTGCCCGGCGGCGCGACGCAGTGGGAGGCGGTGGCCTCCGCGACGCGCCGCGCGGTGGGGGAGTTGTGCCAGGAACTGGATCGGCGCTGCAGCGGCGCGCGCCGGGTTGACGCCGTCTTCACCAGGCTCGACGCCCGGCCCATCACCCTCACCGTGCGCACCGGACGCGCGAGCCGCTCCGCCAAGCACCTGTGGCGGCTGATGGAGCCCGCGGTGGAGCGGTTGAATCTGGGCTTCGGGATAGAGGAAATCACGCTCCGCGCGTCGGGCCTGTCGCGATTGCGCGATGCGCAATCACACCTGATCGCCGAGCCGGCACGCGCGCACACCCAGCACGAAGCGGTCTTCTCCGAAGCCTTGGACACGCTCACGACCCGGCTGGGGCCAGACCGGCTGCTCCGGCCTACCCGCCGCGCAAGCCACCGCCCTGAGCGCGCCAGCGCGGCGATCACCCTGCAGCAGGGCTCGAGCGTGGAGCCCGCCTGCGGACCGATCCTCCCGCGTCCCTCACACCTGTTCGTTGATCCGCGGCCCGCACGCGTCACCGCGCTCTCGCCCGACGGGCCGGTGATCACGCTCGCCTGGTCGGGCGGCGAGAGTGAGGTCATCCGCTGCCTGGGCCCGGAGCGGCTCTCGGGCGAGTGGTGGCGGGCGCGCGAGCCGGCGCGCGATTACTTCCGCGTTCAGGACCGGTGGGGGCGTTGGCTGTGGCTTTTCCGCGAGGACGGCCGCGGATGGTTCGTTCACGGAGAGTGGCGGTAGCCATGCCCGGCCAACCCCCGCCCAAGCCGCACGCCCACCCGGCCAAGCAGCCTCGCGACCACGACGCGCCGCCCGCACCCGCGCCCCCGGACCCGCACGACAGCGCCGAAGCCTGGGGCGACTACGTCGAACTCGACGTCACCAGCAACTACACCTTCCTCACCGGCGCCAGCCACCCCGAGGAATACGTCGCCGCCGCCGTGCGGCTCGGCTATCGCGTCATCGGGCTCGCCGACACCAGCACGCTGGGCGGCGTGGTGAGGGCGCACGCGGCCGCCAGGGAGGCGGGTGTGCGACTGCTCGTGGGCTCCCGGCTGCAGCTGATTGAGCCCGCGGGTGTGCAACTGCTGGTGTACCCGTCGGACAAGGCGGCGTATGGACGGCTGTGCCGGTTGCTCACGCTCGGCAAGCGCCGCGCGGAAAAAGGCGAGTGCCTTCTCACGCTCGACGACGTGGCGGCGCACAACGCCGGGCTGCTGGCGGTGCTGATCGCGCCCGCCGTGATCGACGACGCGGCGAGCGATCTGCTCGGGCGTCTGCGGGCCGTTTTCGATGACGACCGGCTCTCGCTGGGGATCACGCGTGACCTGGGCCCGGATGATCAGGAGCGGATGGCGAGCGTGGCCCGGCTGGCGGAGCGAACGGGCGTGCCGCTGGCGGCGCTGGGGGGCGTGCTGCATCACGACGCCTCGCGCCGCGCGCTGCGCGACGTGCTGACGTGCATCCGCCTGGGCGTCACGATCGACGAAGCCGGCTACGCCCTGAAGCCCCACGCCGATTGCCGCCTGCGCGAGCCCGTGGAGATGGCCCGTCTGCTCGCGGAGTACCCCGCCGCGCTGCGCCGCACGGTGCTCATCGCGCGCCGGGCCTCGGGCTTTGATCTGGGCGAGTTGCGATACCACTATCCGCGCGAGGTGGTTCCCGAGGGTGTCAGGCCCATCGACCATCTGCGCGACCTGACCGCGCGGGGGGCGCGTGAGCGCTACCCCCGGGGCGTGCCGGCCAAGGTGGCGCACGCGATCGAGCACGAACTGGGGCTCATCGACGAACTGGGCTACGCCCACTACTTCCTCACGGTGTACGACCTGGTGGTCTTCGCGCGCTCGCGCGGGATCCTGTGCCAGGGGCGCGGCGCGGCGGCCAACTCCTCGGTGTGCTACTGCTTGGGCGTCACCTCGGTGGACCCCGATCGGATCGACCTGCTCTTTGAGCGCTTCGTGAGCCGCGAGCGCCACGAGCCCCCGGACATCGACATCGACTTCGAGCACGAGCGGCGCGAGGAAGTGATCCAGTACATCTACGCGCGCTACGGGCGCGAGCGGGCGGCGCTGACGGCGGAGGTGATCACGTACCGCGGGCGCAGCGCGGTGCGCGACGTGGGCAAGGCGCTGGGGCTCTCGCTCGACTGCGTGGACAAACTCGCCAAAACGCTCGACTGGTGGGACGCGGGCGTGGCGGAGGCGTCGCGCCTGCGCGAGCTGGGGCTCGACCCGAAGGACCGCACCATCCGCCTCATGATGCACCTGTGCGGGCAGATCCTGGGCTTCCCGCGCCACCGCTCGCAGCACGTGGGCGGCTTCGTCATCTCCGACCCGCCGCTGTGCGAACTGGTGCCGATCGAGAACGCGGCGATGCCCGACCGCACCGTGATCGAATGGGACAAGGACGACCTGGACGCGATGGGCATGATGAAGGTGGACTGCCTGGGGCTGGGGATGTTGACGTGTGTTTCGAAGGTGTTTGGGCTGGTCAGAGAGGTGCCAAGGTGTCGAGGTGGCGAGGCGGCCAGAAGGGATGAGCGGGGCACCGAGGAGATCAGGGCGGAGGCGTTGGCGCCGGTGTCACCGCTTAATCGCGGGTTGGTATCCTGCGACGAGAGGCGATCCGATTCCGCATCCGCGTCGGAAATGGAGGTCGTGCATGTCCGCGATTCGCTCGTACAGGGACTTGATTGTCTGGCGGAAGTCCAAGGAACTGTGCGTGGCCGTGTATCAGGCCACCGAGCGTTCCCCCCGCTCGGAGATGTTCGGCCTGACGGCCCAGATGCGCCGGGCGGCGATCTCCATCCCATCCAACATCGCCGAGGGATACAACCGCAAGACTCGGGCGGAGTACGTTCGCGGCCTGCGGATCGCGAGCGGATCGCAGGCCGAGCTATCGACCCAATGGGAGATCGCGACCGAACTGCGGCTCGTGACATCCGATCAGAAAGTGGAAGTTCTACTCGGCGAGATCGACCGGATGCTCTTTGCCCTGATCCGGCGGATTCAGACGCCGGAGCCGTGACGACGGACCATCTTGCTGCTGATAGCGGCTCCGCACGGGCCGCTGATGAAGGCCCGGCTTCGCCCTCTTTCCCTCACACCTCGCCACCCGGGCACCTCAACACCTCCTCTGGGCTCTGTCTCCACTCCATCCCCCCCGACGACCCCGCCGTGTACGACATGATCTGCGCCGCCGACACCGTGGGCGTCTTTCAGATCGAGAGCCGGGCCCAGATGTCGATGCTTCCGCGGCTGCGCCCGCGGTGCTTCTACGACCTGGTCATCGAGGTCGCCATCGTGCGCCCCGGGCCCATCCAGGGCGACATGGTCCATCCGTACCTGCGCCGGCGAAGCGGCGAAGAGCCCGTCACCTACCCCAGCGAGGAGGTCCGCTCGGTGCTGGGGCGCACGCTGGGCGTGCCGCTGTTTCAGGAACAGGCGATGAAGCTCGCGATCGTCGCCGCGGGCTTCACGCCCGACGAGGCCGACCGCCTCCGCCGCGCCATGGCCGCGTGGAAGCGCAAGGGCGATCTCATCTACCGCTTCGGCGACCGCCTCAAGGCCGGGATGATCGCCCGCGGCTATCCGCGGGAGTTCGCCGAGCGGTGCTTCGAGCAGATCAAGGGCTTCAGCGAGTACGGCTTCCCGGAGAGCCACGCGGCGAGCTTCGCGCACATCGTCTACGTCTCGGCGTGGCTGAAGCGCCACCACCCCGCCGCCTTCGCCGCCGCGCTCATCAACAGCCAGCCCATGGGGTTCTACGCCCCGGCCCAGATCGTCCGCGACGCCCGCGAGCACGGGGTGGAGGTCCGGGCCATCGACGTGAATCACAGCGGCTGGGACTGCACGCTGGAGCCCGGCCCCGGCGCGCGGCCCGCGATCAGGCTCGGGCTTCGGCTGGTGCGGTCGCTGGGCGAAGCGCACGGGCGCGCGGTGGAGCGGGC
>JALHNL010000010.1 GCA_022843545.1 Phycisphaerales bacterium | reverse complement strand
ACGGCGTGTGGGGGGCGGGGGGGGGGGGGGGGCGGCGGCTGGCGTGGCGGCGCGGCGCTCGTGCGATGGCGCGCTTTGCGGGGCTCGGCGGCCTTGACGAGCTGCGCGGCGCAGCGGCGGCGGATCTCGGGCGTGGCCTTCTCGGCGTACATCATCGCGTAGAGCGTGTTGACGGCCATGTCGGCGGTGCTGAGGATCGTGCACTCGCGGCGCGCGGCGTACATGCGACGGAGACGTGCGATGGCGTCCTGGATCTCGGGGCGCGAGAACCACGCTTCGAGTTGAAGCAGACGCAGGTCGTACTTCTCGGCCAGGGCCCAGAGGCCGATGCCGTCGGAGAACCAGTCGGCGAGCATGCGTTCATCGGTGATGGAGAGTGCGCTCATGCGGAGAGCATGACGCGGGCGGGCGTGGTGTCAAGGTTGGACGGGGGTATGTACCGCGAACGAGCGCGCAGGGGAGGGAGATGAGGGTGGGAATCGCGAGTCGGCTGCGGTCGAAGTGAAGAGGAGACTCTCCTCGCCCCGAAGACTCGGCACTCCCTCCGTTGAGGACAACGGAGGGAGACCAAGAGGGGGCACGCCGAGGCGCAGAGCGATTGCTTGCGCTTCGCGTCTCGCTCCCGCCGTCTTCACTCCTCCACATCCGCCGGTCTGCACCGCTCCTTGCCCCAGGCACGCAGTTCCTGGATCTGTTCCGCCCGCGTCCGGCTGAGGGGCGGGCTGGCCTTGGCCGCTTCGATGATGTCCTCGGTGGTCACCTCGCGCCCCGCGCCGAAGGCGGCGTAGAGGCCCATGATGATCGTCTGCTCGATCTCCGCCCCCGAGTAGCCCGCCGTCGCCTCCACGAGCCGGGCGACGTCGAATTTCGCCAAGTCGCGCTTGCGGCGTTTGAGGTGGATCTTCACGATCTGCTCGCGGGCGGCCTTGCCCGGGAGGTCCACGAAGAAAATCTCGTCGAAGCGTCCCTTGCGCAGCAGTTCGGGCGGCAGGGCCGAGATGTCGTTGGCGGTGGCGACCAGGAAGACCGGCGAGCGGTGCTCCTGCATCCACGTGAGCAGGGCACCGAACATGCGCCGCGAGAGCCCGCCGTCGCTGCTCTGGCTGCTCGCGCCGGCGAAGGCCTTTTCGATCTCGTCGATCCACAGGATCACCGGGGCCATCGCTTCCGCCTGGTTCAGCGCGTCACGCAGCCGCTTTTCGCTCTCGCCGATGAACTTGTCGTAGAGCGCGCCCGCGTCGAGCCTCAGCAGCGGGCGGTGCCACGCCGTCGCGATCGCCTTGGCGCACAGGCTCTTGCCCGCGCCCTGCACGCCCAGCAGCAGCACGCCCCGGGGCGGGTCGATCCCGAACTTTGACGCGTCCGACGACAGCGCCCGCTCGCGCTGCTTGAGCCACTGCTTCAGCAGCACCAGCCCGCCGATCTCGTCCAGGCTTGCCGGAGCTTCCACGGGCTCCAGCGGCCCGGCGTCCTGCAAGAGCTTCCGTTTGACGGTGAGCACGGAGGCGATGTCCGTCGAGTCCAGCCGCCGATCTTCGAGCACCACATCGCGGATCACCCGCTGAATCTGCCGGCGCGACAGTCCGTGCAGCGCGCCTTCGATCGCTTCCAGCTCGCGCCGCTGCAGCTTCACCTCCAACGCGTTCTGCCTATGGACGCTGCGCAGCGCCGCGCGCACCAGTCCCGCCACCTCTTCGCCCATCGGCAGGGGCAGTTCCAGCGACGTGCTGTGCGCTCGGACGATCTCGAGCCCTTGGTCGTGGTGATCGATCATCACCAGGCACCCCAGGCCGCCGGGGATCTGGTCTTTGGCGGCGGCGGCCAGCCGGTCGGTCAGTTGCCGCCACGCCCGCAGGGCCTTGGGGTCGTCTTTGAGGAAGGGTCCGGTATCCAGCGCGATCATCATCACCGCGCTGGGCGCCTGCTGCAGGTAGCGCAGCCCCGCCTCCGCCGTCTGCGTCCCCGAGATCGGCGCGTTGCCCGCCACCATCCCGTCGTGAACGCCCTGTACCGCGTCCCAGACCAGCACCGGCCAGCCCAGGTGCATGGCCGCCTCGACGCAGGCTTCGCGCGCGTCGCCTTCTTCGCTGGTCACGATCCGCAGGCAGGTGTGCCCCTTCTTGATCTGCCGCACGAGGGCCAGGGCCGACGGAGAGAGGTCCATTTCGCTCTTCACGTACTCCTCCCAGTTTCACATAAGGGGTGGCCAACCCGCCCCCCTTGGGTTACCTTAGAGCGTACTCAAACGCCCAACTGTCGGAGATAACCATGCCCCGCGCCGCCCTGGCCGCCTTGATCGCTCTCGCCGCCGGCTCCACCGCCGGCGCTCAGACGTACGTTCTGAACGTCAGTTCCACCGACAACACCTTCGCCGGGAATGTCAACGTCAACGCGCCGTACAACGCCACCATCATCGGGCAGTACCTCACGCCCATTGGCGGCGTGACCCTGCCGGTCGGGTCGCAGACGCGCACCATCAACGGCTCCTCGGGCGGCAACACCGCCGCGCCCAACAACGAGCTCGTCGGCTCGCCCACCACCAACGCCGTCTCCGGCGCGGTCACCACCACGGGCGCGCCCAGCACGCGTCCGACGGGGTCGTACATCCTCAAGTACACCCCGACCACCGGGCGCGTGGATGTGTACTCGCTGAACATCAACGTGATCGGCACCTCCGCGGCGCCGGTGCTGCCGGTGAACGTCACGCTCGCGCGCATGCCCGCCTTCCGCACGCGCGATCCCAATTACTCCTACCCCGCGCTGCCCAACTTCCTTGTCCCCAACGGGCTTTCCTTCGCGCTGGGCAACGCCACACTGTCCGCGTTCACCGTGATCAACACCGATTCCGCCTGGGCGATCAGCACGCCCGGTGCGGGCGGCTCCCGCGAGTTCACCGTTCAGGTCCCCGCGCAGTTTGACTCAACCGTCACACTCAACGGCGAGAACATTGTCACCAGCGTGCCGCTCACGGTCACCATCACCGGCTCGATCACCCCGGGCACGCCCATCACGACCGCTTCGCTCGCCTTCACCGCCAACGTCAACCAGCCGGTGCCCGTCACGCCGTTGGACCCTCCGCCCACGCCGGTGCCCTTCGGTCTGCCCAACCCCTTCACCCAGCAGCCGCCTAACGCCAACATCCTGTTCTCGCTGTACTTCATCGCGGGCGGCGTCAACGCTGTCTCGGGCACGACCAACCTTCCGGCCTCGGGCGAGCGGGTTCGCAGCCTCGCCGACGTGGCCAGCATCGGCACCGCGCCCATTCCTGACGGCATTCTGACCGTGGACGACATCATCGCCTTCGTCAACGCCTATGGCGACGGCAGCCTCGTCGCGGATGTCTCCGACATCGGCGTCAACGGCGCGGGGCCCGACGGGCTGCTCACCGTGGATGACATCATCGCGTTCGTCAATGCGTACGGCGAGGGCTGATCGCCCGCCCGCGTCAGAGATTGCACCCGAAGCCCGTGAGCGAGCCCGACTCTTCAGGGCTTCACGATGATCGGCGAGCCCTCCGCGGGGACGACGATCAGATTGATCACGCGCCCTTTCAGCGGCTCGTTGTTCAGGATCGGGTCCCACGCCTTCATGTTCGGCTCAACCACGAAGAGCACCATCGCCGTGCCCTGGTCAAAGGCATAGGGCAGCACCAGCGGCACCACGTTGCCCTTGGCCACCGCCAGCGCGCCCGGCGAGCGCATCTTCATCGTCTGGGCGAAGACCGCCGCGGGAGTCAGGTCGGTCGCCATCGCCTTGAAGTTCCCGAGTTTGGACGAAACACCGACGCGGAAGGTCTCCCACTGCGCCTCGGTGGGGGCCTCCGCCGGGTCAAAGATGTCCCCGGCCACGGCCCAGTCTTTCTGGTTCACCGCGAGCATCACGTTGGTTGTGGGGTCGATGACGTTGCGCTTGGTGTGCCCCAGGATGGTCGCGACGCCCATGGCGATGGCGATCCACGCCACCAGCGACAGCACGCCCAGGGCGATGCCGATGATCGCGAGCGGGCGTCCGTCCAGCCGCCCCTGCGACTGGCTGATCCTGGCGATCGCCCACGCCCCCAGGATGATCGCCGCGGTGCCCGTCAGCGGGATGCAGCACACGATTCCCGAAAGGAACGAAGCGATCGCCAGTTTGCTCGTCCGGGCGATCGGTTGATCGTCGAAGGGCAGCGGCGGGAGAGTGGGGGAGTAGGCGCTCATCAGAGCGGAGGATATCGGCCACAAACCCGCCCGCCACCTCGCCGGTTCCTGACCTCGCCATCCAGACGCCTTCCCGTTATACTCGCCTCATGCCTCAGGTCTACCCCTTTTCCGCCGTGCAATACGCCACCTTCACCAAGGGCCCCCGAGCGGATCTGTCCGCGGTCATCGCCCCGCCTTACGACGTTCTGGACGCCCAGGGCAAGGCCGCTCTGATGAAGAAGAGCGACCACAACATCGTCGCGGTTGATCTCCCGCACATCCCCGCGAAGGAGCTCGGTCCGCCCATCGCGTACGAGAACGCCGCCAACCTCTACGCTTCCTGGCTCCGCTCCGGCGTCCTCAAGCGCTCCGACAAGCCCGCCATGTGGGTCTATCGAGAGACCTTCACCTTCGCCGGCAAGACCCACGCCCGCACCGGCATGGTCTGCACGCTGAGCGTCCAGCCCTTCGGCCCGCGTGCCGGCGGCGGCATCCTGCCCCATGAAGAGACCTTCAGCGGTCCCAAGGAAGACCGCATGGCCCTCATGAAGGCCACCGCCACGCAGCTCTCGCCCATCTTCGGCCTCCACGCGGATGACGGCGGCCGCGCCGCCAAGCTCCTGACCACCCTCGCTTCGCGCCGCGAGCCCGACGCCGTCGCCACCAGCGTCGAGGGCACGCTGCACGAGTGCTGGACCATCACCGACCCCGCCGACATCAAGGCCTATCAGGACGCCCTGGCCCAGGAAGACATCTTCATCGCCGACGGGCACCACCGCTACAACACCGCGCTGAACTACCTCAAGCACCTCGAAGGTCAGACCGCCGTCCCCGACAACCACCCGTCGCGGCGGTGCATGTTCGTGCTCATCAGCATGAGCGATTCGGGCATGGTCATCGGGCCCACGCACCGCGTGCTGGGGGGCATGTCGGGCTACTCCTGGGACGCGTTCGCGAAGGCCGCCGCTCCGCATCTGGCGATCACCCCTGCTCAGGGCGGCCTCTCCGGGATCGAGGCCGCGATGGACGCCGCCGCCAAGGCCTCTGGCCGCAACGCGCTGGGGCTGTATGACTTCGCCTCCAGGCGGGCCTTCGTCGCCACGCCCACCGACCCCGATCCGCTCAAGTCGCGATTCCCCGCCAAGGTCCACGCCTGGCGCACGCTCGATGTTGCGCTCGTGCAGTACCTGATCGTCGAGCACATCGCCCAGCCCGCTCTCAACTCGGGCCAGCCCGTCAAGTGGGCCTTCCCGCACTCCATCGCCGAGGTCGAGGCCATCGGCGCCGGTCAGGAAATGGGCTCCGGCGGCGGCAAGGGCTTTTCGCCTCAGCTCGCCGTCATCGTCCGCCCGACGCCCCTGCAGGCCGTGCGCGACGTCAGCCGAGCCAGCGAACTCATGCCCCAGAAGAGCACGTTCTTCTATCCGAAGCTCGCGACGGGCCTGTTCATGAACCCACTGTCCTGAAGAAGCGGCCGTCATAAGACCGCTGGCTCGCGACGAAGCAAGAGCAAGTGTTCCTGTGTTCTGCCCTCGCGAAACGCCACCATCTCACACTTCCCGCTTCCCCCGAAGCGCCCTCAGGGCTGTCGCCGCGGGTCCGGTGATCAGCCGTGCGCCGCGCTCAAACCACCAGTAAGCCCACGCCCACTGGATCATCACGATCAACCGGTTCTTGAAGCCGATCAGAAACAGCACGTGGATGGTTGACCAGAGGAACCAGGCCAGCCATCCCGTGTAGTGTCGGCCCGCGATCACGCCCACCGCCCGGGCGCGCCCGATGGTCGCGAGGTTGCCCTTGTCGCGGTACGCGAACGCTTCGCGTGCGCCCGCCTTCGCGCCGGCCCGGATCTCACGCCGGATGATCCCCGCGGCGTAGCGCCCCATCTGCATCGCCGCCGGGGCCACGCCCGGCACAGCCTGCTTCGTCCGCGCGTCCATGATCGACGCCAGATCACCCACCACAAAGATCCGGTCGTCACCCTCGACCGTCAGGTCGGGTCTGACCTGCACGCGCCCCGCGCGGTCGACCGGCGCGCCCAGCGACCGCCCGATGGGGGAGGCTTGCACCCCCGCGGCCCAGAACACGTTCCGCGCCACGATCCGCTCGTCGCCCAGACGCACCCCGTCCGCATCTACCCCTGTCACCCGTGCGTTGAGCCACACGTCTACGCCCAGCGCCTCCAGGTCGCGCCGCGCACGATCCGACAGACTCGGAGGGAACGACATCAGCAGGCGCTCGTTGCCCTCGATCAGGATGATCCGGGCGGTCGTCGTGTCGATCGTCCGGAACTCCGTCGGCATGGCCCGCCTGGCGATCTCGGCCATCGCGCCCGCCAGTTCCACGCCCGTCGGCCCTCCGCCCACCACGATGAACGTCAGGATTGCGCGGCGCGTCGCCGCGTCCGGCTCGCGCTCCGCCGCTTCGAACGAGAGCAAGAACCGCTGGCGGATCGCCAGCGCGTCGTCGATGGTCTTGAGCCCCGGCGCCAGGGCCGCCCAGTCGTCATGCCCGAAGTACGCGTGCGTCGCCCCCGTCGCCACGATCAGGTAGTCGAACGGGACCTCCCCGTCCGCCAAGGTCACTACGCGCCGCGAGCGGTCGATCCCCGTCGCCTCGGCCAGCATCACCCGGCAGTTTCGCTGGCGCTTCAGGACGGTCCGTATGGGTCGCGCAATGTCCGCCGGCGAGAGCGACGCGGTCGCCACCTGGTACAGCAGCGGCTGGAAGAGGTGGTGGTTGGACTTGTCGATAAGCGTGATCTGGGCACGAGCCCGGCGCAGCTCCCGCGCCGCGTACAACCCCGCGAAGCCTCCGCCGAGGATCACGACCCGCGGCCATGTGCTCGCTTCTGCGCTCATGCCGCAGGATACCGCGACCTCAACGTCCCGTCCGGCCCCGCCTACTTCGCGGTGGTCTTCACCGGGTTCATCGCCTCCGTCGCCGCCAGTTGCGCCTGCCGGGCGTAGTCGATCGCCTCGCCCAGAATCCGCGCCGCCTCCTGCGGAGCGTGGAAGCCCATGGAGTTCTCCGCGTTGATGAAGTCGGTGCGGAACTGAGCCTTGCGGTGCAGCCCGTGGGCCACCTTCAGCGCCTCTTCGCTCACCCCGGCCGCCTTGGCCCGCTGGATCGCGAAGATCGCCGCCACCGTCGCCTCCTCCGCTCGCATCATGAGGTCGTAGGTCCGAGCCTGGATCGTCTCCACCCGCTCCTTGATCTCGGTCTCGGTGTAGTTGTGGCATGTCTGGCACGAGCGGGCCACGTTCAGCAGCGGGCTGCGCACCTGATGCTCACTGACTTTGATCGCCCCCTCGCGCTTGTACGGCATGTGGCAGTCCGCACACGAAACCCCCGACCGCGCGTGGATCCCCTGCGACCACAGTTCAAACTCCGGATGCTGCGCCTTGATCACGGGCGAACCCGAGTCTTTCTGCACGAAGTCGGTCCACCCCACCGCGTTGTAGTGGGCCTCGATCTGCTCCACCTTCAGGCCGTTGGACCAAGGGAACGTCAGCCGCTTGCCCTCACCCGCGAAGTGATACTCCACGTGGCACTGCGCGCAGGACAGCGACCGCATCTCCTGCCGGCTGGCCAGTTCGTTGGGGTCATACGCCTTGCTCCGGTCCGTCTTGCGCCACTGCTCCACGCTCGGCAGGTGCGGAACCGGCTCGTTGGACTCCGCCAGCGCCCGGATGCCCTCGATGAACGCGGGCTTGGTGATCCGCAGCCGCAGCGTCCCCGGGTCGTGGCAGTCCAGGCAGGTCACCGGGTGCTCCACCAGCTTGGTCGCGTCGTTATAGGGCATCGCGTTGACAACCTCGAAGCCCTTGAACAGCTGGGCCTGCCCGTGCGCACTCAGCAGCGGGTCTGTCAGCGCGCCCGGCGCGCCGTTCTTCACCCCGGCTTCCCGGAACGCCACCACGTTGGACGCGTGGCAGTTGAGGCACGCGCCCGGCTGGGGCTTGAGCTTCACCCGGTCCGTCTCGCGCTGGTCGTGCAGCATGAACGCGTGCCCGCGCCGCTCGCGATAGTCGAGCGCGAACGCGTACCCGTTGAACATGACCTTCAGGTTCGGGTCCGCCTCCAGTTTGCTCTCCGGCTTCTTGGGGTCTTCCGGTCGCAGCGACATCGCCTCGGAGCCCCCGAACCGCGTCCGTTCGTTGTCCGCCGTGCGGATGTACCCGTCGTACTGCCGCGGGAAGTTCTTGCCCCATTCGGCCGGGTCGATCGTCGTCTCATCGAGCTTCACGATCGGGAACGCCACCAGCTGGCTCTCCGCCTTACGCGTCGCGATGTTCTGCAGGAGCGCCGCTACGCCCACCGTCGCCAGCGCGGTCACCACGACCAACGTGCCGTACACGAACCAACGCTTGCGTCCGCTCGCCATGACGGCCTCCCTCTAGCGCCCCGGCCCGTGCCCGACGCCCACGTGACACTTGGTGCAACTCATCCCCTGGTCCGCCGCCCCCGCGTACAGCGCGTGCAGCGGCTGCGGGTTGTACAACTGGCTCACCGTCTCCTGGTGACACCGGACGCAGTTCTGCTCCACCACCTTCAGGTCACCCGGCGTGATCCGGATCGGCTCGTGAAAGTCCTGCATCGTGAACGCCCGGCTGTGATTCCACCCGTGGATCGCCTTCGCCGCATACCTGCCGAGCAGATCCTGCGGCACGTGGCAGTCGTTGCACGTCGCCGTTGCGTGGTGCCGCGACTTCTGCCACGCGTCATACTGCTCGTTCATGATGTGGCAGTTGGCGCAAGCCGCCGGGTCGTTCGACACATAGGACCCGCCCTCGGCGTACACAAAGGTGTACGCGCCCAGCCCTGCCAGCGCGCCGATCAGCACGCACAGCACGCCAAGTGCCACCGCCCATCGGCTTGCCCTCCGAACGTTCATGCCAGCAGAATAATCGACCTTCATATCCATATCAACCCCGTCCGCCCTGTGGACAACCCCCCGTGGGGCACCCGCCGAGGCGATTCCCGTGCTCTCCACGCCCCGCGCGTACCCTTGCCCGGGGAGATCGAGACCACCCGCATGCCCAAGCCCGCTTCATCATCTCGCGCCAGCCGCTCCCCCGTCGCCAACGGTCACGCCGCCCCGCGCCGTTCGCCCACCGGCTCCTGGACGCCCCCGCGCGGGCTCATCGATCTGCGCTCTGACACGGTCACCCGCCCCACCCCCGCGATGCTCGAGGCCATGAGCCGAGCCGAAGTGGGCGATGACGTGCTGGGCGACGACCCCACGGTCATCGAGCTGCAGGAGCGCGTCGCCGCCATCATGGGCAAGGAGGCCGCCTGCTTCGTGCCCTCCGGCACCATGGCCAATCAGACCGCCATCCGCGCCCACACCGAGCCCGGCGACGAGGTCATCGCCCACCGCGACTCCCACATCATCCACTACGAGACCGGCGCCCCCGCCGCTCTCTCCGGCGTGATGATCCACCCGCTCGACGGTCCGCTGGGCCAGTTCGACGAAGACTCCGTCGCCGCCGCCGTGCGCCACGAGGGCAGCCACTACCCCCGTTCCAGGCTTTTGGTCATCGAGAACACGTTCAATCGCGGCGGCGGGTCGGTCTGGAACCTCGACAAGATCGAGGGTGTTGTCGGCGTCGCCCGCGCCCGCGGCCTCCGCGTTCACCTCGACGGTGCCCGCATCTGGAACGCCTGCGCCGCCACGGGCCTCAAGCCCGCCAAGTACGCCGCCCACTTCGACACCGTTTCCTGCTGCTTCAGCAAGGGCCTGGGCGCGCCGGTCGGCTCGGCCGTCTGCGGCGACAAACCCACCATCGCCCGCATGCACCGCTTCCGCAAGATGTTCGGCGGCGCGATGCGTCAGGCGGGCATCCTCGCCGCCGCCGCGCTGCACGCGCTCGACCACCACGTCGAGCGCCTCCGCAAGGACCATGACCACGCGCGCCGCCTCTCCAGCGCCATCGGTGAGATGCCCGGCATCGCCATGGCCTTCCCCACGATGACCAACATGGTCTTCATCGACGTCGCCCACACTCTGGGTACCGCCGCCGATGTCGCCGCCCGGATGAAGGCCATGGGCGTGCTGATGCTGCCCACCGGGCCCCAGCAGCTCCGCATGGTCACCCATCTCGATGTCTCGACCGCCCAGATCGATCAGGTCATCGTCGCCTTCGCCCGCCTCACCGGCGCGATGAGCCCGGAACGCTGACGGTGTCCGCGTCCACCCGTTCCACGTCGCGATGGTGGGCCTGGCTCGCCGTCTGGCTGCTGCTCACCGCCGCCGCCTCCGCACTCCACGCCGCGCTCTGGCTCTCGGGCGATCCCACCACCGGTCTGGCCGCCTCGGCCTTCTGGCGTCTCACCGGCGACGTCGTTTACGCCCTCAACCTGCCCGCCTGGATCGCCGTTCTCTTTGCCCACCCGCCCGCCCGCTTCGGCGGCGTCGAGTTCGCGATCATCGCGTACGGGCTGGGCTGGCTGGTCTGGCTTTCCGTCATCCTCGGCGCGCGGTGGCTCCGCCGCACCTCCGGCCGGGGGCGAGCCACGAAGCCCGTGAGCAACCCCGCCCGCCGCCGCCTGCTCATCGACGCCGGTCTCGGCGCCGGCGCCGCCGTCACGCTCGGGCCCGTCGCCTACGGCACGCTGGTCGAGCCCTGGTCGCTGCGGATCACGCGCCACACGCTGACCATCCGCGACTTGCCGCCGGGCCTTCGGGGCTTGCGTGTCGCCCTCTTCGCCGACCCGCACGTCGGCCCGCGCGTTCCCGACGAGTTCATCCGGCGCGCCGTGCAAGCCACGCTCGACCTCAAGCCTGATCTGATCCTCCTTCTGGGCGACTACATCCACATCGCCGCCCCAGCCGCCCGGCGCTCCGCGGAGCTCATCGCCCCGCTCGTGAGCGCCGGCATCCCTCACGCCGCCGTCCGCGGTAATCACGATTGGCGCGGCGGCCGCGATTTCGTGAGCGACGCGCTCCGCGCTGTCGGCGTGCGCTTCATCGACAACGACCGCCTCTTCCTCGACGAATCACGACGTCTCTTGGACCAGCCGCCACCCGGCGACGCGCCCACCCTCTGCCTCGCGGGCCTGGGCGACCTCCACGAGCACGTCGTGGATGTCGCCGCCGCGCTCCGCGACGTCCCTCAGACCACGCCCCGCCTGGTCCTCGCCCACCAGCCCGCCACCGCCTGGCACCCCGACCTCGCCCGCGCGGGCACCCCTGACGGCCCGCGGATCGACGCCATGGTCTGCGGGCACACCCACGGCGGGCAGGTCAACCTTCCCGTCCTGGGATCCCCCGCCAAGTGGCTCGGCTGGCTCAATGGCTACACCAGCGGCGTCGACCGCCGAAGGCCCTTTCCCGTCGTCGTCAGCAGCGGCATCGGCCTCAGCCTCATCCCCGTCCGCCTCAACGCGCCGCCGGAGATTGTCGAACTCACCCTTCAGTGAGCCCGGTGCAGCCCGCCTCCCCGCGTCCGTACTTCGTTCCCTCACCCCCTCCCCGCCGCGCGATACCATGCCCGCGTGCGGATCGATCTCCACACCCACATTCTGCCCAAGGACTGGCCCGACCTCGCGGCCAAGTACGGCTACGGCGGATGGGTCAAGCTCGATCACTACGCGCCCTGCTGCGCCCGTATGTCGATCGACGGCAAGCCCTTCCGCGACATCACGGACAACTGCTGGGACCCCGCCAAGCGCCTTCAGGAGTGCGAGGCCGCCAAGGTCGACGTACAGGTCCTGAGCACCGTCCCCGTCATGTTCAGTTACTGGGCCAAGGCCGAACACGCCCACGACCTCTCCCGCTTCCTCAACGACCACATCGCCGGCGTCGTCCGCGCCCATCCCTCCCGCTTCATGGGCCTGGGCACCCTTCCCATGCAGGACGCCGACCGCGCCTGCGCCGAACTGGAGCGCTGCGTCAAGGACCTGGGCCTCCGCGGCGTGCAGATCGGCACCCATGTGAACGGGCTCAACCTTGATGCCCCACAGCTCCGCCCCATCTTCCAGCACGCCGAGGCCCTGGGCGCCGCGGTCTTCGTTCACCCGTGGGACATGCTCGCCAAGGACCGCATGTCCAAGTACTGGATGCCCTGGCTGGTCGGCATGCCCACCGAGACCTGTCTCGCCGTCTGCAGCGTCCTGTTCTCGGGGATGCTCGAACGCATGCCCAAACTGCGGATCGGCTTCGCCCATGGCGGGGGTTCCTTCGCCGGGACCATCGGTCGGATCGAGCACGGCTACCACGCCCGCCCCGACCTGTGCGCCCCGGATTGCAAGCACTCGCCCCGGTCGTTTCTCGCCGATGCGTCCAGCGGCACGCCCGCGCGATTCTGGGTCGACTCGCTCACCCACGACGCCGACGCCCTCCGCGCCCTCGTGCGACTGTTCTCCGCACGCCGCGTCATGCTCGGCAGCGACTATCCCTTCCCGCTCGGCGAGGAACGCGCCGGCGAGTTGATCGACTCCATGGGCTTCGGGCCGGGGGTCAAGGCCTCGCTGCTCGGCGGCGCGGCTCTGGAGTTCCTGGGCGTTCACAGCGTGGGGAAATCGGCATGACGACCGGCGTGTTGATCGGTGACGAGGCCAAAGCCCGGGCCATGGACGCCGCGGACCCTCTGCGCGAGCACCGTGCACTCTTCAACATCCCCCCGGCCAGCGCCGCCCGCGATCCTCGCGCCGCCCTCACCGCCCACCCCGGCGAGCCCCGGGCCGTGTATCTCACCGGCAACTCCCTGGGCTGCCAGCCCAAGGCCGCGCGGGAGGCTGTGGAGTCTGAACTCCATGATTGGGCCGCCCTGGGCGTGGAGGGGCACACCCACGGTCGCAACCCCTGGCTGCCGTACCACGAACTCTTCCGCCACACCGGCGCACGGCTCGTGGGCGCCCGCCCCGGCGAAGTGGTGATGATGAACACCCTCACGGTGAATCTTCACCTGCTGATGGTGTCGCTCTATCGGCCCACGGCTTCCCGCTTCAAGATCATCATCGAAGACTCCGCTTTCCCCAGCGATTCCTACGCGGTCTGGACCCATGCCCACGCCCGCGGCGTCGACCCCGCCCGGGCTGTCGTCCGCCTCAAGCCCCGGCGTGAAGGCGACTGGACGCTCACCACCGACGAGATTCTCGCGGCGATCGAGGAGCACGGCCCGTCCACCGCCCTGCTCATGCTCGGCGGCGTGAACTACCTCACGGGCCAGTGGTTCGACATGCCGCGCATCACCGCCGCAGCGAAGCGCGCTGGGTGCGTCGTGGGCTGGGACCTGGCCCACGCCGCCGGCAACGTGCCCATGGACCTCCACGACTGGGACGTGGACTTCGCCGCCTGGTGCAGTTACAAGTACCTCAACAGCGGCCCCGGCGCGGTCGCGGGCGCGTACGTCCACGAGCGCCACGGTCAGGACGCCGCCCTTCCGCGCTTCGCCGGCTGGTGGGGCAACGACCCCGGCTCCCGCTTCGCCATGCGTCCCGAGTTCGTCCCGCGCCCCGGTGCCGACGGCTGGCAGTGCTCCAACCCGCCGATCTTCTCCCTCGCCCCGCTCAAGGCCTCGCTCGAGATCTTCGACCGCGTCGGCATGAAGGCGCTGCGCGAGAAGAGCCTCCGTCTCACCGCCTACCTCGAGTCGCTCATCGACGAAATCAATCGGGACTTCGCGGGCGGGGCGGCTGAGCCCATCCAGATCATCACCCCTCGCGACCCCGCCCGCCGCGGCTGCCAGTTGTCGCTGCTTTATCGGCGCGGCTCGCGCGACCTGCTGGAGCGGCTGAAGACGGCCGGGGTCATCTGCGACTTCCGCGAGCCGAGCATCATCCGCGCCGCGCCCGTGCCGCTCTACACCACCTTCCACGATGTCTGGGCCTTCGCCAAGGTGCTGCGCGACGCCGTCGGCGCTGACATGACGGGGAACAGACCATGAGCGGTTTGGGCAGACACGTCGTGATCGCCGGGGCGGGGCTGGTGGGCGCGCTGCTGGCGGTGTACCTCGGCCGGGCCGGTTACCGGGTGACGCTGATGGAGCGTCGCGCCGATCCGCGCCGCGCGGGCTACGCCGGCGGCCGGTCCATCAACCTCGCCCTCTCCGCCCGCGGATTCGACGGGCTTGCCGGTGTGGGCCTCGACTCCGTCGTGCGCGAGCGCGATGCCATACCCATGCGCGGCCGCATGATCCATCCCCTGACCGCCGACGGTGCGCCCGCCCCCCTCGTCCTCCAGCCCTACTCCAGCAACCCCGACGACGCCATCAACAGCGTCTCCCGCGGCGGGCTCAACATGACCCTGCTTGACGCGGCCGAGGCCACCCCCGGCGTCACCATCCGCTTCCAGCAGCGCTGCACCGACGCCGACCTGGCCGAGCCCGCCGGACTCTTCGTGGGGCCCGGCGGCGAGACCTCCCGCGTCAGCGGCGACCTCTTGGTGGGCGCTGACGGCGCGTATTCCGCGGTGCGACTGCGCATGATGCAGAACGACCGGTTCGAGTACAGCCAGTCATACCTCAAGCACGGCTACAAGGAACTGCACATCCCCCCGCGGGGCGGTCGGCCATCCGGGTCGACGCTGGAGGACGCGCAGATGGACACCTCCGCCCTGCACATTTGGCCTAGCCGCGGCACGCCCGACAACGCCGCGATGATGATCGCCCTCCCCAATCGCGACGGCTCCTTCACCTGCACTCTCTTCTGGCCCCTGGACGGAGATCACGGCCTCTCCTCGCTGCAGGACGCGGCGTCGGTCCGGGCCTACTTCCAGCGCTTCTACCCCGACGCCGTCCCGCTCATGCCCACGCTCGAGCAGGACTACTTGTCCAACCCGACCGGCTCGCTCGTCACCGTGCGCTGCTTCCCCTGGCAGATCGCCGGGAAGGCCTGCCTCATCGGCGACGCGGCCCACGCCATCGTGCCCTTCTACGGCCAAGGGATGAACTGCGGCTTCGAGGATGCCAAGGCCCTCGCCGCCGCGCTCGAGGCCCACCCCGGCGACCAGACCGCCGCCCTCGAGCAGTATCAGCACGCCAGGAAGATCAACGCCGACGCCATCGCCGACATGGCCCTCGACAACTTCATCGAGATGCGCGACAAGACCGCCCGCGCCGAGTTTCTGTACGCCAAGCGCGTCGAGCAGACCCTTCACCGTCTCTTCCCCGACCGCTGCCAGCCGCAGTACAACCTGGTGTCCTTCTCCACCGTGCCCTACGCCGAGGCCCGCCGGCGCGGGCGCGATCTGGAGCGCGTCGTCCAGCGTGTCGTGGAGCGCGTGCCGATGAACGCCGGCGCGCCCTTGAGCGCCGCCGAGTTCGAGCGCGCCGTCAGCCAGGCCGGCGCGGCGGCGCTCGCAAACGTGACCGTTTGACCCGGTAGACTCGCCATGATGCCCCTCCAATCCAGCCAGAGCGACGCGCCGTACTGCTCCGCCTGCGGCTACGACCTCAGCGGCGCGGTGAACGCGGCCGCCTGTCCGGAGTGCGGGCGGCCCCTGGTCGAGGTCCTCCGCCGCCGCAGCGATCCCCGCTCCGTCCTTCGTTGTATCCGTAAACGCTCGGACGCCGAGATTCTCGGCTGGCCCGTGTGGTCCATCGCCTTCGGGCCCGACCCCGCTCGCGGTGAACGCTACGGCCGTGCCAAAGGGCTCATCGCCATCGGCGACGTCGCCATCGGGGGCATCGCCGTCGGTGGGGTGGGCTTCGGCGTAGTTGCCGTTGGCGGACTGGCCGTCGGCTGGACCGCGCTGGGCGGCTCCGCGGTGGGCGTGGCCATCGCCATGGGCGGCGGAGCGGCCGGAGGGTTCGCCGTCGGTGGGGGGGCGGCCGGAGGCATCGCCACCGGCGGCGGCGCGGTCGGCTACGTCGCACAGGGCGGAGGGGCGCTGGGTGTCTACGCCCGAGGGCCCGGGGCTCAGGGCACCCATGTTCTTGCCCCCAACCGCGGGATTCAGGACCAGGCCGCGATCGACGTCTTCAAGTCTCTTGAGCCGCTCGTCGGCTCCGGTTCGCCCCCGTCCTGGATCATGACCGCAGGCCTGTGCGCCGGCGCGGGCATCGTGCTCAGCGCGCTGCTTATCGGCGTGATCGCCCTCGTCGCGCTCTCGCGCGGCAAGCCCTCAAACGACGAGTCGCTGCGTTCCCACCTTCGCACCGGCGACTCCGGCGGGAGGCGCACGCCGTGATCCACGATCTCTCGCCCCCGCTCTCGCCCGCGATCCCCGTCTGGCCCGGCGACACTCCCCTCTCGCGCCAGGTGCTCTGCCGTGTTGAAGACGGCGCCAGCGTCACCCTCAGCACCCTCCGCACCACCGTCCACGTCGGCAGCCACGCCGACGGGCCCGTGCACTACGGCGCGGGCGCGCCGGGCGTCGGCGAACTCGACCTTTCGGCCTTCCTCGGTGAGTGCGTGCTCATCGACGCCCCCGTGCCGCGCGGTTCACGCGTGCGCTCCGCCGACCTCGTCGGCGGGCTCGCCGCCGTCACCGCCCCGCGCGTCCTGATCCGCACCGGCACCTTTCCCGACGCACTGAACTGGAACGCCGATTTCGCCGGCCTCGCGCCCGAACTCGTCGACGCTCTCGCCGACCGCGGCGTCCGCACCGTCGGCGTCGACACCCCCAGCGTGGACCTCCAGGACAGCAAGGACCTCCCCGCGCACAAGGCCTTCCTGCGCCGCGGCGTGTGCATCCTCGAAGGCCTGGTGATGCGCGACATCCCGCCCGGACGCTATGAACTCATCGCCCTGCCGCTCCGCCTGATGGGCTTCGACGCCAGCCCCGTCCGGGCTGTCCTCCGCAGCCTCTAGGCCCCTTCGCCCGCGGCCGGTTCCCGCTTACCCTTACGCGAAGGCGTCGGCACGCTGACGCACTCGCGAAGTGAAGCATCCGCACACAAGGGACGCGAAATGCCGCTCTACGAATACGTCGCCCAGGACGGGACAGTCATTGAACTCATGCGCCCCATGAGCGACGCCGACAAGCCCGTCCAAGACCCCGACGGCAAGGGACGCACCTTCGTCCGCAAGCACTCCACCTTCGCGGCCAAGGGCGGCGGGCTGCCCCTCGCCGGCGGCGGAGGGGGTGGGGGGGGCGGTGGGCACGTCCACTCCGGTTCTTGCGGGTGCGGCAAGCCGCGCGGCTCCTGCGGCATGAACTGATCCGGCCCGCGCCCCATCATCGCCGCGATCACCACCCGGCTACCCACAGGTAGTACGCGCCGCCCGTGGTCAGGTGGCTCTCGCTGCCCGCGCCGCCGAGCACGGGCGACAGATCGACCTTCAGCAGATTCACCTCGCCCGGCCCGGTCCCGGCCGCCGAGCGGAAGCCCTCGGGAAGCAGTTCGGGCATTTCCGCGCCCGCGTAGGGCGTGGTGGGCCGGGCGGACCCGCCGCGGTAGTACACGATCAGCGCCGCCTCGCTCAACCCCGCCAGTTCCCGCGCCCGCGCAAACGCGTCGTACACATCCCCCGTCTCATCCGCAAGCCCCGCCTTCACCGCCTCCAGGCCCAGCATCGTGCGCCCGTCCGTCAACTCGTCCAGGCGCGACGAATCCAGCGCCGCCCCCCGGCGTTCCACCACCCGCGCGCGGAACACCGCGTACATCCCGTCGACCATGCTCTGCAGCACGGTGTACTGCGAATCGCGCATGGGCTCAAACGGGTTGGCCAGGTCCTTGTTGGGCTTGCTCTTCACGCTCCGCGAAACGACCCCCACCCGCTTCATGCCGTCCGCGAAGTTGAACGTCGGGATGATCACGCCGATCGACCCGGTGATGCCGCTGGGCGAGGCGATGATCCGGTCCCCCGCCAGGGCCAGGTAGTACCCGCCGCTGGCCGCGATGTCCGCCAGGTGCACGACCACCGGCTTCTTCGTCCGCTCGCGGAACCGTACGACCTCGTTGTACATCGTCTCCGTCGCGCCCACGCCCCCGCCCGGCGAGTTGACCCGCAGGACCACCGCCTTCACGTCCGGGTCTGTCTCCGCCTGGCGCAGCCGCGTCACCAGTTCCGCCACCGGGTTGCGGCCCGAGGTGAACAGCCCCGGCGTGGGCCCGTCGATGATGAGCCCGCGCACATCGATCAGCGCCACCTTCGCCCCGCCCGCGCCCTCCGAGGCCACCGTCGATTCCCGGAGTTTGCCCTCCGATTCGCCGAAATTCAGCGTCACCGACGTGGGCATGCACCCCGCCAGCAATCCAAGGGCGGCCAGAACCGAAGCGACAATCAGCCGAGCAGGGCCGTTCATGCCGAGAGTCTACCCTTTGGAGAGGTAGGATCGCCAGCCGTGATCATCTTCGCGATCTACGCCATGCTCGTGTGGTACCTGGTGCTTCGGTGGCGACGCCGCGTGCTGGGCTTTGTCGTCGCGCTGGGCTCGGGCCTCGCCGCGCTGGCGATCGGGCGCTACGTGCCCGACATGTTCGCCTCCGTCGACGGCGCGTTCGGCATGAAGTGGCTCATCTACGCCGAGGCCGTGCTGGTGGGGGGGATGGGCCTCTTCATCGCCTGCCTGCCCCGCAAGCCCGAGTACGCCCATTGCCCCTACTGCCGCTACGACCTCCGCGGGCTCGATGAGGGCACCGAGCGTTGCCCCGAGTGCGGTCAGCCGCTTCTGGGCCGCGAGGGGCTCACCCCCATCCCGTCGGTGGAGCGTGTGCGCAGGCGGGCCTCAGCGCCGGCGGAGCAGGACGATCGCCCCCAGCAGCAGGACCCCCAGCGGAAGCCCGCCGATCAGCCCCCAGCGCAGGGCTGACATCGCCCCGGCCGACAGATTGGGCACCAGCGGAACCGACTCGGCGGTCGCGCTGCGCAGGATGCGGTCGTCCCGGCCCGCCAGCCACCACACGCCCGCCTCCAGCAGCTCCAGGTTCCCCGGCGCCTCAGCGATCATCATCCCGTCCACCACGCGCCGCGGGGCCACGATCGGGTCCACGAACCAGCCGTTGGACCCCACGACCAGCAGTCGCTGCCGCGTCGGGGCGTCCGGGCGCATCTGCGCCGCCTCGCGCTCAACCGCCAGCGCCAGCACAAAGCCGCCTGCGGGCGACCCCAGGTCGCGCGGCCCCGACGGCGAAGGCGCCAGCGCCCCGCGCGACGACAGCGCGCTCGACCAATCGCTCTCGCCCCACCGCGTCGCCAGCGGCGGCAAGACCGCCACCGCCGCCGACGTCACCCCCGCGGCAGGCGTGGCCTCCAGCGCGATGGGCAGGATGAACTGCGTCGGCAGCCCCTCGATCGCCGCCGCGATCGGATGCGTCGAGCCGGGCTTCACGATCGACTGCGACCACAAGTGCCCGCGGCCCGAGGGCGTGGCAACCTCTTCGACGATGATCCGCCCCGTGTCCGCCCGAACCCCAAAGGCCGCCAGCCACGACACCATCGGGTCGGGCTGGTCCGCGCCGGGCAACGTCGAAGGCGTGACCGATACCAGCATCGCCGCTCCGCCCGACGCGAGTTCCTCCAGCCGTTTGGCGAGCTTCGCCATCCGCATCGCCCCCGCTGCGTCGCGAGCCTCCGGGCTGATCGACACATACACGATCGGGCGCGCCGCGCGCTGCGCCGCGGAAACCGCCGCCGGCGGCTGGTCGTCAAGGCCCGCCGCCCATTCCACCAGTTCAAACCCCCGCAGCGCAAACCGCTCGGTCATCTGCGTGAAGCCCGCCCAGCGCGGCGACAGCGGCGCGGACCCGCCGTGCATCAGCACCACGACCGGCTTCACATCCGTCGAAAACGCCGCGAGCCCGGCCGCGATCAGTTCTTCCGACCGGAACCGCAGGTCCACCGCCGCCCCGTCCGCGGCGGATTGGCGGACCGTGAGCAACTCGTCGAGATCCAGCGCAACCACCGAAGCGGGAGCGGGCGAGCCGTCCGGCCCGGGCGCACGCTGAGGGCCCACGAGCAGCGCGGCCTGCGAGTTCTTGATCGCCTTCGCGACGCTGAAGATCCGCAGCGCGGGCAAGCGGTCCAGCGCCAGCAATTCCCTCGCCGCGCGATCCCGAGCCGAATTGGCCAGCAGCGTCAGCGCCGCCGCGCGGTCCTTGGCCGTCGGGGTCGCCCACGTGCGAGATGGGCCCGCCGAGCTGTCCAGCCACTCCACGCACGACGCCAGCGCCTTCGCCGCTTCGCTCAGGGGTTGGCGCAGTTGCGGTGGGGCGAGGTCGCTGCGAGAAACGGGCAGCGGGTCGTCGGCCTTGGGCGGCGTGCTGATCAGCGTCGCCGTCTCCGTCGAAGCGGTCTGGAGGTTCGCCGCCGCCGCCCGCAACTGCCCGCCCAGCGAGTCAAACGCGGAGCGGAAGTTCTCCGGCGAGGCGGGCAGGTTGCCGCCGGTCAGCACGGCGTCTCGCACCAGCGCCAGATCGTCGGCCACTTTGGACAGGGCCTGCGCGAGCTCGCCCGCGGCCCGCCCCGTCGCCCCCACGCTCTGCGAATACGCGTCGATCGCCGCTCGATCCTGCTCCACCAGTTCCTTCAGCAGCGCGGCGAACCGCTCGCTCCGACCCGACGAGATGTCGAGCAGTTCCACCCGCAGCTTCCCCGTCGCGGCGAACGCATCCGCCACGTCGCGCAGCCGGTTGAGCGTCACCCGCCCCGCCTCCGAGCCCGCCAGATCGCTCATCCGCACCGCCACATACAGCCGCAGCGGTTCGCTCACCGCTTGCGCGATGGCCAGGCTCTGCGGCGACAGGCGGTGCCGGCGGGTGGCGGTGACGTCCTGGCGAAGGCTGAAGCGGTCCCCCAGCACGATCAGCAGCGCGCAGCACGTCGTGAGCGCGAACACGAGCACCGCGGCCTGGAAGGCGAACACGGATCGGCGGCGCACCGCGGGCGTGGGCGTGGTCGTCCCGGTCATCGCCACCTCCGGATGCGGAGCACCAGCGCGGCCATCAGTACGAACCACGCCGACACGCCCAGGAAGAACACGATGTGGCGCGTGTCGATCAGCCCCTTCGCGAAGTCGGCCAGCCTCACACCCATCGACAGCGCCGAGGCGACCGAGTCCCACGGCTCGGGCAGATACGCCGCCGCTTCCGTCGCGCCGCGCTCAAGCAGAATCAGCGTGAGAATGGTCCCCAGGAACGCCAGGGTCTGGCTCGAAGTCAGCGCCGAGAACAGCAGCCCCACCGCGAGATACGCCATCCCCAGCAGGATCATCCCCAGGTATCCCGCGATGATCGGCCCCACGTCAGGCCGCGAGAGCGAAAGCAGCACCCCGGGGAACACCAGCGTCGGCGCCAGGCACAACACAAGGAACGCCACCGCGCCCAGGTACTTGCCCGCCGCGATCGCAACCTCGCTCGCCGGGCTGCTCATCAGCGGCTCGATCGTGCCCGCCCGGGTCTCCTCCGCCAGCAGCCGCATCGAGATCGCCGGCGCGATCACGCTCAGCAGGCTCCACCACATGGTGAAGAACTCCTGCAGCGTCGCCGCACGCCCGGGCTCCAAGGAATGCTGAAAGAAGGCGATCGCCGAGAGAAACAGAAACAGCGCCGTCACGATCCAGCCCAGCGGGATCCGGAAGAACGACGCCAGTTCGCGCCGCGCAATGGCCAAAGCGGCGCTCATGCGGCCTCCCGTTCAGTACGCGCCGCCGCCGACTCCACCACGCTCACAAACACCTGCTCAAGCGTGGCCGACCGCCTCGACAACTCGCGAAGCGTCACCCCGTGCCTCACGGCCAGCGCGAAGATCGGCTCACGCAGGTCGTGCGCCGCCCCCGCCGGGATCACCTCAAACGTCGCCTGGCGCTCATCGTGCGCCGCGGGCTGAACCCGCAGAACCCCGGGGATCGCCGCCAGATCGCGCGCAAACGCGCCCACCCCCGCCGCCTCCCGCACGCTCACGACAAAAGGCGCGCCCGCCGCGTGCGCCGCGACCAGGCCCGCCAGCGTCCCGTCGGCGCGAATCCGCCCACCCGCCATGATCACCACCCGGTCGCACGTCTGCTCCACTTCAGGCAGGATGTGCGACGACAGCAGCACCACCCGGTCAGCGGTCGTCCCCTTGGCCAGCGAGCGGATCAGGTCGCGCATCGCCCGGATCTGCGACGGGTCCAGCCCGGTTGTCGGTTCGTCCAACACCAGCACGCGCGGGTCGTGAACCAGCGCCGCCGCCAGCCCCACACGCTGCCGATACCCCTTGCTCAGTTTGCCGATCGCCCGCCGACGCATCTCCGTCAGCCAGCAGGCCTTGATCGCGTGCTCCACCGCCGCCGCCCGGCCACCCGCCGGCGCGGGGAACAGGCGTGAGCGATACGTCAGGTACTCGGTGACCGTCATCTCCGGGTATGAGGGCGCCGACTCCGGCAGGAAGCCGAGGATTCGCCGCGCGGGGCCGGAGTTGATCAGGCTGTCATGCCCGAACAACGACACCGCGCCGCGGTCGGGCGTCATCAGCCCCGTGATCATCCGAATGAGCGTCGTCTTGCCCGCCCCGTTCGGGCCCAGCAGCCCGGTCACCTCACCTGGGCGCAGCGTCAGCGACACGTCCGCCACGGCGTGAACGGGCCCGAACGATTTGCTGACAGATCGGACCTCGACCATGGCCGAAGATTATCGGCCGGTCGGGGCGTCCGGGTGCATGCGGCGTGGTTCAGGCCACGGCGGCGCGGGGGATGGCCATGGGAGGCAGGGCCGTGGTCGCGTGCGGGGGTTCCACCACCACCCGGCTGACCCAGCCGCCGTAGCCGCTGAGTTTGACGCCATGAGCGGCGTAGTCCGCCAGCCAAACCGAGCCGTCAACGAGGTAGCCGAAGGTATGATCGCCCGGCTCAAGTTCGAGCTCAACCGTCCACCAGCCGGGGTTTTGACGGGTCATCGGGATGGGCCGGGACCGCCAGTCCGTGAAGTCGCCCAGGAGTTCGACCTTGGCGGCGTGCGGCAGGAAGACCCGGAAGGCGACTTTGCCGTTGCTTTCGGTGGTGACCATGGCGTCCTCTCGATCTCCCGATGGTTCACAGGGCGGTGCCAAGCTCAACAAGCCCGGTGCCCCGCTGTGGGGGAAGATCGGATAAAGGGAACATCAACTTGTACGCTGATCGTCAAATCGCGATGAACGGCAAAGCCCGCGATCGGCGAGAAATGCCCGTCATGGGGGTAACCGCCGCGCTCGTGGCCTGCCTTCTTTGGGTCATGGCCGCCAGCGCCCAGCCAACGCCTTCAGTCACGCGGGTCGTCATCCCCGCGGGGGCCGAACGGGTGATCATCCCGCTCACCGTCCAGAACCAGGCCGGGGCCAAGGACGGCGGAGATCGGCTGAGGGTCACCACGCCCGACGGCGCGCCGATCCCCACCACCCTGGCGAGCGTCACGCTCGTGGCATCGCCCCCCGGGTCTTCCCGCTGGATGGGCGTGCCCGGGTCCTGGCGCGAGAGCGACGCGGCGGACGCACCCGGCGCTGCCGGCGTCCTGCGCGTTCAGCGACTGGCCGTGATTGATCGAACCGGCGCGGACCCCGGCCCACTGCTCGTCTTTGAGGGCGGCCGGGAGGTCGAGGTCATCCTGGGCCCCGCGATCCGCGCCGGCGGACGCCTTGACGCCGCCGCTCGCCGGGTCTTGGAGAGTCTGCCGCCGGGAGAGTGGCGAGGTGACCTGGCCGACGTGCTCCGCACCGCGCTGAGTTGGCCCAACTACCGCGCCCGCGCCGGCGCTCTTCTGCGCGCCATGGACCCCGCGCTCGACCCTGACCGCGAGCCCTCGGGTGGCGCGGGCGTCATCCGCGTCGCGCGGGCGGAGTTGCCAGTGCTCGCCGCGCTCGCCCGGCAGGAGCAAGCCGCCCTGGAACTGGGTCTGTCGCGCGTCGCCGAGGTGGACGAGCCCGCCGCCGACGTGCTGGCCGACCGGCTGCTGGCCCTTCTCCTGATCGACAACGCTCAGGCAGTGCCGGTGTGGCCCTCCGTGGTGGACGAGGCCGCCCTGCTCGCGGTGCTGGGCGACCCTCGCAGCAGCCCCGAGCAGGCCCGCGACGCCGCCCGGTCGTTCCTAGCGGCTCAGCCCGCCGCCGCGGGCTGGGTCATCGATGACTCTGCGGGCATGACCAGCGTTTTGCCGGAGCGGGCCGAGGACGATCGCCAGCCCGATCCCGGTCGCGTCCGCGCCGGCGCGCTCGTCGCCAACCTCTCCGCCAAGCCCGCGGTCACATGGATCGGGCCGGCCAACGCTCTGGACCGCGCCCCTGCGGACGCGCCCGGCGAGCCTGAGGGCGACCCCCTGCTGATTCCGGCTTGGTCGGCGATGAGCGTCGAGGCCGAGGCCCCGATCACCGAGATCTCAGCCGAGCAAGCCGCGGTCGGCTCGGCGCGTCCCTCGCCCGCGAGCGTGATCGCGACGGTGGGCAGCGTGCGGACAACGCTGGCGGTGCGTGCCGCGCGCTTGCCGGTGGTTCCGCCGGGTGCCACCCTGGGGCCCCTCATGCAGGACTGGACCATGGCCACCTTCCTCGCCGGCGTGCCCTCGCCGCCGATGGGCGAGCCCGGCGCGGGCGACGCGCCGCGCCCAGAGCAATGGGTCACCGCCGCCCGGCTCGCGCTGCAGCCCGCTGAAGAACCCGAGCGGCCGGGCGTCTGGACACTCATGGTTCAGTCGCACTTTGACCCCGCCGTCGGCGACGAGGGCGACAGCCTCGAAGTGTGGACGGGCCAGCGCGGGCGGGCCGCGTGGGCCGTGCGCGTCGGTTCGAACGGCAAGGTCGAAGCCCTCGCCGGCCCCGCCGGGCCTGCCGATCTGCTCGTGCGCCGAACCCGCCGATCCGACGCTGTCGGAGTCTGGTGGGTCAGCGTGCCCCTCCCCGAGGAGGCCGTCGAGCCCGGCGGCGTGCTCAGGCTGGGGATCGTCCGCCGAGATGCCCGCGGTGTCCGCAGCGCGTTCCCGCGCGCCATGATGCCCGGGCAGGCCGAGCCCGGCCGGGTCATGCTCGGAGTCGCGGAGTGGGAGATGGGTGGGGGGGCGGGCAGATAGCCAGATCGCCAGTTAGCCAAATGGCCAAAGGGCCAAAGAGGGCAACAGGCGCTCAGCCCGCCTTCGCCGAGAGGCCCAGCCGCGCCGTCATCCAGTCGTGCAGTGCGATGTTGTCGATGAACGCCGGCATCGCCTCGTGGCCCACTCCCAGCGCCAGCAGTTCCACGTGGTCCGAAGTGTGGTTCCGGCTTACCCAACCCACGCCCAGCTCGTTGCCCATCAGGCTCCCCACCACGCACTCCACCGCCCGCCGTTCCTTGAACGGGTCCGCCGCCTGCTTGCCCAGCGCAGCGGCCAGCGCCGACCGTCCGTACTCGTCGAGGGTGACCCCGACGGCCTCCTTCACCGCCGCCGCCAGCCGCTCGGCCCCTTCCGCGGGAGTCGCCGCACCCGCCGCCCGCTCCAGAATCCAGTCCACCGAGTGCCGGGCGTCGGCGAGCCTGCGCAGCGCATCGATCCCCTCCCGCCCGTAGAACGTCAGCCCCGGGTTGGCCGTCGCGTGGTCGGTGGTGATGATCAGCAGCGTGTCCTGGCGCGAGCGCACCCACTCCGCGACCCACGCCACCGTCCGGTCAAATTCCTGCAGGTCGCGCAGGTAGCCCGCCGCGTCGTTGCGGTGCGCCGCGTGGTCCACGCGACCCGCCTCGATCTGCAGCACGAACCCGTCACCACCCAGCGCGGCCAGCCGCTCCACCGCGAACCGGCTCATCTCCTCCAGCCCCGGGACGTTCGCCGGCCGCTCGATGGCGAAGGGCACGTGCCCCTCGCTGAAAAGCCCCAGCACCCGCTGCCCGGGCTGCACCGGCTCCTTGCCCACCGCCTGCAGCGCGGCCTGCGTGCGCAGCACCGCCAGCGCGGGCCGGCTTTGCGTGAGGTGATCGACGAAGTACCTGGACCCGCCGCCCAGGGCCACGTCCAGCCGCGCCTCCAGCAGTTGCCCGGCGATCTCCGATTCCTTTTCGCGCTCGTCGATGCTCGCGTACCACCCCGCCGGCGTCGCGTGGGTGATCGTCGTCGTCGTTACGCAGCCCGTCCGCTTGCCCGCCTTGCGGGCCCGCTCCAGGAGCGGCGAGAGCCGCCGGCCGTCCGTTGAAAGGCACAATTGACCGCTGATGTGCTTCACCCCCGTGCTCCACGCGCTGCTGGCCGCGGCCGAGTCGGTCACCGCCGCGTCCGCCGCGTGCGTCGACTGCAGCGCGCGGCGCACGCCCGCGCCCATCGCCAGCCGCGTGAGGGCCGACAGCCCCGACCCCGTGTACCGCCCGAACTGGTCCAAGAGCGCGGGCCCGCCCGCCGCCAGCCCGTCGGCCACCAGGAAGATCAGGTTCTTCGCCCCGTCGCCCGGCGTCGTCACCGCCGCGGGCGGCTGCGCCGCGCTCGCCCCGCGCACCGAGTCCAGCAGGCCCGCCCCGGCGCCGACCGCCAAGGCGGACGACTGAATGAACCGACGGCGCGAAAGACGATCGACGCGGGACGGCGTAGTCATGACCGCAGGGTAGAGACGGCAACCTGACTGTTCTGTGAAGAGCCGACGAATTCACCTGCCGCGGCTGGCCGCACCGCGGGCATGGCGAGAGGACTTGGGTTGACGCGGGCTCTGCCCCTTCAGAACCGGATCGTCGCCCCGCCCCCGATGAACCCCGCCGGGTCGGTGTTGCTCTCGGTGATCTCGTCGCCGTCCTCGTCGTCGAGCCTGAACTCCTGCCACACCACCGCGCCCCCGCGCACGAACAGCTCCACGTTGCGGTGCGGCGTCCAACCCAGTTGCACCGTCACCGGCACGCGCCGGTCGCGGAGGATGGGCTCGTCGATCGGCCCGATGTCCTTGAGGCGGAAGGCCCGCGACTCGTACGCCGCGCCCACCGTCAGCGACAGATCGTCGGTGAGGTCCACGATCAGGTCCAGGCCCAGCCCGCGCGACTCCAGCCGCACCCGCTCGGAGATCTGCCACTCCACGCCCACGATCGGGATCACCAGCACGTTGTCCTCAAGCTGCGAGGTCACCAGCAGCCCGCCCGTGAGCGCGAAGGTCGGGCTGAAGGCGTACCGCACCGCCCCGATGGCCCCGAACGTCCACGAGTTGCCCGTCTCGCCCGTCTCCGACGCGGTGTCGAAGAGCCCGGCCACGCGGAACGACCAGGTCTCGTCCAGGCGGTACGCCAGCGCGGGCGTGAACCCCACCTCGTACGTGTCCAGGCTGTCGGTCCCGAACGTGTCCTCGTCAAAGTCATACCACGAGAACTCCGGCGTCACCCCCAGCGACAGGAACAGGCTGTCGGTCGCGGCGTACCCCACGTTCACCGCCGTGCTGGCGCGCGTGATCGACACGTCCCCCGCGTCGGACCCGCCCTCGCCGTCCACCGCCGCGCTGAATGTGTGCTGGCCCAGCGCCGTGATCGACAGCGACCACGGCGAGCGGCCCTGCGCCGGCGCGGCCGCGCTCGTCCCGCCTGCCTCCCCCGCCCCCGCGCCTCCTGCCGCGCCGGGTTCCCCGGACTGCGCCAAAGCCAAGGCGGGCGACGCGAGCAAAGCCAACAGCGCAAGATGGTTCATGATGAGTCTCAAGAAAGGGTGACGCGGCCAGGGGAGGATCGCAATCGGCGGGAAGGTAGGCGGCAACGCCCAGGCGCGAAGCCGGTCAAGCCCACGCCCCACACCTTCGTACCTCACCCCCGCGCGGTTTGCCGCTTTGCGGCTTTGCCCGCTTCTCCCCCCGCACCTCACCCCGCCCGCATTCGCCTGGCGAAGATCACCCACTCCACGCTCAGGAGCGCGAGCGCGCCGAGCACGAACCACGCCCACACTTCGCGAGGCGCCGCCGGCCCGCCCGCCGCCGCGACCACGCCCCCGGGCAGGTCGATCTGCTTGACCACCCGCAGCGCGGTCTCGGTCGCGTTCACCAGGTTCACCGCGACGGTGGCCGTGTCGTCCGTCGCCCCCCGCGCGCTGTACAGCCCCGCCCGCTCCACCACGCCCAGCGCCACGGTCGGCGTACCGGCACTCCCACCCGCGCTCGCACCTCCCGCACCGGTAGAAGACGGCACCGGCGCGGACAGCACCGCTCGCCCCTCCGCACCCTGCTCCCCACCCGCATCGCCCGCACCCCCCGCACCCCCCGCCCCCCCCGCCCCCGGCCCGGCGAACAGATCAATCCGCGACGCGCCATCCCGAGCCCGCACGCTCACCGGCTGGTCCGTCCGGAACGCCCGCCCACCAGCCGCTTCCGCGCGCAGCGTGAGGAAGTCGATCGTGTTCTGAAGGAAGATCGGGAACGACAGGTTCGGCGGCCAGTTGCTCCGCGCCAGTTCAAACGCCACCGCCACCCGCCGCGCCCCGCCCGGTTCCTCCACCAGCGCGATCAGCGGGCCCGTCGCGCTGTCGGCCAGATCCACCACTCGTGCCGGTCCGTCGGCGAACGTCATCGTCATCGGCGGCTGCACCACCACGTTGTCGAGGTTCACGTACCGCAGCAGCGGGTGCTCACGACGCCAACTCACCGGCCGCGCCGACGCCCGCGGATCGCCCGGCTTCATCTCCACCGCGTTCCCCGGCGGGGCCGCCGCGAACGACACGCTCGGCGAGCGCGGCACGCGCTCGGGCCTCACCCGGTCAAAGAACACCAGGTCAAACGCCCACGCCCCCTCCACACCTGATGCCAGTTGCTCATAGCCCGCCGCGTCCACCGTCCGCACCCGCGCTTCGTCCATCGCGCTCAGCACGCTCAGCAGAAACGGGTCAGCCTCTCGCCCCGACGCCCCGGGCGCGACGATCAGCAGCCGCACCGGCGCCGCCGCCGGGATCACCAGCCCCGCCGCGTTGTCCGCCGCCAGGACGTCGGGCTCCAAAATCGTCGCCAGCAGCACCCCGCCCTCGCGTCCCGTCACCGCGAACGTCGCCGTCGCCTCGCCGGGCTCCTCGCCGCCGCCCCCGGGCGTCGCCGTCGGCGCGGGCAGGGGCAGCGTGCGCTCCTCCACCACGCGGCCGTCCAGCGTGAGCCGCAGCGTCACCGAGCGGGGCTCCGCCGCCGCGCTGCGCACCCGGGCGAAGACCCGCAGCGTCCCCGGGTCGTCATAGTCGCGACGCGCCGAGAAGGCCACGATCCCCGCGTTGGCGTGGTGGGCCGCGTCCGGCCCCACCCGCTCGTAGCGCAGCACCAGCCCCTTGCCGGCCGGGCGGTCCGACGCCGAGAAGCCCCCGTCGCTGTACAGGATCACCGTGAGCGGCTCGGGGGTCTCCTCCGCGCCCGCGTCAGAAGCCAGCGCGCGGGCCAGGTCGATCGCCGCCGAAAAGTCGCCCGGCTGGTCCGTCGGCTCGATCGACTCGATCGCGTCCGCCAGCGCGCCCCGCCCCTGCGAACCGGGCGTGAGGGTGACCGCCGACGCGGCGAAGGCCGCGACGGTGATGCTGGTGGGCGAGCCCGGGCGGTCCAGCAGGTCGCCCAGCGTCTGCAGCGCCCGCCGCTTCGCCTCCTCCAGCCGCGTGATCCGCGCCCCCGCGCCGTCCTGCGCGTCCGCCGCCGACATCGACGCCGACCGGTCGATCAGGATCAGCACCCGCCGACCAACGTCCGGCCCCGACGTGATCGCCGGCCGCGCCAGCGCGATCAGCAGCCCCGCCAGCGCCAGCAGTTGCAGCAGCAGTATCCAGCTCGGCCTGATCATCCGCAGGGGCACGTTCACCTGCAGGTCCTTCGCCGCCTGCTGCCACAAAAACGTGCTGCTCACCCGCAGCGGCCGGCGACGCAGCTTCAGGAAGTACAGGGCGAGCAGGGCGGGGACCGCGATCCCGGCGGCGATGAGCCCAGCGACCGGCGCCAGGAAGGTCATGGGCCCGAGCTCCCCCAGCCCTTGGGCTTGGTCTTGGGCGCCAGCGTGTGGTCGTTCGCCTCCGCCGGCCCGGACCGCGCCGGCGGCGCGTAGCCCTTGGCCACGATGAACATCTCCCGCGACACATCGCGCGTCGCCTCGGGGCGAAGGCCCTTGCAGTTCGCGAACAGCCGCCCGCACTCGCGCAGCAGTTCGGGGTACGTCTCGCCCTCGAACACCTTCATCGCCAGCCCGCCCCCCGGCGAGAGCAGCGCGGGCAACAGGTCCAGCACCCGCCGGCACAGCGCGACCGAGCGGAAGTGATCAGCCGCCGGCGAGCCGGTCGTCCCCGGCGCCATGTCTGACAGCACCACGTCAAACAGCCGCGACGAGCCATCGGCCTGGAAGAACCGCTGCGGCGACGTGTCGAAGATGTCGCCCACCAGCGTGAACACCCCCGCCGGCAGCGCGATCGTCACCTTCTGCAGGTCGATCCCGACGACCGAGCCCTCCCGACCCACCAGTTCCGCGGCCACCTGCAGCCACGACCCCGGCGCGCAGCCCAGATCCAGCACCCGGTCCCCCTTCAGGATCAGCCGGTACCGCTCCTGGATCTCGCGCAGTTTGTACGCCGAGCGCGCCGCATAACCCTCGGCCTTCGCCTTCTTGAAGAAATGATCGTGAAGCTCGCGTCGCTGCGGCACGGCCGATGGTAGGGGAGGGGCCGGCCGAGAAGCACTCCCGCCCGCCCCCCGGCTCACCCCGCGGCCTTCCCCGCCCGTCGCTGCACGGCCTTGTGAACCGGCTTCGCCTCGCGGACGGTGAACGTGCGTTCCACCGTCTCGACATACCCCTCGCGCTGCTCGGGCGCGCTGACCACGCGGATCTCGCGCTCCTCGGGCGCCGCCTGCCCGCCATAGGTCGAGACGATCTGCGTCTCCACCGCCTCCACCACCGCCTCGCGCTCGTCCGCCGGCACCGCCAGCAGCGCGGCCAGCCAGCGCCGCGCCAGTTCAGGGTTCGCGGGGCGCAGCGCCTGCACGATCAACTTCACGTGATCGTTGGGAGATAACTCCGGCGATGCCGTGGGCACGGGCGGCGGCCCCAGCAGGCTCCGGGGCTTCGGGTCTTGGGCGGGTGTGGTCATGGTCATGCTCGCGATTGCGCACACGCAGGCGCACGTCGAGGGTCTGGGTGAACGCTTCAAGCCGGTCCACGCGCTCGGCCAGGGATTCCAGCGCCGCGGCCATGGCCGCCAGAAGTTCGCCGGGGCTCGACTGTCGCAGCGCGTGGTCCTTCGTGTCCTTCTGCAGCTTCGGGCCCCGGCCCGTCAGCAACCACTCGCCCAAGACGCCCAGCCGGTCGCACAGCGCCGAGACGAACTCCACGCTCGGCGACTGCCCCTGCATGTACCGCCGCACCGTCTCCGAATTCTGCCCCGTCAGTTCCGCCAGTCGGCGGTAACTGAAGTGGCCGGCGACGGCGTGCAGTCGTTCGTGCAGAGGCGAGAGGTCCACGGCAGGAGACTACCTGCGCCGACCGCGACGGGCAAGAGGCGTGGATTCAACCCACATCGGCCAGGCCCAGCCACGGCCCGTGGAGCTTCATCAGCCGCCGCCGGGCCAGGGCCTCCTCCGGCGCGCCCAGTGCGGGGCTGCGCTCGATCCACGCCCCCGCGTCGCGCCGGGCCAGTTCCAGCAGGGCCCGGTCGCGCGACAGATCCGCAATCTTGAAGGGCGGCAGCCCCGACTGCTCCGCGCCGATCATCGAGCCGAACCCCCGGATCTCCAGGTCCTTTTCCGCCAGTTCGAACCCGTCGGGCGTCGTCACAAACGCCGCCAGCCGCGCCGTCGTGTCCACCCCCGCTGACGGTACCGCGACGCACGCCGAGGGCCGCTCGCCGCGCCCCACGCGCCCGCGCAACTGATGGAGCTGCGCGAGCCCGAAGCGATCGGCCTGAAGGATCACCATGATCGTCGCGTTGGGCACGTCCACGCCCACCTCGATCACCGTGGTCGCCACCAGCACGCTGATCTCCGCGGCGCGGAACGCGTTCATCACCCGCTCCCGGTCCTCCGGCGCAAGCCGCCCGTGGACCACGCCGATGCCCAGGCCTTTCAGCGGCCCCTCGCGCAGCGACTCCGCGATCTGCAGCACGCCCGTGGGCGTGGAGGCCGGCGCCGCCGCCGCGTCGCCGGGCGAGTCCGGCAGCGGCGCGTCATCGGTTGAGCCGTCGATGGTGGGGGCCACGACAAAGACTTGCTCGCCCCGCTCCACGCGCTTGCGGACAAAGTCCCACACCTCGCCCACCCGCGACGCGTCCACCAGCCGCGTGGCCACGGGCTTTCGCCCGGGAGGAAGGTGCGCAATGCTCGACACATCCAGATCGCCCATCACCGTCATCGCCAGCGTGCGCGGGATGGGCGTGGCCGTCATCACCAGCGTGTGTGGCACGTGCACGAGCCCGCCCTCCGAGGGCGCGCCCACGCCCCTCGTCCGCAGCGCAGCCCGCTGATGAACGCCGAAGCGGTGCTGCTCGTCGATGATCGCGACCGCCAGGCTCTTGAACGCCACGTGCTCCGTCAGCAGCGCGTGCGTGCCGACCACCAGCGACACCGAGCCGTCCGCCAGCCCCGAAAGCACCGCCGCGCGGGCCTTGGGCGTCAGCCGCCCCGTCAGCAGGGTCGGGCTCACCGCCGCGCCCGTCAGCAACTGCGCGATGGACGCGTGGTGCTGCTCAGCCAGGATCTCGGTGGGCGCCATCAGCGCGCCCTGATGCCCCGAGGCCACCGCCAGCAACAGCGCGTACACCGCCACGGCTGTCTTGCCCGAGCCCACGTCGCCCTGGATCAGCCGGTTGGCGGGTGTCGCGCGGGCCAGATCGGAGGTGATCTCCGCGATCACCGCGTCCTGGTCGGGCGTGAGCGTGAACGGAAACCGCCCGCGGATCCGCTGGTCCACCGCTGTGGTGCAGCGCAGCACGGGCGCCGCGCTCCCGCGCTGCCGCTGCGAGCGCCGCATCGCCAGCGCGAGCTGCATGAGCAGGAACTCGTCGTACACCAGCCGCCGCCGGGCGTGCGCGACCTCCGCCTCGCTCTCCGGGCGGTGCATCAGTCGGTACGCCGTCCGCAGTTCCGGCAGATCGCGCGAAGCGCGGTGCGGCGTGGGCAGGTGGTCCTCGATCAGCGGCAGCGCCCGGTCCAGCACGCGCCCGATGATCTGCTCGATCTGCTGCGAACTGATCGCACCCGACGCCGGGTACACCGGGCGAATCCGCTCGTCCTGCGGCGGCTGCTCGCCCGCCTGGTCGGGCGTGAGGACCCACAGTTTGGGGTTCACCAGTTGCATCCCGCCCACCGCCGCCGGCCGCTTCTTCGCCTTGCCCTGCACGCGCACCTCGACGCCCGGCTGCACCTTGTGCCGCAGGTAAATCTGGTTGAAAAACGCCAGATCCAGCCGCCCCGAGCCGTCCTCGATCACCGCTTCGAAGCGCGGCCGCGCCCCGCGCGTCACCACCCGCGTCGTCGTCACCACCCCGCGGGCCGTCACGATGCTCTCGGCCGCCAGCTCCGCGATCGGGCTCTCCGCCTCCAATCTCTCGTGCCGCATCGGCAGGTGCGCGATCAGTTGCCCCACGTTGCGCACGCCCAGGTCCGCCAGCGCACCGGCCTTGGTCGGCGACACGCCGGGGATGTCGGCGACCGGGGTCGTCAGTTGCAGATCGCGCGCGGCGGCCACGGGTACACGATACGGGGTCGGTCCCCGGGTGTCCTGCCGCTACCCTGCCGCGTGCGTGCGCTCCTCCTGACCCTGGGTTCTCACGGCGATGTCCACCCGTTCCTGGCTCTGGCCCGGGCCCTGCGCGCCCGCGGTGTCGAGCCCGTCCTCGCCACCAACCCGTACTTCGAAGGCCTCATCCGCCACGAGGGCGTCGCCTTCGAGCCGCTCACCGAATCCATGGACATCCGCGACGTGATGACCCGGCGCGAGATGCACAACCCCTACCGCGCCACCCAGCACCTCTTCCGCCAGTACATCGTCCCCGGCGCGAGGGCGCTGCACGACCGCGCCGCCGAGATGATCGCCCGCGTCGGACCCTCCGTGGCCGTCCTCCACAGCATCGCGCTAGGTGGCCACTGGGCGGTCGAGCGCGCGGGCCTGCCCTGGGCCAGCGTCACCCTCTCGCCCCTGGGCTGGATGAGCGCGCACGACCCCTGGGTCTCGCTCCCGCGCGTGCCCCGATGGCCCACCCCGCCGCGCTGGTGGACGCGCCTGGGCCGCGGGCTGGGGCGATGGGTCATGCGGCGCATGGCTGACTCGGGGCTCAACGAGGTGCGCCACGGTCTGGGTCTCCCCGCCCGTCGCGACCACTACGCCCGCACCATGAGCGACGGGCACCTCAACCTCGGGCTCTGGTCGCCCGCCCTGCGCGGCGCGATGCCCGATGACCCGCCCGCCGCCCTCATCGCCGGCTTCCCGTGGTTTGACCGTCACGAACCGCACGAAGACGACGCGCGCCTCGAGCGCTTCCTGGCCGACGGCGAGCCCCCGATCGTCTTCGCCCGAGGCACCGCGTACGTCCACAGCCCGGGCCGGTTTTTCGAGATGGCGACGCAGGCGTGCGCCGCGCTCAAGCGCCGCGGCGTGCTGCTCGTGGGCAAGCACGCCGACGAATCGATCGCCCGCGGGCTCCCCCCGGGCCTGATCGCCGTGAAGTACGCCGCCTTCAGCCAGATCATGACCCGCGCCGCCTGCACCGTGCACCATGGCGGCGCGGGCAGCACCGCCCAGGGGCTGCGGTCGGGCAGGCCCACGGTCATCGTGCCCGCCGCCTTCGACCAGTTCGACTTCGCCGCCCGCGCCGAGCGGCTGGGCGTCTCGACAACCGTGCGAACCTCCGCCCTCACCACCCGCCGCCTCACCGCCGCTCTGGACCGCGTGCTCACCGACCCCGCCTACGCCGACCGCGCCAAAGCCCTCGCCCCCGCCATGGCCCCCGACGGCGCAGCCACGGCCGCCGGGGCGATCGCGGGGTTGGTGGGTGGCCGGGGGAAGGTGTGAGGTGTCAGGTGTGAGGTAAGGGCGTGGCCCTGAAGCCCCGCGGCTGCGGGCCGGACTTCAGCGGCCCCCGCCGGCAGTCCCGGCACGGGCCGCCAACTCAGCCGGGATCGCGCTCAAAGCGCCGCCGCCACTTTGCGGAAGTGATGCCCGCGAACGGCCAGTTCGACGGCGCCGGCGAAGGCCTTGGGGTGACCGACCCACGCGCGGGCGAGGAACCTCCAGAACTCCCAGCGGCCCGGCGACGCCACGCCGATGACCCACAGCGCGCGGAGGAACGCCTTGAGATCGCACCAACTGGTCGCCGCGCGCGAGGGAAGGGGCCGGTAGGCCCGCAGGAAGTTCATGCAGCGCTGGTAGTACTCGCCCGGCGAGTAGAGGTCGCGCACCAACGCCAGGTATCCGGCCCTCAGCGTGCCAGGGTCCATGGTGGTGGCAAAGTTGGTGACGGCGTCGAGGTTGTTGCCGGAACTGCTCCCCAGCAGACGTCCTTCGTGCGTCAGGCGCGTGTGGAGGCGCGTGCCGGGCAGCGCGGTGAGCATGCCCACCATCGCGGTGGTCACCCCCGACTCGCGGATGAACCGCCTCTGCTGCTCGAAGATACGGGGCCCGTCGCCGTCGAACCCGACGATGAACCCGCCCATCACCTGCATCCCCGCTTGGTGGATGGTCCTCACCGCGGCGACGAGGTCGCGGCCGGTGTTCTGGACCTTTCCGCACTCCTTCAGGCTGGCTTCGTGCGGGGTCTCGATGCCGATGAACACGTTCTTGAACCCCGCCCTCACCATGAGGTCCAGGAGTTCAGGGTCGTCCACCAGGTTGATCGACGCCTCGGTGGTGAGGTTGACCGCCGCGCCGCTCCGCTCCCTCCACTCGATGATCGCCCGCAGCAGCGCCTTGGTCTTCACGCGATGGCCGATGAAGTTGTCGTCGACGATGAACACGCCCCCCGTCCACCCCGTCGCCATCACCGCCTCCAGCTCCGCGATGAGCTGCTCGGGGGTTTTCACGCGAGGCGTGCGCCCGTACACCGCCGTGATGTCGCAGAACTCGCAATCAAACGGGCACCCGCGCGACGCCTGCACCGACATGGTCAGGTAGTCCCGGGTGCGGATCAGGTCCCACCGCGGCAGGGGCGTCGTGGTCACGTCCGGGCGGCGCGGGGCCTGGTAGCGCGGCTTGAGCGTGCCCGCCACCAGGTCCGAGACCAGTTCGGGCATCACCTCCTCGGCTTCACCGATGACGCAGCTGGTGACCTCGGGGAACCGCTCGGAGCCGGTGGTGAACAGCGGGCCCCCCGCCACTACCGGCTTGCCCGCGGCCAGCGCCCGCGCGATCGCTTCCCGCGCGGACCCCTCCTGCACGATCATCGCCGAGATAAACACCGCGTCCGCCCACGCCAGGTCGGCGTCGGTGAGCGGGGTGAGGTTCAAGTCCACGACGCGCAGGTCCCACGACCGCGGCAGCATCGCCGCCACCGTCAGCAGCCCCAGCGGCGGGAAAGCTCCCTTCCGCCCCACGATCCGCAGCACGTGGGCAAAGCTCCAGAAGGTCTGAGGAGTTCGGGGTGAGACCAGCACGATGTTCATCACGCATCCTCCGGACGGCCCGCCGACCGAAGCCGGCGAATCCAAGTGAGATGCTCTTGACAGTGGATGCTAGCCGTGACCGCCCGCGCGGTGGGGTGCCCGCCGGGAGGAGCGCGCAAAAACGAGGAGCAATCCCCTATCCGATCCGCCCACCGCGATCGGGGCCGTGGCGGGAACGACGCCCTGCGCCGAGCGCCGCCCCCAAGAGCGGGCGGATGGACGGCGACTCCGACCGGTCTCTCCGGGAGGCAGGGCGGAACACGCGCACCGCGAACCGGGAGCGTGGACAACGCCGACCAAGGCCGGGTGCATCCCGGCCGCCCGGCGTTCAAGCGGGATCGCGACGGCGGACCGTCGTGCGCAGAACATCACGAACCCGTGCCAGATTCTGGGGAGGGAGCCGGGCGGCCCGTTTCACTTGCGCTTCTTGAACCGATCCTTAATACTTCGCGTGGCGGTGGTGCCCTTGCCCGCGCCGAAGCCGGGCATCCCCTGCAGCCCGGGGATCATGGACGTGGGCCCGCCCTGGGCGGAGAGTTCCTTGACGGCCTTGACCTTCTGGGCCGCGCTCATGCTCGCCATGCGGCGCGACATCTCCGAGACGGTCGCGAACTGACGCGTGAGCCCGCCGACTTCCTCGGGCTTGGTGCCGGATCCGGCGGCGATGCGCTTGCGGCGCGAGAAGGCCATGTCGCCGGGCTTTTTGCGTTCGCCGGGGGTCATGGAGTTCACCATGCCCTCCACGCGGTCGAGCTGCTTGTCGTCGATGTGCACGTCCTTGAGCGCGCTGCCGATGCCGGGAAGCAGCCCCAGCAGGCTCTTGAGCGGGCCCATGCGCCGCAGGCTGCGGAGCTGCTTGAGGAAGTCCTCCATCGTCATCTCGCCCTTGGCCATCTTGGCCTCGAGCTCGGCGGCCTCCTGCTCGCTGACCTGCTCCTTGGCCTTCTGCACCAGCGAGATCACGTCGCCCATGCCCAGGATGCGCGAGGCGATGCGGGCGGCGTGGAACTCCTCGAGCGCGTCGAGCTTCTCGCCCACGCCGATGAAGCGGATGGGCGCGCCCGTGACGGACTTGACCGAGAGCGCCGCGCCGCCGCGGGTGTCGGAGTCGAACTTGGTGAGGATGAGCCCGTCGACCGCGAGACGCTCGTGGAAGGCCTTGGCGGACTTCACCGCGTCCTGCCCGGTCATGGCGTCGGTGACCAGGAAGATCTGGTGGGGGCGCACCGCCATCTTCACCTGCTGCAGTTCGCCCATCAGGTCGTCGTTGACGTGCAGGCGGCCGGCGGTGTCGAGGATCACCGTGTCCACCCCCTTGGCCCGCGCCGCGCTCACGGCCCGCTGGCAGACGCCCACCGCCACGCCCACGGCTTTGCCGTACTCCGCGCTCTTCTCGGGTTCGCCGTAGAAGGTCACCGCCGCGCCCCCGGGCAGGTCACGCTCCACCTGCTGGGCCACCGTGGCGAGCTGCTCGACGGCGGCGGGGCGCTGCAGGTCGGCGGCGACGAGCATGACCGACCGCCCGCGCTTCTTGAGCCACGCGGCCAGCTTGCCGCAGGTGGTGGTCTTGCCGCTGCCCTGCAGGCCGCACATCATGACGATGGCGGGCCCGGGCGAGACGGCGATGACGCCCGGCCCATCGGCCATGAGGGCCTGGGCGGCTTCCTGGGCGCTGGCGCCCTCGGGGATGGCGGGCATCTCGCCCAGCAGTTGCACCAGCCGGTCGTGGACGATCCCGATCATCTCCTCGCCGGGCTTGAGGCTCTTGGTCACCTCGCGCCCCACGGCGTCGGCGATGACGTTTTTGCAGAAGGCGTCGACGACCTCGAGGGAGACGTCGGCGTCCAGGAGGGCCGCCCTGACCTCGGTCATGGCCTCGCGGACGTTGGACTCGGAGAGATTGGCGTTGCCGCTGAGTTTGCGCAGAACGCTGGAAAAACCTTCGGAAAGACGTTCGAACATGGCGGATGGTACGCGGAGGGGAGGGCGGGAAAGGGCCCGGGGCGGGCCAGCGACGAGCATCCGCGCCCGGGGGCCGACCCGGGCTGCGGTGGTCGGCCTGTTCGCTCGGTTCAGCTCGGTCGCGGGCGCGCAGACCGCCGCCCGCGCGGCGGAGACGGGCGGCGGGGCGGCACCGCGCGTCGTCGGGCACGCCTAGACCGACGTCGAAGCCGCGCCGACGTCGGTCTGCGCGGTGGAGACACCCGTCCGGAGAGCGAACACACGCGTGAAACGCGCAAAGACAGCCGGGTTTTCAGGGTTCGGGCGGGCCCGGGCCGGGCTGGGCGGGCCCCGCGGGGCGGTCGTCGGCCCCTCAGCGGCGGCTGGACTTGGCGACGAAGCCCAGTAGGAGGATCAGCAGAACCGCCCCGACCGTGGCAGTGACCAGTTGGCCCAGGAGACTCACGCTCTTGATCCCGACGAGTTCGAAGACGAACCCGCCCAAGAGCGCGCCCAGCACGCCCATGATCAGGTTGCCCAGCAGCCCGAAGCCCTTGCCGTGCGCGAAGAGCCCGGCCAGCCAGCCCGCGACCACGCCGATGATGACGAAGTAGACGATGGACATGGGCCCAGCGTACTCGGGAAAGGGCCGAGGGATCAATCGGCCCGGTGAACAGATGCGGGCGAGGATCTTGCCCGGCATCCGGCATCCGGCAGCCGCGGAGAGAAGACGGCTCCGGATGTGGTCACCCGGTCAGTTGTCCGCCCGCCCGCTTCCCGGGTACTCTCGGACATGGACCCACGCAAGTACACCGTTGAGTTCCTCGGCACCTTCTTCCTCGTGCTGTCCATCGGCCTGGCGGTGATCGGCACCGGCCCGCCGCCGGGCTTCGCGCCCTTCGCCATCGCGGCGACGCTGATGGTGATGATCTACGCCGGCGGGCACATCTCCGGGGCCCACTACAACCCGGCGGTGACGCTGGCGGTCTTCATCCGCGGCAAGTGCAGGCCGGTGGAGGTGCTGCCGTACATGCTGGCCCAGATCTTCGGGGCGGGCCTGGGGGCGTTCCTCGCGCTGTACCTCAAGGGGAACCCGACCGACGTGAAGGCCCTCACCTTCGTCGCCGGGCCGACGATCATCGCCGAGGCGGTCTTCACCTTCGCGCTGGTCTTCGTGATTCTGAACGTCGCGACGGCGAAGGCCACCAGCGGCAACTCGTACTACGGCCTGGCGATCGCGGGGACCGTGCTCGCCGGGGCCTTCGCGATCGGGAACATCTCCGGCTGCGTCCTGAACCCCGCGGTGGCCGTCGGCGCGATGGTGATGGGCCTGCTGAAGGCCGCCGATGTGTGGATGCACCTGGTGGGTCAGGTGGGCGGGGCGGTCTTGGCGGCGGTGATGTTCAAGTCGCTGGTCAAGGACTGAAGCGGCTACTCCGGCAACTTGACACCCATCTCCGTCAGCATCGCCCGCCAACCCGCGGCCACCGGCGGGCCGGTCTCTGTGTACTTGCCGCTCTCGGCGGTGCGGATGAGGTACTTCACGTCGTCGACCGAGAAGACCCAGTCGAGGCAGCCGTGGGAGGGGCCCTTGATGCGGGCGGCCTTGCGCATGGCGTCGAAGGACTTGGCGGAGATGTTCCCCGCCTCCAGGAGCTGACGCTTGGTGATCCCGTCGCCATCGGTGACGCGGGCGGTTTGGCCTCTTCGCATGACGGAGGGTAGACGAATGGCCAGGTGGTCAAGGGACCACCGGGCCAGATGAAGAGAAGAGGGCCACCGGCCGCCGGCGGTCGGCAGCCGCGGAAGGGCCGGCGCCGCGTCCGGCCTGCTGGTCCTTTGGACCTGCGGCCCTTTGGCCATTTGCGCTCCGCTCCCCCTTGCGTCGGGCCCGCCGATCTGCTTTGATACCCGCGTGAACCCCACCGCCGCGCTCTTGGAACCCGAGGTGCAGGAACTCATCCGCTCGCGGAACTTCGTGGAGCTGCGCGAGATCCTGCACGCGCTCCAGAAAGCCGACGTCGCGGACATCCTGGCCGCCATCGAGCCCGACGACGCGGCCGTGGCGTTCCGCATCCTGCCGCGCGACGACGCGGGCGAGGTCTTCGCGTATCTGCAGCCCGAGGACCAGGAACGGCTGATCTCCCGCCTTGGGCAGGAGTCGGCGGTGTCGCTGGTCGAGTCGATGGACACCGACGACCGCGCCCGCCTGCTCGACGAACTGCCCGCGGAGGTGGCCCAGCGGATCGTGGCAAGCCTGACGCCCGAGGAGCGGCGCAAGACGCAGGCGATCCTGGGGTACCCGGCCCGGTCGGTGGGCCGGCTGATGACGTCGGACTACGTGCGCGTCCGCCCCGAGTGGACGGTGGCCCGCGCGCTCGAGCACATCCGCAAGTGGGGCAAGGACGCCGAGACGATCAACGTGGTGTACGTGATCGACGAGGCGGGCGTGCTGATCGACGACCTGCGGCTGCGGGCGATCATCATGGCCGAGCCCGACCAGACCATCAGCGGGCTGATGAACCGCCAGTTCATCACCCTGAGGGCCGACCAGCCGCAGGAAGAGGCCGTCGTCGCGCTGCAGCGCTATGACCGCGTGGCCCTTCCGGTGGTGGACTCGCGCGGCGTGCTCCTGGGGATCGTGACGCACGACGACGTGGCCGACGTGGCCCAGCAGGAGGCCACCGAGGACATCCAGAAGCTGGGCGGCATGCAGGCGCTCGAAGAGCCCTACATGAGCACGCCGGTGCTGGGGCTGTTCAAGAAGCGCGCCCCGTGGCTGGCCCTGCTGTTCATGTCCGAACTGCTGACGAGCAACGCCATCGCGGCGTACGAGGGCGAGATCGCGCGGGCGGCGATCCTGGCCGCGTTCATCCCGGCGATCATCAGCTCGGGCGGCAACTCCGGCTCGCAGGCCAGCACGCTGGTCATCCGCGCGCTGGGCCTCCGCGAAATCACGCTGAGCGACTGGTGGCGCGTGCTCCTCCGCGAAGTCCAGACCGGCGCGCTGCTCGGGCTGCTCATCGGGTGCATGGGCCTGCTCCGCATCAACCTCTGGGGCTGGATGGGCTGGTGGAGCGACGCCGACGTCCAGCAGCACTACTCCATCCTCAGCGTCACGATCGCGCTCACGCTCGGCGGCGTCGTCCTCTGGGGCAGCCTCATGGGCTGCATGCTGCCCTTCGTGCTCAAACGCCTGGGGCTCGACCCCGCGGCGAGCTCCACGCCGTTCGTCGCCACGCTCGTGGACGTCACCGGCATCGTGATCTACTTCAACGTGGCCCTGCTCGTGCTGAGCACGACGCTGCTGAAGCCCGATCCCGCGGCGTCCTCCCCGCTGGAGATCACCACGCCGATGCGGGTCGTGTCGATCACGCCCGAGGCGGATGGGGACGCGTGGTTTGACCTGGTCGTGCGCCCCGAGGGCGCGCCGGATACGGGCCCGACCAGCCGGGTTCGCCTGCCGGCGAGCGGTCTGCCCGACGGGCGCGTGCCGCAGGCGGGCGAGGTCATCCCGCTGCGTTACATCGTGAAGGAGGCCGCGGGTGTGGGCCCGGCGCCCAAGTGACCCGCCGGCCCGGCCCGATCGTCGCCGCCCGACGAGCCCAAGAGACGCCAGCCCCGGAGACCGACGATGACTCACCTCGCCGCCGTCATGGCCTGCCTGCTCGCGTGGCACCAGCCCCCCGCGCCGCCCCCTCCCGCGCCGGGCGACGTGCCGATGGTGGGCGAGACCGCGGCGTCGCGATGGGCGGAGGACATCGACGAAGCCCTGCGGACCCTGCTCGAGAAGCACCCGGACCCCACACGCCGCCACAGCCGCGCGGAGTTCGAGGCCTTCGCCGCCGCGCTCAAGGCACGCGCGGCGGCGGGCGCGGCGGGCGAAGAGATCGCCGTAGGCATGCTCGAACTGTGCGCGATGGTGGGCGACTCACACACCATGGCGGGCATCGGCTCGGCCAAGGTGCCCATCCGCGGTCTGGCCATCGACTTCTACTGGGCCAAGGACGGGGTCTTCGTCTCCGCCATCCCGGGCGAGCACGCCGACCTGCTGGGCGGAAAGGTGCTCGCGATCGGCGGGGTGGCGCTGGACGAAGCCCTGGTGCGGCTTCGCCGGGTGGTGTCGGCCGACAACGAAGCCTGGTTCCGCCACCGCTTCAGGCAGTTCGCCCGGCTGCTGTCCGTGCTGCACGCGCTGGGGCTGGCGGGCAAGGACTCGGCGACGTTCCTCATCGAGCCCCCGGGCGGCGGCGAAGCGCGCGAGGTGACGCTGCCCGCCCTGCCCCCCAACGTCAAGCCGGAGTGGAAGGTGGCCGTCGACTACACCGGCGAGGCCGTGGCCCCCACGCTGCGCCCGAGGCCCTCGCAGTGGACGTACGGGCACTCGTACGACGAGGGGCTGCGGGAGATGTACGTCTGGTACGACGTGTGCCAGGACCAGCGCGGACGGCCGCGGGTCATGCAGTGGACTCAGCAACTCCTCGCCGACATCGACGAGAAGAAGCCGGCGTACGTGATCGTGGACCTGCGGCGTAACGGCGGTGGCAACTCCGCGCTGCTCATGCCGCTGGTGGAGGGGATCGCCAAGCGCGAGGCGGTGAACCAGCCGGGGCGGCTGTACGTGCTCATCGGGCGCGCGACCTTCTCGTCGGCGCTCTTCAACGCGTTCCATTTCAAGGACGGGACCAAGGCGACTCTGGTGGGCGAGCCCACCGGCGGCAAGCCCACGAGCTTCGGAGAGATCAAGACCCTCCCGCTCAAGAACTCGGGTCTGATGATCCAGTACTCCACGAAGCTGCAGAAGCGCGGCAACTCCGATGCCCCCTCCCTCGTGCCCGATGTGCTCGCCGAGCCGACGTGGAGCCAGATTGTCGCGGGGCGTGACCTGGCCATGGAGGCGGTGCGGGCCGCGCGCTGAGCGTCCGCATGAACGGCATGGCGGGTTGAGGGGACACGCCGACTTCTCGGCCCTCAGCGGACGTTCCGGGGTCCCCGGACCCGGCGAGTGGCTTGACGGGCTCCAAAGTGAGGGTAGCTTCACAGCGCGTCCGCTGGCCCGAGTGGGTCGGCGGTTACGCGGACCATGCGCCGAGCATGCTCGCTCTCTCTCTCCCCCGAGGGCGGCGATCGGCCCAAGAGGAGAACTCTCATGAAGTGCGCGATCACCGGGTCATTGGCGGTTCTGTTGTCCTTGAGCGCGGCCAGCGCCGGCGTCATCAGCGGCAACACCACCGGGGCCCCGACCTTCAACCGGCCTGTGCAGGGATTGGATGCACTGAGCGCCGTGGGCACCGCCAACCCCTACGTGGTCATCCCGTTCACGGTGAGCGCCGCGGACTTCACCCGCTTCACGCTCACGGCTGACACGCCGGGCTTCGACACGTTCCTGCTGCTCTACTCCTCCTTCGATCCGCTCAACCCTTTGGCCAACGCGCTGGTCGCGGACGATGACATCTCATCCGGCGACACCAACTCACAGGTCGATTTCCTCAACCTCAACCCCGGCGACGTCTACTTTGCCGTGGTGACGGGCTTCGATCCCAACGACTTCGGCGCGTTCACGCTCACCGGCGGGGCGGCTCCCGGCGCCGACGGGCCCGTCGAAGTGACCTTCATCCCGGCGCCCGGCGCGGCGGGCGTCCTGGCCGGTGCCGGGCTGCTGGCTCTGCGGCGTCGGCGTCACGGAGTCCGCTGAGCGCCGGACACTCACGGTTCACGCCAAACGAACAAGCCCTCACCGTCCGGTCGGACGGTGAGGGCTGCTTTCGTTTCGGAACGTGCGCGGCCTGCGCGATCAGCCGCGAGCGGCCACCACGGGCGCGGCGCCCATGAGGTTCACGCTCGCGCTGCGGCGGACGGGCCCGCCCGCTTCCTCGGCGGCGGCCTCTTCGGCCTGGTACGACTCGCCGAAGCGGAACAGGCGGAACGAGTTGAGCACCACGAAGATGTCGCCCAGGAAGTGGAAGAGGGCGGCGAACCACACGTCGATGAACCCGCTGGCCGCCAGCGCCAGGCCCACGATCGCCGTGAGCAGCGCCACGACGATGTTCTGCGCGATGATCGTCCGGTTCTTCCGCGACAGCTCGATCATGAACGGGATGCGCGACAGGTCGTCGTTCATCAGGGCCACGCCCGCGCTGTTGGTCGCGATGTCGCTCCCGCCCAGGCCCATGGCGACGCCCACGTCGGCGGAGGCCAGCGACGGGCCGTCGTTGATGCCGTCGCCCACCATGAGCACGCGACGTCCGCTCTTGGCCAGTTGCTTCACCTGCTCGTGCTTCTCTTCGGGCAGGCACTCGGCCTCGATGCTGTCGACGCCCACCGTCCGGCCCACGCGCTCCGCGACGCTCATCCGGTCGCCGGTGAAGATCGCCAGCTTGCGGATGCCCAGGTCGCGGAGCTTGTCGATGACGCTCTTGGTCGCGGGGCGGATCTTGTCCTCCAGCCCCACCGCGCCCAGGTAGCGCCCGTTCTTCACCACGTGCACGCCCGTCATCCCCTCGATGCGGGCCGAGACGGCTTCGACGTCACCCTTGATGCCCGGGAACTGCTCGGTGAGCCAGGTGGCCCGGCCCACGTGCAATTCGCCCAGCGTGGTGCGCCCCTTGACGCCGCGACCGTGGATCTCCTCGAAGTCCGTCGAGCCGTCGATGGTCACCCGCGCGGCGCGGGCCGTGTTCAGGATCGACTTGGCCAGCGGGTGGTTGGACTGCTGCTCGCCGTTGGCCGCGGCGGCCAGGAGTTCCGCCCCGTCCACACCCGGCGCGGGGGCCAGGCGGGCGACGGCGAACTTGCCGGTCGTGATCGTCCCGGTCTTGTCCATGATCACCGTGTCGATGTTCCCCGCGGCTTCCAGATAGCGGGGCTCCTTCACCAGCACGCCCAGCCGCGCCGCCGACGCGAACGCCGCCACCATCGCCGTGGGCGACGCGATCAGCAAGGCCGACGGGCAGGCCACGAAGAGCACCGTGATCGCCCGTTCGATCGCCGCGGTGCTGTCGGGCGTGAGGAACCAGACGATGAACGCCAGCCCCAGCACCACCGGCACGTAGAACCGCGAGACCTGCTCGATGATGAGCTGCCTCGGGGTCTTGGTCCTTTCCGCCTGGCGGATGAGTTCGGTCACCTTCCCGATCGTGGTGTCCCCGCCCACCTGCGTCGCGCGGATATCGATGTTCGCCGAGAGGTTGGTCGTGCCCGCGTACACCGGCTCGCCCACCGCCACCTCGTGCGGCATGGCCTCGCCGGTGAGGCTCGCCTGATCAAGCGTCGACCGCCCGGTGATGACCACGCCGTCGATGGGCAGGTTCTCGCCGGGGCGGACACGGATGACGTCGCCGACCTTGATCTGCGCGACCGGGACCTCGACCTCCTGCCCGTCCTTGACCTGCCGCGCGATGCCCGGGGTCAGGCGGATGAGTTGCTCGATAACCGTCCGCGCGCTCACGGCCGTGCGGCGCAAAAACTGGTCCACCACCAGCAGGATCAGGGCCACCCAGCCCGCGACCTCGTACTTGCCCAGCGCGATGCAGCCCACGATGCCCAGCGCGGCCAGGCACGATGAGCCCGGGGCCCCGCGGCGCAGTTCCATGTACGCCGCGTAGACGATGTACCCGCCGGCGATGAGGGCCGCGGCCAGCGCGGGCAGGATCGCGATGTCGTGGTTCACCGTGCCGGCGAGGAACCAGTCGGCGATGCGGGTGCCGATGAGGAGCATCGCGCACACGAGATAGACGACAAAGTGCCGCTCGAGCTTGTACTCGTCATGGGCGCAGCACGCGTCGCCCGACCCCACGCCGTGCATGCCCCCGAAGGAGGGCGACGGCCCGTGGTCATGGTCGTGGCCGTGATGATGATGGCCGTGGGCGTGATCGTGCGAGTGATCGTGCTTGTGGGCGGCGTGGGAACCGGCCATAGAGAAAGACTCCGGGGTTGTGGCCCGAGCCCAGGCGACCGCGCCAGAACGGAACGGGGAGAGAGCCGGGACCGGGGCCGAGTCTAGGACCGTACGCGAGAACCCGGTCCCCGGTTCGGGCCCACCCCCCTTCTTAAAGGCCCCACCCCCCTCCTTAAAGACCCGACCCCCCTCCGCGAAGACCCGACCCCCCTCCCCGATCGTCCCACATCCCGCCCCCGGCCCTGCCCCACCACGGCGGATCACGGCTGAGCACGGGCAGAACCGTGGCACCACGACGCGAAGGGGGCCAAAGAGGAGGTTTTTTGTCTTGGCGAAGACCGGGAGCCGGGCCGGAAGGAGCGCGCAAGAGCGAGTCCGGACCACGAACCGAACCGCGAAGGGCGCCAAGGGGGGCAGCGAGGCCGCGAACCCCGCCCCCCCGCTCACCACGGTGGGCCGGATCGGAACCAAGGCGGCCGCCATTGGAACAAAGGCGAACCCAAATGGAGCAAAGGCGGCCGCAAATGGAGCAAAGGCGGCCCCAATCGGAGCAAAGGCGGCCCCAAATGGAACAAAGGCGGCCCCAATTGGAACAAAGGCGGGCCTGATTGGAACAAAGGCGGCCCCAAAAAAGGGTTTTTGCTCACCCCCAAACACCGAAACCCAGCCCGCAACCGCCCCGCCCAGACCTGCCGATCACCCGCGAAAAGCCCACCAAAGTGCCGCCAACGCTCGCGATCACGCCGCGATCGTGCCTTCGTCCTCGCCGGGTGTCGTCGCAGCCGCCGCCCGGTCTGGTGCGTGATCGCGGTCGTGAGATTTCACAGGGCGTCCAAGGGCTCCCTGTGTGTGTGCAGGGGGGCTGGGGACGTCAGTTTTACCTTCCGGAGCCGTACAAGGTGTACGACGAGAAGAACCGCCCTGACGAGATCGGACTACGGTTCCCGCTGGTCGTAAACTCCGAAGAGGTCTGAACCCTGATCGCGAAAATGGAGAACAGCGCATTTTGGCAAACCCACCAATACCCGAGACACACGCGAAGGAGTGCGTAAGCCTCGCGTACTTGGCCGCGATATGCGCCCAGGCGGGGCTTAACATTCGCAACTGGAAATGGGATGATGGCATCGACATGGAGGTTGGGTCAAGCAAGCGGATCGCCGGAGTCTGCCTGCCCAGCATCGGAATCCCGCTGCAGGTCAAGGCCACCGCTTCCTGGGAGGTCATAAATGAGCACATATCTTATCCTCTGAAGGCGAGCAACTATACAAAACTACGCGAAGACAATTTGATGCTTCCGCAGTACTTCATTCTTTATACTCTTCCTATGCAGCGCGAACGCTGGGTTGTGTACGACGACGACCATTGCAAGCTCTACAACTGCGCCTTTTACCTCAACTTGGCCGGTCAGCCACCTCTCCCGCTGGATGCCAACGGGTCGCCGCAGCAGACGAAAACCGTGCATGTGCCCGTCGCGAATCGGCTAACCGGACCTGTACTCCACGACCTCTTTGTTCAGGCGTGCGAAACGGTCAAGGCATGGAGGAACGGCCATGCTTGAGCTTGGCTCCATCGACTCCATCATTGCGGCGATCGACCCAGGTTCGGTCAGCCGCTATCTGCTGAAGAGAGGCTACAGCCGCGTCGGCGCAAGGGCTGGCGTGGCCGAAGTATTTGAAAACGCGAACGGGACGCTCCTCGCCATTCCGACGAACAAAAGTGCGGCCGACTATTCTCGACGTCTCCGAGATCTGTTGGAGGTCTTTGCCGATGGCAGGACTCCGCTGGATGACGTGGTTGGCACCATTGTTCTTCCTGATGCGGACATATTTCGATACCGCATAGAGACCCCAGAATCGGCATGGGGGCAGTTGCAGTTGTCTTACACACACGAAGCCATGCATGCCCTTTTCGACATGCTTCGGTTTTCAGCGGCTGGCGTCTCCTCAAGACGCATCGAGTATCGCGGTGGGATCTCTGAGTCAGCGAAGCTGTTTGCTGACCAATGCCGCTTCGGGCAGACCGAGTACGGCAGTTTTGTCTTGAAGGTGTTCTGTCCGACCAACCCAGTCGGGGTTTCTGACGCAGACACGCTGGCGGAACCATTCGGTCGTCAATGCACGCGGGCGGTGTTGGAGAACTTCGGCTTCCTCGCCAGCGACAAAGCTGACGATCCCAGCGAGCCTCTTCCCCCGACGTTGAATCGCCAGGTCGCTACCGCAGTGCATCGGCTCCAGCCACGAGTTTCTCTCGGAATGCGGACAGAAGTCGCGCTTCGCTTTGCGCCCCTTTCACAACCGGAAGGCAGCATCGTGCCCGTGCCGACCGAGGATACTCCTCAGTCCCTCGATCTCGGTCCGTTCATTTACAGCCGCGCCCAGAGCGTTCGGGACCGCCTGAAGAAAGCAGAGGAATTTCAGCGAGAGCTACTTCGGGGCTTCATCGTCGAGTTGCACAAGGACCGGCCTTTGCCCGAGGCCGAGCAGAGCCACGAAATCAAGCTGGATGTGAAGGTTGGGCTCTCGCGGCGCCTTGTGAGGCTGCGTCTGCTCCCGGCCCTTTACCATAAGGCCGTCAAGTGGCACGACGCCAATCGCGAGGTTGATTTGGACGCGGTCATTGACAAACGCGCTCATACTTGGACGGTTGCCCGTCTCCATGACTTGAGGCTGGCTGATCCATTGGCAGATGAGCCCGGGCTGTTCGGCCCATAGCCGCCGCCATAGATAAGCAGACCGGAAGGTGGCACTGAAGTCCACCGCGCCCTCAAGACCGATTCCGTTCGGGCGACCGCAACCCCCTCCCTGCGCGGTGTCGGGAATTGGGGTGAGGAGGCTGGCCTGTGGTGCTGGAGGGGGGCAACGGCCTCAAGCGCCGGCCCGGCTGAAGGGGGGGCCGAGGCGGTTTGGCGGGGGGCGGGTATGCTGCTTGGTCTATGGCCGAAATGAAGCTGAAGTTCTCGGTTAAGGATCTCGACTACTGGGCAGGCCAGTACAATTACCCCAAAGGGGATGACGAGCCTACGCGGATCGGCGAGTGGGCGCGGGAAAAGGGCTATTTGACCAAGGCCCAGTTTGTGGCCTTGGCCGCGTGGAAGAGCGAGCGGCCGCGCCGGCGTCACGAACGCAATAGCGAGAACGTGATCAGAGAAGTGACGCGCTTTGCCCTGGCCACGCGCGTCGAGCCGCTGCCGCTGACCTCCTTGCAGCTCCTTGGCGGGGTTCAGGCCCGAACCGCCAGCGCGATTCTCCACTTCTGCCACCGTCGGCCTTATCCGATCATGGACGTCAGGGCCGTGTGGTCGCTGGGGATCGACAAGGCCCCGAGTGATTGGGTCGCGTTCTGGCCCGAGTACGTGCGGGCATGCCGGAAGCTGTCGAAGGAAGGCCAGGTCTCGATGCGAGTTCTGGACCGCGCGCTCTGGGCTTACTCGAGCTCGCAGGGCCAAGTGGCTCGGTAGCCGGAATGCAGCCCCGGGTGTCAGCCCGCGCCGTTCGCCGCGAATTTACATAAAAGTAGGAGTAGCTCTCAAGAGGAGCCCAAAGAAGTCCGACTGGACTTAGGGCGAGGGAACGTCTGCCTGAACTGACGGCTCTGATATCGCTGTTCACTCTTCAGCCTTATTACCCACGCTCACTACGCACCACGCACCACGCACCACGCACGACTCACCACGTCCCACGTATCCCGCACCACTCTTACCCAGGAGGCCATCTCATGTCCGTACTTCCCGACAAGAAAAACGACGTCATCGTGTTCTGCGAGCAGCACCTGCCCGTGTGGCAGGCGGCGGCGGCGACGATCGGGCTGACCGCGCCGCAGATCGCCCAGCTCGCGACGCTCACCTCCGCCGCCCGCGACGGGTTCACGGCGGCGGGCGCGGCCCGGCAGGCCAGCAAGGCGGCCACGACCACGTCCAACGCCTCGATCCGCACCATGCGCGAGTTCGCGGCCGACCTCATCCGGCAGATCAAGGCCCAGGCCGAACTCGCGGACAATCCCTCCGAGGTGTACTCGGCGGCCCAGATCCCGCCGCCGGCGGCCCCCTCGCCGCTGCCCCCGCCCGGCAAGCCCACCAACGTCGCGGTGACGCTGGAGCCCACCGGCGCGGTGACGATCTCGTGGGAGGCGAGCGGCTCGTCGGCCTCGAGCGGCGCGTACTTCAACCTCGTGCGCAAGCTCCCCGGCCAGGGCGGCTTCTCGCCGCTCGGCGGCGCCTCGGGCTCGACCACCGAGAACCGCCGCATGAAGTTCACCGACAACTCGGTCCCCGCGTCGGCGGCCTCGCAGGGCGCGCAGTACATCATCCAGGGCCAGCGCGGCACCACGCTGGGCCAGGCCAGCGACGCCATCACCGTGCAGTTCGGCGTCGACGGCGACGGCATGATCGCCGGGACCTACAAGCTCGGCACCGACGGGGCCAAGCCGCTGTCGGTCGCGGCGTGAGCGGCGGAGTGCCGCTGGCGAAACCAAAAGACGGGGGATGAAGGCAGAGCCTCCATCCCCCGTTTGCCCACCGAACCTTGGTCTCACTCGGCTCGGCCTGCGAGCAGAAAGAGAGCGATGAGAGACTCAGCCTCCGTCGCGGCCCGCGCGGGTGGAGGGGGTGCGCGGGCGGCTCTGTCAAGCCGGAGCGCGGCCGCTAGGCGCGCGCTCCAAGAGAGGGGACAGGGCTTAGCGGCGGCGACGCGAGGCGATCAGCCCCGCGAGGCCCAGCAGCGTCGCCGCGCCGGGCGCGGGGATCTGGCTGAACTCCTGGCGGATCAGCGAGGCGGTCGCCGTGTCGCTGGTGTGCGCGGCGAACATCTTGATGTCCTTGTTGATCTCGAGCTTGGTGTAGCCCGGCGCGCCCCAGAACAGGCTGTCCTGCAGGCGGGTCTGGCGGGGCGGGCCGGCGATGTCGAAGACCGACTTGTTGCCCAGGAGGGTGTTGCCGAAGAAGTCGAAGACGGTTTCGTCGACGCGGGCGAAGGAGCCGTCGCCGCTGGACGAGCCGTTGAACGTCAGCACGTTGTCGGTGATCCGGTATCCCTGGGCCGCGAAGGCGGGGAGGATCTCGACGGTGTACTGCAGGTTCCACTCGTGGACCACCTGGTCGCCGGGGCTGCCGTCACCGAAGGGACCGACGAGGTCAAACCCGATGTTGGGCAGACCCGAGGGGCCCGGTCCGCCGGCGATGAAGCCGATGACGGAGAACGACGAGGCGGGCGGGATGATGGCCGAGTTGCTGAAGGACTCGACGGTGAAGAGCTTGTCGCCCACGATGAACTGGCGGTCGCTTCCGGCGGCCAGCAGCGTGCCGACGTTCAGAGTGTCGCCGTTGTTCAAAATGACCACGGCGTGAGCGGTTCCGCCGGCCAGCGCCAGGGCCAGACCTGCGATCGCGATACTCGATGTCCTCATGTGAGTCTCCTGATCAAGCGTCGTCCGAGCGGCCGGTGGCGACATCCACCGAGGTGCCGTTGAACGCCTCGGTGCACGATAACCCATAGGACATGGGAGTCCAGATGCTGGCGCAGTATCAGACCGAAACCTGTGGTGGGCCGTAACGCGCGGGCGTGCGGATGGGCGGCCAAGAGCGGCCACATGGGTCACGCTGCCGTGATCGGGGGGAGGTGGGCTCCGGTCCCCCCCGGGTAGGTGTGCGTGTATTGTGAGTACGACAGGTATTGTGCGAATGAGCACCAAGGTGTATTATGAAATGCGTGACCGCACAGCATCCGTTCGTGACGCACCTGCAGACCGCGGTTGACCGGATGAGACGCGGGGGCATCGATCTGGGCGATGTCGCGACGGCGGTGGGTCTGGTTCAGTTCCTGCCCGGGGTCTTTGCCGCGGCCTATGACGAAGAGGGGCGGTACGCGTGGGCGTCCGAATCGCTGGGCGCGGTCCTGAACTTTGATCCGGCGACGCTGATGGGCCGGTGCGTGCGCGACGTCTTCCCCCAGCTCTGGTGCGATGAGCGCATCGACACGATCAAGCACGCGCTGCGCAGCGGCGTGCCGGTGGCGACGGTGGAGATCTTCCGAGGCCGCCGGCTGGAGGGGCTGGTGCTGCCGACCATGGACCGCCACCCGCTGGCTGTGCTGATGGCGCGATTCGGGGTGGGGTGGAGCGCGGGCGGCTCCGCGGCGGATCGGCTGCCGCAGGCGGTGCAACTGGTGCACGCGGACTGGGGCCCGCTGAGCGGGCTGTCGCGCCGCGAACTGGAGATCCTCTGCTACCTCGCGGCGGGGCAGGACAACACGCACATCGCCGCCACGATCCACCGCACCAAGCGGGCGGTGGAGTGGCACATCGGCCACCTGTACACGATGCTGGGGTGCTTGCAGCGCACCGACTTGATGCGGATCGGGATGGAGGCGGGCCTGCACACGATTGACGAAGACCACTGGAGCCGCATGTTGGCGTGCGTGCCCGCCATCCGCGAGACGGAGCCCGCCCGGTCGCCCGGCGGGAACCACGAGAACAGCTTGGAGCAGCCCAAGTGACGGAGAATGACGCCGCAGGGCGGGGCCGAACGGCCCGGCGCGGGTGCTGGGGCGGTGAGGGCCGAGGCTCACGCATCTGTCCCACGCCCGCTATCCTTCCGGCTTGATGATGCTCCGCCCTCCCCAGATCTCCATCATCGCGCCGGCTCACAACGAGCAGGACAACGTCGCCGCGCTGGTGGATGAGGTGCAGCGGGGCCTGGACGGGTGCGGGGTGGGGGGGGCGTACGAGTTCATCATCGTCGACGACGGCTCGACCGACCAGACCCGCGCCCGCGTCCACGCCCTCATGCCCACGCGCCCCTGGCTGCGGTGCATCGCCATGCAGAAGACCCCGCCGGGCAAGGGCCACGGCCAGTCGGCGGCGTTCTGCGCGGGCTTCCGCGCGGCGCGGGCCCCGGTGATCGGGACCCTGGACGCCGACCTGCAGAACGACCCGGCCGACTTCCCCAAACTGCTGGCCAAGATGCGCGAGACCCACGCCGACATGGTGCAGGGCGACCGCTCCCGCGCCCGGCGCGACAACTGGGTGCGCCGTCGGACGAGCGCCATCGGGCGGCTCTTCCGCCGGATGATCATCGGCGACCGCGTGCGCGACACCGGGTGCTCGCTGCGGCTCATGCGGGCGGAGATCGCCCGGCGGCTGCCCATGGAGTTCAAGGGCGCGCACCGCTTCATCCCCGCCATGGCCAAGCAGATGGGCTACACCATCGTGGAGATGCCCGTCAACCACCGCGCCCGCGTGGCCGGCACCACCAAGTACGGCTTTGGCATCTGGCAGCGGGCCCTGCCCGGGCTTATGGACTGCTTCGCCGTGCGCTGGATGGGCAAGCGACGCCGGCCGGTCGAGGCGCTGGAGGTGCCCTCGGCGACCGCGGCCGCCCCGACACCCACGCCCTCCGCCCCCGCGCCGACGGTGCAGACTCCCGAAGGCCGCGGCACGGCGGCGGGAGCGCGCCCGTGAAGTGGGAACCGATCGCCGCGATGCTGGCCCTGCTCGCGCTGGGCGTGTGGATCGTCTATGGCCCGTCGATCCGCTACGACACCCGCCCCGGGGCGGAACTGTCGCGCGTGCAGATCGGCAACGTGCGGGGTGAGCTGGAAACCGTCCGCGACGAGGCGGGCTCGTACTCGTTCAGATTTCTTTACCGCGACCGCCCCGCGTCAAGCGTGCTGACCTCCGAGCAGTTCAAGGGCGTCTTCGGCGCCGAGGTGTACGAAAACGCGGTGCAGACCAGCGGCAACGTGGCGTTCAGGATTCTGAACGTCACCAACTGGACGGGGGCCGTGTGGGTGCTGGTGGGTCTGGGCGGGCAACTGGCGTTCGCCGGTCGATGGCTGATCCAGTGGTTCATCTCCGAAAAGAAGCGTGAGAGCGTGATCCCCGAGAGCTTCTGGTGGACGAGCATGCTCGCGGGGGCCGTGCTCTTCGCTTACTTCGCCTGGCGGCAGGACATCGTGGGCGTGCTGGGTCAGGTGTCGGGCATCGTGGTCTACGCCCGCAACGTCCGGCTGATCCACAAGAAGCGCCGCCGCGACGCGCGGGAGGTGGCGAAGGCCGCCGCGGCGGACCCCCGCGCCACGGGCGGACCTCAGGAGTAAGCCCCATCCGGCAGGTTGCCGACAGGCTTGACGCGGGCCCGCCCGATAGCCGATCCTTATCCCCATGCCCATCCTCCTCGACAACCAGCCCCTCGCCGTTCCCCACGCCAGCCTGGCCGGGGGGATCGAGGCGGCCAAGGCGGCGGCCGAGGCGCGGGGGCGGGTGGTCATCGACGTCCTCCTCGACGGTCGCCGGCTTGACCCCGACACCCTGGCGACACCGCCCAGCACGCCCTTGGGCGCGTCCGAACTCGCCTTCATCACCACCGAGCCCAAGGCGTTCGTCTCCGGTGCGCTGCTCGACGCGGCGGAGGAACTGGACAGGCTCTCCGGCGTCCAGCAGAAGGCCGCCAAGGCCATCCGCGGCGGCGAACTCGGCGGGGCGTTCGAGCAACTGACCGACACGGTCGAGGTGTGGGACATGGTGCGGCGGGTCGTGCACGAGGGGCCGACGCTCCTGGGCATGGACCTTGACGCGGCCCGGGTGGAGGTTGACGGCCGGCGCGGCGCGCTCGAGCCCCACCTGTCGGCATTGACCGCTGACCTCAACGAACTCAAGAACGCGCTGGCCCTGCAGGACTGGTCGGCGCTGGCGGACCTCTTGAGCGGCGAGCTTGACGAGCGCGCGGCGCAGTTCCGCCAACTGCTGACGGACCTGGCGTACCAGATCCGCCCGGCGGGTGGTGGCGGTGGGGGGGCGTCTGAGTGAGCAAGAGCGACGCGGCCCAGCGCATAGACGCCATGATGGAGAAGGCCAGCCAGGCCCTGGTGGCCCGCCGCTACTTTGAGGCCGAGCGGCTCTCGGCCGAGGCGCTGCAGATCGCGTTCAATCATCAGGATTACGAGCGGATGGCCCGGGTCGTGCTGCCGCTGCAGGAAGCCAGAAGGCAGAAGCGCGACCTGGCGATGGACGCCGGCAAGGTCTATGTGGTGAATGCGGAGTGGACGGAGGAATCGCCGATCCGCCCGGGGTGCTACCTCGTGGTGCCCCCGCGGGTGGGCATGGACGGGCGGCAACTGCGCGAGCGCGCCGACGAGAAGCAGGTGCCCATCGTCGTGCTCACGCGCGAGCCGACCACGCGAACGGGCCACTGGCCGATCGTGGCGCTGGGGCCGGTGACGGTGCGGGTGAAGTTGCCCGCGCCCACGGCGGACGACCTCTCAGCCCCGCCCGCCAAGAGCAAGGCCAAGAAAGCCCCGGCGAAGCGCCAGGCCAAGGACGCCGGCACGCCCGCGCCCGCGGCGGTGGCGTGTGCCGGCGACATCGAGGGGCTGCCCGCCGGCGTGCTCCCCGCGCCGCGGTGGTTCATCGCCGCCAGCGAGAGCCTGGGCGACGCCGCCATCGCGGCGGTGGACATGGCCCGCACGCCCGAGGCGCGCGTCGAGGAACTGTTCGCACGCCTGCAGGCGCACCCCGATCACGAAAAACTGCACCAGCGGCTCATGGAGGCGGCGATCCAGGCCGCTCGTCAGGGCGTTCGCGCGGTCCCCAAGCCCCGCCCGCGCGGGCCCGAGTCCGAGTTCTTGGACGACTGATCGCGGCGGCGCGGACCGCCGACCCGCCCGACCCGCCCGGTGCACGCCACCCCCGTACGCTCGGGCATGTCCACGTTCAACATCGAGTCCTTCACCCTCGGGCCGTTCGAGACCAACGCCTATCTGGTGTGGCCCGACGGCAGCCGCGACGCGTGGATCATCGACCCCGGCTTCGGCCCCGCGCCGTTGCTGGAGGAAATCAAGAAGCGTGAACTGACGCCCACGGCCATCGTGCTCACCCACGCGCACCTGGACCACGTCGCCGGCGTGGCGGACGTGCGCAAGGTCTGGCCCAAGATCCCGATTCTCATCCACGAGGCGGAGAAGGACTGGCCGAGCGACCCGGAGCGGAACCTCTCGGCCTTTTCAGGCATGCCCGTGAGCGCGCCGGGGCCCGATCGGCTGCTCAAGGACGGCGATGTGCTTCGCCTGGGCGAACTGGACTGGCGCGTGCTGCACACGCCGGGGCACTCGCCCGGGAGCATCACGCTCCACCAGCCGCAGCTCGACGTCGCGATCGTGGGCGACGCGCTCTTCGCCGGGTCGATCGGGCGCACGGACTTTCCGGGCAGCGACTTTGACACGCTGGCGCGCTCGATCCGCGAGCGGCTCTACACGCTGCCCGGAAGCACGCGCGTGCTCCCCGGGCATGGCGAGCCGACGACGATCGCCCGCGAGCGCGCGGGTAATCCGTTCGTTCGGGGCTAAAGTTCCGCGATCACACGGAGGCCCTGCATGTCCCGGATCCGCGCTGTCGCACTCGCCGTCCTGCTCGCGTCGCCCGCCGCGATCGTCGGCTGCACGTACAACGACGACGGCGGCGGTCACTACCAGCCCGATCCGTCGGGCCCCATCCAGGGCGAAGGGTGGACGCTGCTGGGCGAGCGGCGCGTGGACGGCCCGGGCGACACCGACCAGGTCCGCATCTCCTCCGACCGCAAGTACCGCAAACTCCGCCTGGAAGTGGACCGCGGCGGCGTGATCATCACGCGCTTTGACGTGAAGCTGAAGAGCGGCACCGTGGTGCCCTTCAGCGTGGGCACGCTCCGCCCCGGCGAAGCGCGCGAGATCGATCTGCCCGGCGACGACAGAACGCTCAGTCGAGTGGACTTTGCGTACAGCAACACGGGCAAGCAGCCCGGGCGGATCAGCCTGTACGGGCGGTGATCGCGAGCTCGACGATCAGCCCTCCAGCGCGCGGATCTTCTTGCGGAGCTTCAGGCGCTCCATCTGCGACAGTTTGTCGATGATCAGCACGCCGTCGAGGTGGTCCAGTTCGTGCTGCCAGCACCGCGCCAGCAGCCCCGCCCCGCGCCGTGTGAACGTCCGCCCGTCCAGGCCCATCGCGGTGATCGTCACCACCGGCGGGCGCATGACCGAGCCGCGGATGTCGGGCAGCGAGAGGCAGCCCTCTTCGAACGGCTCAAGCGCGCCCTCGGGCTGCGCGATGACGGGGTTGATGTAGACCTCCGGTCCCGCGCTGGCGGTGGGCGGTTCCGCGGTGGCCGAGCGCCCGTCGCCCTCCGGCACATGCGCCACGAACAGCCGGAGGCTCACGCCCACCTGCGGCGCGGCGAGCCCGATGCCCTCCTCGTCGTACATGAGTTGAACCATCCGCTCGGCCAGGGCGCGGATCTCGTCGGTGACTCCCGCGACGGGCTTGGCCTTCTTGCGCAGCACCGGGTCGGGGTAATGCACGACCTCCAGATTGCCGGCGTTCGTGGGCATGCAGGACTTTATGGCGGGAAGCGCGCGGGCGCGGTCCCTACCCTCCGCCACCATGCCAGGCAGCACGCTTCCATCACCCAAGGGCACGCGCGACTTCTACCCCATCGAGATGGCCCGCCGACGGTGGATCGAGGACAAGTGGCGGAAGACCTCGGTGCGCCACGGCTTCGAGGAGATCGACGGCCCCACCTTCGAGCACGTGGAGGTGTTCACGATCAAGAGCGGCGAAGGGATCGTCAGCGAGATCTTCGGCGCCTTCAGCGGCAAGGACGAGACGCAGCTCGAGAACCTCAAGCAGGGTCACGCGCCCTTCGCGCTGCGACCGGAGTTCACGCCCACGCTGGCGCGGATGTTCGCCGCGCGGGCCAAGCAGCTCCCCCAGCCCACCAAGTGGTTCTGGCAGGGCCCGTGCTTCCGCGCCGAGCGCCCGCAGCGCGGCCGCCTGCGCGAGTTCCTGCAATGGAACTGCGACATCCTGGGCATGGGCGGGCCCGACCAGCCCAAGGAGCGAGCCACCGCCGACGCGGAGGCGATCGCCGTGTGCGTGGACCTGCTCGCGTCGTGCGGGCTGAAGCCCTCGGACATCACCGTCCAGATCAACGACCGCCACATCGTCGCGGGCATGCTGGCGGAGTGCGGCGCGGCGGGGCGCGAGATGCAGGCGCTGATGCTGCTGGACAAGCGCGGCAAGATCCCCGAAGCGGAGATCGGGCCCATGTTCGCCGCGATGGGCGTGGACCTGGCCAGGTTCGACGCGATGGCCGCCGGGCTCCGCGCGCCACGGGTCAGCGACTCGCCCCGCTTTGCCGACCTGGGCGCGGCTCTGGCCTCGCTGGGTGTCGAAGATTGGTGCGCGGTCAACCCCTACATCGCCCGCGGCCTCGCCTACTACACCGGCACCGTCTTCGAGGTCATCGTTGACGGCGAACGCGCCGTCGCCGGCGGCGGGCGCTACGACAACCTCATCGAGGTCTTCGGCGGCCCGCCCACCCCCGCCGTGGGCTTCGGCATGGGCGACGTGGTGCTCTCGCTGGTGCTGCAGGACAAGGGCCTCATGCCCACCGATGCGCAGATCGCCAAAGACCTGGGCCTCCGCCCCGACGCGTTTGTGATCTCCAACGGCACCCCCGAGAGCGACGCGGCCGTCGCGCCGCTTCTGGCCCGCCTGCGCGGGCGCGGGCTGCACGCCCGCCGGTCATACAAGGCGACGAAGAACATCGGCAAACTGCTCAAGGACGCCAGCGATGCGGGGGCACGCTTCGCGATCATCATCGAGGGCGCGGGCGAGGTGACCCTGAAGAACCTGGACGACAACACCCAGGACCGCGGGGCGACCGACGCGATGCTGGCGCGGATCACGCCCTAGCGGCAGCTGACCTGGAAGAACCGCTCGCTGGTGCCGCCCGGGCCGATGGGGAACTGGATCGCCGCGCCGCACTTGGGGCACCGCCCCTGATACTGCGACCCGTCCGCGTTCTTGTACGCGCGGGCGTACTGGTTGGCGCATGCGAACCAGAGGCGGAGGTAGCCGCGTTGTGCGGCTTCGGGCTCGCCCGCGCGATGAGAACGCGGCGTTTGGCCGTCCCGCCCGCCAAGCTCGACACGGTCGCAGGGGTCTGGGGTCACCGAACATTCTCCGATCGATTCCGGTCGTTCATGCCGGATTCGGCTCGACTCAGGCGGTAAGTGGGGGAAAGATGAACCCTGGTTCGTCGTTGTAAACTCCCAGCGTCGGCCGATACATGGTGATCGGTCGGCGGACGGGCCGAGATCGAAAGTCGTCCGCAGTCGCTGGAAGCGACCCTGTTTGCCGGTATGACCAACGCGCTGACGATCCTGCCTGACCCCCCGCCACCCCCGACTCCGATCGGGCTGATCGCGGGCGGTGGGCGGCTGCCGGTGATCATCGCGCAGAACCTTCGCGACGCTGGCCACCCGGTTCACGGGCTGGGGCTTTCGGATCAGTTCGATCCGGTGCTGCCTTCGCTGTGCGCGTCGTTCCAGAGCGTCGGGCTGCTGCGCGTCGGCTCGTGGGGCCGGGCCCTGCGCCGCATGGGCGTGGCCCACGCGATCATGGTCGGCCGGGTGGACAAAGCCAAGGTCATGTTCGACCCGCTGCGGCTGTTCCGCAACCTGCCGGACATGCGCACGCTGGTGGCCTGGTACCGCCACCTCCGCCACGACAAGCGCTCCCACGCCATGCTCGCCGCCGTGGCCCGCGAACTGGAGCGCGACGGCGTTCAACTGCTCGACTCCACCGCGCCGATCCCCGACCAGCTCGCCACCGAAGGCGTCATGACCTCGCGCTCCCCCAGCACCGCCGAGCGGGCCGACATGGCCTTCGCCTGGCCCCTGCTCACCGAGATTCTCCGGCTGGACATCGGCCAGGCCATCGCGGTGAAGGAACTGGACGTGATCGCGGTCGAGGGCATCGAGGGGACCGACCGGATGATCGAGCGCGCCGGCGCGCTGTGCCGCAAGGGCGGCTGGACGCTCTGCAAGGGCGCCCGCGCCGGCCACGACCGGCGCAGCGACGTGCCCTCGGTGGGCGTCAAGACCGTCGAGAACCTCGCCGCCGCGGGCGGCCGCTGCTTGGCCCTGGCGGCGGGCAACGTGATCATGATCGACAAGCCCGAGATGATCGCGCGTGCAGACGACCTGGACGTCACGATCATCGGCGTGCCGGCGGCGCAGAGCGTGACGCGGGAAGTGTGAGGCGGGGGGTTGGGCGCGTGGGCATGCCGGGTGGTGCCACCCGCCTACGCGGAGAGCCTCCACTCGCGTCTGCGCGACGAGCTGCTCAACGCGGGAGTTTTCGCCGACGTGCGCGAGGCCAAGGCCTTGGCGGCGAACTGGCGCCACGAGTACAACCACCACCGGCCGCACTCGTCGCTCGGCGACAAGCCACCCGCGGCGTTCGCGGCGACGCTGGCCGCGCCTCCGGTCGGGCCAGCGTCAGCCCCGTACCCTGACGCGTGACCCCGCAGCCCTTTGTTTCCCGAGGCGGTGTGAAGCTCCGTCACGCCCTGGACGTGATGGGGCTGAGCGTGGAGGGGCTAATTTGCGCTGACTTTGGCTGCTCCACCGGCGGCTTCACCGATTGCCTGCTGCAGGCCGGGGCGGCCCGGGTGTATGCGATCGACACGGGCTATGGCGTCTTGGCGTGGAAGCTGCGGCAGGACCCGCGCGTGGTCGTGATGGAGCGGCAAAGCGCGCTGCACGCGCCGGTGCCGGCGGAGGCGGCCGCCGCGGGCGGCGTGGACCTGGTGGTGATCGACGCGGGCTGGACGCCCCAGAGGCTGGTGATCCCCGCCGCGCTGCGGTGGCTGAAGCCGGCGGGCGGGGGGGGTGGGGGCGGTGGGGGCGGTGGAGGGAGCGGGCGGATCGTCACGCTGGTGAAGCCGC
>JALHNL010000009.1 GCA_022843545.1 Phycisphaerales bacterium | reverse complement strand
TCTGCGCCGGCCCGCGCGCTCGAGCCTCACGCCCGGCCCGGGCGTGGCGATGCAGGACCTGGTGCCGCGTCCGCTCATCACCAGCGTTTTCGGCGACGAGGTTCCGATCGAGTCGCTGCCGCGATCTTCGGGCGCGTCGGTGAACTCGGTGCCTCCCTTCGCCCGTGACCTGCGGACGTACCCCATGCTCTACCGCGGGCTGGCGATCGTGCTCAACGGTCGCGACCTGGCGGCCTTTGACGCGCGGACACTCCAGCCCCGCTGGCGCGTGGACCTGGTCGAGGCTCTGCAACTCGAGAACACGCCCGCCGGGCGCGACCTGGCCCGCCCCGACCCCGCCGAGTTCAGGCGCATGCCGCTGGCGAGCGCGGAGGACCTGTGCCTGGCGTGGGCCGGTCAGGGGGACGTGGCGGTGGGGGCCATCACCGCGCAGAGCCCCCGCAACGCCGAGACGCCCGACCTGATCTTCGGGTTTGACGTCGGCACGGGGCTCATCCGCTGGTCGCTGGCGCTCACGCAGATCGACCCCACGTTCAGCAACCTGCGCGTGCGCGGGCCCGTGCTCATCGACAACGACATCACGGTGATCAGTTGCCGCAAGAATCAGCCCGAGCGCCGCCTCGCCGCGCTGTACCTCATCGGGCTGGACACCTTCACGGGCCGCCCGCGCTGGACGCGACTGGTGGGCTCGGCGGGCGTGCTGCCCTTCCGCGGCGCGCAGCAGGTGACGGACGGCGCGGTCCTGGCCGACGGGCTGGTCTTCCGCAGCGACCGCCTGGGTGTCATCGGCGCGTACGAGGCTCACACCGGCCGGCCCGCATGGGTCCGCCGCCTGCCCCCCGAGCCCGCACAGGGCGAAATCCCCTCGGCCCCGTGGCACATGAATGTGCCGGTCGTGCGGGGCGACACCGCGTATCTGGTCTCGCCCGACCGCACGTCCATCCTGGCGATGAGCGTGCGCAGCGGCGCGATCATCGCCCGGGTCGCCACTGAGGATTTCGCCGAGGCGCACTACGTCCTGGACGCCGGCTCGCGCCTGGCGGCGGTAGGCGAGAACCGCATGGCGTTCGTCCCCTTCGAGGGCTTCGGCACCGCGCCGCCCGCGCTCACCCCGGCCTTTGACGCGCCGGGCATCCGCGGGCGGGCCGTGGTCGCCGGGGGCGAGGTGCTGGCGCCGGTCCTCAGCCCGGCGCCGGGGCTCATGGTCGTCAAGCCCGAAAGCCCCGAGCAGTTGCGACTGGTCCGCACCGACGAGCCCGGCGCGCTCACCGTCACCGACGACCGGCTCGTCGTCACCGACGATGCCCGCGTTCACCTCTATCTGCGCTGGGAGGAGGCCGCCGCGCTGCTCCGCCAGCGCCTGCGCGACAACCCCGCCGACCCCACGCCGGCGATCCGCCTGGTCGAGTTCGCGTACGCCGCGGGCAAGACGGCGGAGATCGGCGCGGCGACGGAGGAGGCGCTGCGGCTGGTGACGGGTGGTGAGGCCAAGGCCCGTCACGAAGGGCTGGCGTCGAGGCTGGCGGGCGCGGTGCTGGCGATGGTCGAGGCTTCGCTGAACCCCGCCCGCGCCGAATCCGGCGCGGTGGCCGGGCTGCAGCCCCCCAAACTCCCGCCCGAACTCTGCACCCGCCTGCTCCCGCTCATCGAGCCCGCGTGCGCCACGCCCGAGCAGCGCGCCACCCGTCTGATCCTGCTCGCGGCGGACCAGTCCTCGCGCGACTTGAAGCGCGAGGCCGTCGCCTCGCTCCAGAGCGTGCTGGCTTCGCGCGACCTGCAGACCGCCATGTTCCGCTCCGCCCGCGGTGCGGTCGAGGCGGGGGGCGAGGCCACCACCCGGCTGCAGGCGCTCATCGCTTCGGGCGGGCGCGGGCTGTACGAGCCCTTCGACCGCGAGCTGGACCAGCAGATCGCCGCCCTCCCGCCGGGCGCCGAGACCTCGGCCATCGAACTGCTCGCGTCCCGCTTCCCCCTTGGGCGCGCCACGCCCGGGCTCTGGCTCCGGCTGGCGGACATGCACGGCGGAGGCGAACAGGCCCGCGCCGAGGCCAAGGCGCTGGAGCTGGGCCTGCGGGCCGCCGCGCGCATGCCCGACCCGCCCGAGACGGTGGTGGGCGAACTGGGCGGACGCCTGATCACCAACCTGCGCGAGCGCGGGCTGCTCATCGCCGCCGGCGAGCAGTTGCGCCGCCTCTCCACGAACTACCCCGCCGTCACGCTCACCGCCCGCGGCCAGCCGCTGGACCGCCCCGCGCTGGCCCAGACGCTGGGCGAGCACATGGCCACCATGCGCCGCTGGCCCAGCGCCGGAGCGCCCATCCAGGAAGGGCAGCAGGTGCTCACCGGCTGGGCGCTGCTCCAGCCCCTGCTCGACGACCCGATGCCCCACAGCCGCCCGTTCTTCGTGCTGCGGCACACCTCGGGCAAGGTCGCGCTCTATGGGTCCGCCGCCAACGCGCCCGACGGCGCGCCGCTGACTGAACTGGCCCTCCACGCCTCCACCGACCGCCAGACCGTGCTGGTGCGCAGCGACCCCGGCGGTGCGCTGCTCTTCCTCGCCGAGTCGCAGAGCGTGGTCCGCCTCGACACCCGCACGGGCAAGGCCGCGTGGAGCACGCCCTCGTTCAACTCCATGATCGGCGAGCCCGCGCCCGCGCGCAACAACCGCGAGTTCCGCCCGCCCGACTTCATCGAGGCCCGCCAGACCGTGCAGGGCCGCGAGATCCTGTTCACCGGCGACGAGGCCACGCTGGCGATGGTCCAGCGACGCGGGCGGCTGGTGCTGCTCGACGCCGCCAGCGGCGAACGCCTCGCCGCCCAGAAGGTGGACCTCACCGCGGTCTACGACGCGGTGGTCATCGGCGGCACGCTCATCATCGCCGGGCAGCGCGATGAAGACGGCAAAGCGCTGCAACTCCTCCTCGCGTACGACACCCGCACCGGCGGGCTGCTCCGCACGGTCACTCTTCCCGAAGAAGCCGGCGATGTGCGCTGGATGCGTGCCTCGGTCCGCGGCGAACTGGTCGTGGGGGCGCGCCAGGCTGTCATGGGCTTCGATCCCGTCAGGCTGGAAGCGCCCGTCTGGATGCTCACGGATCACATGGCCTCCGCCGCGCCCGACGCCTGGATCGTCGATGATCGCCTGATCATCAAGGACGAGAGCGCGGAGTTGTGGCTGCTGGACACCGCCGACGGGCGGGTCATCGCCGGGCCGATCGACCCCCGCAGCCGCACCATGACCGGCGGGCCCATTTACGCCGACCGGCGCACCGACGCGGGCGGCTCGCGGATCGCCATCCGCAGCGGGCAGGGCGTGCTGCTGCTGGGCATGGACGGCTCGGTCATCGGGACCGACGCGGTGGCCTCGGGCGAGGACGCGCTGCTCCCGCCGGTGCCGATCGAGTCGGGGTACTTCGGGCTCTCCACCACCCGCCCCGAGTTCGCGGTGAACGTGATCTTCGGTTACACCTGCTTCACGCTGGATGCCCGGACGGCCGCCGCCACCAGCGCGGGGTCGATCCGCCTCCCGCGCGAGCCCGAGCGCGTCGCGGTCATCGATGGGCGCGTGGCGGTGACGTACGGCTTCTCGACCGTGGTCTTCAACGCGCCGGTGGTATCGACCCAGCCGTGATCGCCGCGGGGCTCAGGCCTTGGGCGAGGGCGTGCCCGACTCCTCCCGCGCCGGCGCGGGCTCGGGCTTCTTCTTCTGGGTGAGTTTGGCCTGCAGCAGCGCGCCCAGCACGCCCGCGAAGCCCCACACCAGCGCCCAGCCCATCGGGGCCACGCGCGTGAGCGGCTCGCTCCCCGGCAGCGCGAAGGCGTGCCACAGCCACACACCCGCCGCCAGCCAGATCGCCGCGCCGAGCAGACCCGTCACGATCTCGCTCGACCACTTGGGCATCAGGAAACCCAGCAGGAAGCCCACGAGCAGCCCACCCGCGCCCGAGAGGCCCACCCAGGGCTTGTGCGCTTCGGGGATGGACCGCCAGCGCTCCGCCACTTCCGCCCGGGCCGCCCGCGCAAGATCGCGCACCGCCTTGGTCAGCGGCTCCAGATTCGGGTACTTCTCCGCCGGGGTCGCCGTCGCCGCCGGCTCCTCCGCGCTGGCCGGCGCCAGCGCGCCGTCGATCGCGTCCTTCACCGCATCGGCGACCTGTTGACCCGCCGACGGGTTCAGCGCGGGCGGCGTCGAGGTCCGCGCCAGCACGCCGGTGGAGATCATCATCGCGGCGATCCCGACCGCCACGCCGAAGGCGGCGGCGGTGGCCACCTTGAAGAGGAACAGGGCGAGGAGGAGTCCGATAACCAGACCGGCTAGCATCCCAAAATAAGGTGACAGGCCCGAATCAGGAAACGTCGTAGGTAGTAAAACGTACCCGGCCACGCCCCCCAACCCACCGCCGATCAGAGCGGCCAACGGCCGCAGCAGCCGCCGTCCGAACATCCAGAGGAGCAGGCCGAAGACCAGCAGGCTCCCCACAACGAGGTGTATGCCCCACGGCTGGCTCTGGATCGCCTGGATCGCCGAGTCGAGCGGCTTCAGGATCGCGTCGGCGTCAGGGGCGAATGCCGGGGCCGGCGGGGTTGTGGAGGTGGGGTCGAGCATGGTGACTCATTGGGCGAGGGAGCGTGGGTCTTGCACGGGTGGCGGAAGACCTGAGCATAACCGAAGGGCGAGGCTGAGGTTGGGTGAAACCGGGGGCGCAGGGACCTCGTAGGGAGACAGGTGCTCGGGCTCGGGGTGGGTGGCGCAGTGCGCACAGGGGAGGCCCGGCCGGTGGAACAATCCGTGGACAAACTTGGCGGCAACCCGTTGCCACACGTGGACTTGCGTGGGCAGGCGCGGGGCGGTAGCCTGCCTAGAGCGCGTTGGCAGGGCTAGCCTTTGGGCTCGCCATCCGTCGGCGTGCGTGGTCAGGTTGAGCACTCGTGGGGGCGGTGGGGGTGGTGGGGGTGGGTGTTTTTCGGCGCGGAGTGATCCGCGGTGGTGGAGCCACGAGGAGCCCGGTTCGGAATCGAAGCCACTTCCTCCCGCGCCGCACGCCGCGGCGTAACCTCGGCGGACCTTTTTTCAGACGTGAGACTGCAGGAGCGTGACATGGGCATCGTCAAGCGTTGGCTGTCGGGTGTGATGAGCGGCGGCACGGAAGGCACGAACGCGGGCGGCTCGCGCCGCAAGGCCCGCACCCCCCAGCGCTTGATGGAGCAGGCAGAGCACGCGCCGGAACTGCGCGCGCCGCAGATGGTGGAGCAGCTCGAGAACCGCCAGTACCTGTTCCAGATCGTCATCCCGCAGGACGTCAACGACCCGCTCTTCCTGGATCAGAACGTCCTGCCGGTGATCCGCAACGGCGTGCTGACGGGCGTGGATCTCTTCTTTGCGTACATGAACCCGTTCCGGCGCGTGGACATCCCGCCGCCGGTCGTGCCGGCCGAGGTCACCACCACCGACTTCACGAACACCGAGGCTCAGGGCTTCCTGCCCGACCCGGCGACGGGCGTGATCACCATCGACGATCGCTACAGCGCGATCCTGGTGAACGCGACGCTGGACATCATCGACCTGCCGATCGTGCCCCCCGCGACCGAGGCCGAGTCGCGGCTGCAACTGGCGATGGGCCCCGGCGAGTCGGTGGCGGTGTTCTTCACACCCGGCCCGGCGGCGTCGGATGACGATCCCCGGATCTACGAGTTCCAGGCCTATGTGCAGTGGTCGATGGCGTGGGAGCAGATCGCGAACTTCGCCCCGGGCGACTTCCGGGTTGAACTGCTGCAGATCCCGTACTTCCAGACCATCGCGTTCCTCCAGGACCCGACCACCAACGATCCCGCGATCGTGACGGTCAACGACGCGTTCGACGTCCCCGCGATCAACGGGCCGATCCAGGGCGACTTCGTCGCCAACCCCGCCAACGGTCCGGAGTTCTTCAACGCGATCCGCTTCGTGCTCGATGCCGGCGGCGGGGCGAACACCGCGAACCTGCGCTTCACCGACTGGCAGTCGCGCGAGCAGGTCTCGCGCTTCGGCGAGCTCCACGACGATCGCATCGGAGCCGTGCGGCTGCGCGTCGAGGCCCCGGCGGGCTCGGTCATCGAAGTGCTCGACCTGTACGGGCGTCAGATGATCCTGACGCAGGCGCTGAGCACCACGCCGGGCAACGACGCGGCGCAGGTGGACCTGGATGATGACGGCATCCCGAACTTCAACGACGGGATCGGCCGGATCTCGATCACCGGCACCAACGCGGGCTCCCGCGTGCTGCTCGCGGGCGGTGTCACCGGCATTGACACCGAGGACCTCGACGGCGACACCTTCTTTGGCGACTTCATCTTCAGCGGTGAAGGCGGGTTCCTGGGACGGTTCGATGATTTCGAGGAGGGCGGCTTCGGCTACGCGATCGACCCTGACGGCAACACCGTGGGTCTCCCGGCCGGCCTGGGCTCGGTCATCATCGGTGCTCCGTGGACGCGCGACAACCGCACCCCGGCGGACTACTACGGCCCGCCGATCTTCCGCGGGCCCAGCGCGCCCATCAGCGGGTTCGAGAATTTCTCCAACACGCCGCTGGCCAACAACCTCGCCGGGCTGCCGGGCATCCCGGTGATCAAGCAGGGCGTGACCATCGACAACAACATCGGCGAGCTGTTCCTGCACGCCGCCGTGCACGGCGTGGTGGACATCACCGGCTCGGTGAACACGGCGTTTGTGGGCTTCCTGCCGGGCTCGCTGAACATCACGGGCGACGCGCGGGCGGTGATGATCGGCAGTGACACGGGCACGTGGATCAACACCGAGTGGATCGGGACGGCCACCGACGCCGCGGTGTCCACCGGTTCGAGCATCACCATCGGGCGGACGCTGGGCCAGTTGAACGTGGGCGGGCGCAACGCCGCGAACGTGCTGGTCCTGTCAGACATCAACAACGCGGCGCGGCCGCCGGTGCAGTTCCTGAATTACGCGGAACTGGAGACCTTCCCGGGCCTGACCGAAGGGCAGTTCCCGGAGGACATCGAGCCCGAGGTCTTCCTGCTTCAGGGCAACCAGACGGCAGTGGGCCTTATCTTCGACGCGGGCGGGCTGCTGCTGGGCGCGGGCTACTTCCGCAACGACTCGATCCTGTCGGCGGAGTACGTCGGCGCGGGCCTGCGCGGCGCGATCATCAGCGGCTCCATCGGGGCCTTCAACCCCATCTCGCAGACCGAAGACAGCACGGACTTCTACGCTTTCGGCGCCGGGCGCGGCGACCGCATCAACTTCGACGTGCAGGCGCCGACCGTCACCGGCTCGTACGCACGCGTGGTGGACAGCAACGGGCGCGTCGTCGCCGCGGTGCAGTTCCCCCCGCTGGCGCCCAACACCAACCAGACCAACGCCGGCACGCCGCGGGTGCGCATGCGCTTCACCGCGGACCGGACCGACACGTACTACCTCGTCATCGGCGGCCAGCCTGACGGCGACCCCAACAGCTCGCAGGGCTATGTGGTGACCATGGCGGGCCAGGCGGCGGTGGCGGCGGGCGCCTTCACCAGCGGTGGCACCTGGCTCAACAGCACCATCACCGTCCGCAACGGGTCGGTGGGCCTGGTGCGCGCGGGCGTGGGCATCACGAGCGTTGAGGGCGGCGGCTCGCCCATCGGCGGCGGCACCATCGGCGACCCCCCCGGGCTGGGCACCGACTCGCAGGAAGACCAGGTGGACTTCCTGCGCGTGGCCGGCGGCACCCTCACCGTCTCCAACGGTTCGCTCTTTGCGCTCCTGGCCGGGAGCGACATCCGCGCCATGGCCGTGAACATCGGCGGTGACCTGGGCGGGCTGGCGGCGGGCCAGTTCTTCCGCGCCGACATCGCGGGCAACGTGGGCGCGGGCGACATCACCGGTCTGGTGCTGCGCGTGGGCGGTAGCGTGGGCGCGATCGTCGCCCCGCTGGGCCTGGGCTTCCAGAACACCGACACCGGGCAGGTCGATCCCGGCGCGGCGGGCGCCGTGCAGATCACCACCGGCCAGGGCGGCGGCCCGGGCCACATCGGCGCGATCCTGGTGGGCAACACGTTCGTCGGGAACAATTTCACCCTCACCACGTCGGCCGACTCGATCATCGATCGCTTCCTGGTGGGCACCGCCGGCGCGGGCACCATCGGGCAGTTCCAGCCCAACCTGCAACTGGGCCCCCGCTCCGACATCCGCTTCGCCAACTTTGACTCGGCGGTGGTCGGCTCGCTGGGCTCCAGCCCCGACACCAACCTGTTCCGCGACGTGGTGTACGGTCAGACGCTGCGGCTGACCGACGACAACGGCACGCCCTTCACCGTCCGCATCGGCGGCGGCATCAACAACACCGCCACGCCCAACGCCTCGCGCATGCGCGTGCGGTTCCTCCCGGTCAACGGCTCGCAGGGCGTCGTGCTGGCCCGCATCGAGGTGGCGCTGGTCAACGGCGCCGACCTGTTCATCAGCGGCGAGGCCGCCGGCCGCGTGAGCATCGGGCAGATCCGCTACGCGACCGACGGCGGCACGGCGGTGGCGCGTCCGGACCTGAGCTCGATCTCGATCTCGGGCCCGGCGGAGATCGACGTGCTGTCGATCATCACCGACGCGGGCGTGGGCGCCGCGCTGAACGTGACCGGCGCCGGCAACGGCCCGCTGGGCAGCATCCGCAACCAGACGACCCGCGGCGACCTGGTGGCCGTGGACATCCTGGCCCTGGGCCCCAGCGGCAACATCAGCGTCGCGGGCAACCTGGGCCTGACGGAAACCAGCGGCGTGGGCGATCGGCTGATCGGCCCGTGGCTGGGCATCGGCGGGGCGCTGGGCCCCGGCGTGGGCGCGGCCCCCGGCTTCTTCGTCGACTCGACGACGCTGGGCGAGGGCACCTTCGTCGGCCTCTATCAGATCGACGGCGCGGTGGTCAACACCACCGAAGACTTCGGCGCACCCTTTGACGGCTGGCTCAACGGCGTCATCATCCGCACGGGCAACACCGTCGCGGGCGTCGGCGCCAACCAGAACGTGACGATCCGCGCCGACGGCGCGATCGGCGACGTGATGACCCAGGACCCCGCTGTGGTGCTCAGCAACGTGGTCGCCAACGCGGACAACACCCGCGTGGTCGGCGCGTTCGACGGCATCGTGGGCACCATCTACGCCAACACCATCGGCACGGTGGACGTGGGCGACGGCCTGCTGTCGCCGGGCGATTCGCCCTTCGCGACGGCGGGCATCTTCGCGGGCGACACCATCGCCCGCGTCGTGGCGGGCACGCGCGTGCGCAACCCGGTGATCAACGGCGTGATCAGCGCCGCGGGCAACTCGGGCGCGGGCACGCAGGCCATCGGTCAGATCACGATCACCAACGCGGTGGTGGACGGCGCGTTCATCGGCGCATCGACCCACGATTCGTGGTGGCGCTCGGCCCGCGCCATCCCCAACGCCGGGCTCGTCCCCGCGGACCCGATCACCGGGACCGCGGTGGTCAACCGCCTCGTGCTCACCGGCACCAACCTGCGCCGCTCGACGGTGGTGGGCGTGAACGTGAACCAGGTCAACATCACCCGCGGCGTGTTCGACGCGAGCACGGTGCAGGCGCAGGTGGTGGCCGAGGTGGACTCGGGCAACATCCAGCTCATCCGCGCCGACGGCTTCGTGAACACCACGCGCGACGGCGAGGCCCTGGAATACCGCATCGCGCTCATCCGCGCGGCGGGCGACGTGGGCACCATCCAGACCAACACCCGCGGGTCCATCAGCGACCTGTTCGTGGACATCAACGGGAACATCACCCGCAGCATCACCGCGCTGAACATGACCCGCCTGTCGCTGGACGTGGACGCGACCATCAACGCGATCACCGCCCAGGGCGACTTCCGGTCGATCAACGTCACCGCGGGGCGGCTGCTCTCGGCCCGCGCGGTCAACGTCCGCTCTTCCACGTTCACCGTGGCGGGCGAGGTGCGCAGCGTCTCCGCGACCAACTCCATCACGAGCTCCGTGATCGAAGCCGACGGGCCCTTCGGCACCATCGGCACGATCGTCGCGGGCAACTCCATTTCCGGCCAGATCATTTCGTCGGGCGTGGTCCGCGGCATCACCGCCACCCGCGGCGATATCTCCGCGCTGATCCGCACCACCGAGCCGGACGCGGATCTGCTGTCGATCCGCGCCGGGCGTGACGCGGCGATCAGCCTCGACGCGCTGGGCAACGTGGGCTCGATCATCGCCGGCCGCCACGTGGGCCGCCGGGCGGTGCTGGGCTCCCCCGCCGATCAGCTGCAGGTGCGCGGGAACCTGGCGACCATCACCGCCGGCGGACAGGTGTACGCCGACGTGAAGGTCGGTCAGAGCATCACCGGTCAGATCACCGCGGGCCGGGTGGCCGCGCTGCCCAACACCGTGAGCGTCCCGACGCGCGACCGCGTCTCGGCGGCGAACATCGTGGCTTACGGGCGCATCAACGCCGTCACCATCACGGGCGACTTCGCGGGCCGCATCGAGAGCTACTCGGGCGGCATCGGCAAGGTCACCATCAACGCCGGCTCGCTGCGGCGTTACGCGCCGGACGTGACCACCGTCACCCCGGAGGTCACCCGCGGGGGCATCTTCGCCCACGACGGGAACATCGACTCGGTGAGCATCACCCGCGGGCACCTGCTGGGCGATGTGATCGCCACCAACGGGTCCATCGGCACGATCAGCATCAAGGGCGACGCGAACTTCGGCGACATCGGCATCGACCCCACCAAGGTGGTCGATCCCAACACGCCCACCGCCGCCGACACCGCGCTGGCCGCGTCCGAGGGGCGCTTCCGTCTGCCCGCGCTGCCCACCGGCTCCACCGGCGCGGGCCGCGACGGTCCGACCATCCAGGCCCGGTACGACATCGGCACGATCAGCACCACCGGTCGCCTGTTCGAGGCCGCCATCATCGCCGGCCGCACCATCCGCCAGATCAGCGCCCTGGGCGCCGACGACGTGGGCGGCGCGAGCCTCACCCCCAGCTTCATCCTCGCCGGTGATCTGGTCACCACCGTCAACTTCACGGGCAACGTCGACGGCCTGCTCATCGGCGGCGGCATCGTAAACCTCGGCGCCGACGGGCTGCCCGGCGGCATCGGCGCGGACACCGACACCGTCGAGTCCGGCGACGTCGGCGCGGTCACCATCCGCGGCTCGGCCAACAACCTGCGGGTCACCGCGGGCATGAACGCCGGCGCCGACGGGCTCTACAACAACGCCGACGACCTCGCGGCCATCGGTCTCTCCACCGTGCGCCAGGTCACCGTCACCGGCGCGGCGACCAACTCCTCGGTCTTCGCCGACACTTCCACCGGCGTGGTGAGCCCCGCGGGCATCTCCACCGGCGGCACCGATCTGGCCACCGTGGCCCCGGTCTTCGTGGTGGCGGGCCTTCCCCCGGGCACGCTGATCCCCGCCGCGGGTCAGGTCTTCAACGTCAACGGCAACGACGTGAACATCCGCCTCAGCGGGCCGGGCCAGGCGTTCTTCGACACGATCACCGTGCCGGGGACCGCCCGCATCCTGCTCATCGGCACGACCTCCAGCTCGCAGCTGCAGTTCACGCAGGTGGGTTCGGCCAACACGCTGAGCAACCTGGTCATCCTCTCGACGGATGACTCGTCACTCTCGTCCATCGTGCTGCCCCACACCCTCACCGGGGCCACGTCGGGCATGTATGTCGACGGCACGGTGGGCAACGCGTCGTTCGGCAACATCTCCACCGTCCCCGGCGCTCCCGGCGAGTTCCAGGTGGGCCAGGGCGTCAACTCGCTGGTGCTGGGCGGCGCGGGCAACCTCGCCCCCAACATCGTCCGCTTCACGACGCAGTTCCTCGGGAACGCCACCATCAACGGCGGGCTCGGCGACAGCCAGGCGGCCGGCGCGATCAGCAACCAGTCGCGCCTCGACGCCAAGACCGCCACGGCCATCCAGGTCAACGGCGCGCTGGGCGGCATCATCAGCGTCGATCAGGACGCCTCGCGCCTCACCATCACCGGCGCGGTCGATGAGGGCGGCGTCCGCGTCGGCGGGGCCACGCAGACCTTCAGCGCCGCCTCGCTCTTCCGCGCTCGCCTCTCGTTCCGCAGCGGCGTCACCAACCTCAATATCAACGGCAACACCGACGAGTCGCTGGTCTACGCCGGCACCGACCTGGGCGAGGACGCCCGCGTCGGCGGCACCAACGCCAACGCCGACACCACCGGCAACGGCAACATCAGCCGCGCCGTCTTCGGTGGCGACTTCACCCGCTCCGACCTCGCCGCCGGCGTCCGCCGCGGCGCGTCGGGCTTCCTGACCACCTCCACCGACATCGCCGCCCCGGGCCGCTCGGTCATCACCAGCGTGGTGATCAACGGCACGCAGGTCGGCTCGCCGGTCAACTCCCAGCAGTACGGGATCGTGACCAACGGCTCGGTCGGCGGGATCACCATCGGCGGGGCCGGCTTCACCGGCGGCGCGGGCAACTTCCAGTCCATCAACTACGACAGCCAGCCCGAGCTGCTCCGCGTGGTCGATCTGCGCGTGGGCGAACTGGGCGGGGTCTTCACCGCTCGCATGACCTTCTCGCAGGCCCTCAACTTCTCCTCGGTCTCCTCCGCGCTCATCATCAACGAGGTCCGCGGGACCGCGGGCCAGCTCGCCGAGTCGGCCGCGCTGGTCGAGGGCACCGACTACTTCCTGTCCTACGACGCCGACACCTTCGTCCTGAGCATCGAGTTCAGCACCACCATCACCGACCGCCGCATGACCGCCGACGTCCCCGGGCTCGACACGCCCCAGGTCGACGGGTTCGGCGACCCGCTCCCCTCGCCCGGCATCTACCGCTTCGTGCTGCTGGCCGACGAGCTCGGCGGGCAGGACACCGGGCAGATCCTGGACGGCAACGGCGACGGCGCCACCGGCGACGACTACGAGGACTACACCATCGTGGGCGACGCGGGCGACCGCCTGGACAACTTCACCGCCAACACCACCGAGGCCAACATCCCGCTCTACGGGCCCAGCAACCTCGATGTGCTCATGGGCGGCGCGCTCACCGGGCTCAACACGCTCAACACCACCTTCACCATCCGCGGCAAGATCGGCGACAACCCCTATCACGACACCTCGGTCTTCCCGCCCACCCTCGACTTCGACATCTACACCTTCTCCCTCCGCGCCGGCCAGATCCTGCGGTTTGGCGGGCTCACCGGAGTCGCCGCGCTCGCCGAGTTCCGCTTCTTCCGCGTCTCGCCCACCGGCGGCGTGCCCGTGCCTGCCGGCGACGGATTCCAGACGCTCAGCACCGACCAGCCCGTCGATCCCAACCAGGGCCCGGCCTTCTCGTGGCTCATCGAGCGCAGCGGCACCTACGCCATCGCCATCTCCACCGGCAACCAACTCGCCAGCGCCCAGGCCGACGGCTTCTACGACCCCTTCCCGCCCGCCGGGCCGACTCCCAACACCTTCCTCTTCGCCCCCAACGCCAACGGCGACATCCCCATCACCGTCGCCGACATCGAGCGCCGTCCGCTCGCCGGCGGCAACGTCACGGGCGATTACTCCTTCGGCATCCGCATCGCCGATGACGGCGACTCGGGCTTCGCCGCCGAGGCCGACCCCAACGACGGTTCGCCGCTCTTCGTCCCGCTCCCGTCCGATTTCGCGACTCCGACCACGGTCCTCACCGTGGCCGACGCGGGCGGCGGGGCCGACTTCACCTTCCGTCTCCGCGTGGGCGCCGACGGGCTCGCCGGCACCAGCGACGACCTGGTGATCGGCAACAACGGCCGCGGCATCAACTCCACCCGCGAGGCCGGGCTCGACGGCCTGTTCAACACCGGCGACGACCGCGTGCTCCTCACCAACGACGCCGGCGACGGGCTGGACGCGGTCTCCGCGCCGCTCCCGTCCGAGTTCGCCGGGCCCGATGGCAACCTGGGCACCTTCGACGACCTGCTCGTCATCAACCGCGATGGCTACCAGTTCATCCTGAACCCGGGCGCCAACGGGGTCATCAACGGCAACACCGGCTCCGACGACCGCGTCATCGGCACCGATGTCTACGGCAACACCCTCACCCGCGCCGCGGGCAAGGACAACGCCTTCGGCACGCTCGATGACCTCACGACCGTCGGCGCGTCCATCGGCGACCGCGGCGTCCCGGGCTACACGCCCACCCTGCAGGGCGACGTCGACATCATCAATCTCAACTCGGACACCCGCATCGCCGTCAACTCCCGCATGCGGGTCACCCTCCGCAGCGTCGAGGACGGCAGCAACCTCGGCCTGCTCGAGCCGACCCGCAACGGGTTCCAGGGCGCCATCGACGTCAGCGACCTGCGCGGGCTCGTGCAGTTCGCCATCTTCGAAACCTCCGCCAAGAGCACCATCAGCGACGGCCGAGTCATCGCCGCGCCCGACCGCATCAACTACCTCGACGGCGCCCCCAACCTCACGCTCAGCAACGACGGGTTCACCCGTTACGGCTTCGATGAGAAGGGCGACTTCTACATCGAGTTCACCGTCCCCGGACGGCTGGACGACGCGACCGTCCCCGCCTCGCTCGCGCTGTACGTGCAGGGCGCGTTGCAGACCGACTATCAGGTCGAGATCCAGAACCTGGGCGTCGGCGCCGCCCCGCCCGTGCTCAAGACCCAGAACATCCTGCTCGAGACCAACGGCGGCACCGTCGACTGGCTCGAGGCCTCTCGCCGCACCGTGCTCGAGGCCTACAACGCGCTCAACAACGGCTTCAGCAGCCGCTTCAACGGCGTGCCCGCGGCCGACTACATCCTCAACTCCGCCGCCAATCCCAACAACCTCGTCAACCAGGTCCAGGCCCTGTTCGACGGCGCTCTGGGCGCCGGGCGCGTCCGCATCTCCACCAACCCCGCCGACTTCGAGGGCGAGACCTTCTCCACGATCTACATCACCAGCAGCCCCGAACCCGCGCCGTTCTTCAGCAAGGGCAACTTCGGCGAGGTTGAGCGCGTCGACCCCTTCAACTCCAACCCCGCCGACGAGGGCGTGGTCTACGCCAACGCGTTGAACCTGCTGGGCTTCACGCCCACCCAGGGCAGCGCCGACGCGTTCATCCGCTCGCTCGCCGCCGCGGTCACCCGCCAGGCCGTGCAGCTCATGGGCGTCCGCACCACGGTCGCCGTCGGCCTGCCCTTCCCGGTCGTTGAGGTCACCGCCGACGACAGCCCCAGCCAGAACGCCATCGCCAACGCCTACGGCTTCACCGACGCGCTGGTGAACCTCGGCGGTCAGGGCTCGGTGAACTCCAACACCCAGTTCTTCCTGGGCCAGCAGAACAGCTTCGACCTGCTCCGCCGGATCTTCGGCGTGGCCTGATCGCAGCGGCCCGCCATGTTCCGCAACCAACCAAGGCCCGGGGCCATCAACCCCGGGCCTTTTTCGTGCGCCGTGCGCGGGCGGCTCAGCGCGGCGCGGCGAACGCCCGGAGCATGGCCGACCACTCGCCGTAGCGATACTCGACGCGATGCCGGTCGTGGATAGCGCGGATCATCTCCAGCGCCCGCTCCGACAGGTCCTGCTGCCAGGCCTGGGCTGTGCGGTCGCAGAAGTACACGCGGCAGCCCAGCGGCTTGATGGCGTGCGCCCCGCACAGGTGCCCGTCCAGCAGCGGGCAGGCCCCGACCTCTTCGCCCGCGAGCAGCGCCGCCTCGCTGATCGGCTCCGCCAGCCGCGCCACGGTGTACGCCGCCTCAAGGCCGGTCACGTACAGCCGATGCCCCGCCTCGCGGAACCGGCAGCAGCGCCCGCTGGCCCAGCACGCCGGCCCGCGGGCCTGGATCTGATCCGCAACCAGCGCGTAGACGGCATCCAGCTCGCCGGCGATGACCGGGTCGCGGGCGGCGGCGAGCCAGGACGGGATGAACTCAGCCAGAGCGGACATGGTTGATCAAGATCGGCGCCGATTCCCCGTGCTCCCTCTTTCCGACTCACCACTCACCACGCACCACGCACGACTCGCCACTCGCCTCCTCCCTACGGCGCCTCATCCCGCACGGCCTTGGAGGTCCGCAGGCCCGACGCGCTGAGCATGACAATCGCGCCGCCCAGCCCCACCACGCCGCAGAGCCACTGCCAGCCGGTGAGCCGCTCGTCGAACAGAAGCAGCGAGCCCGCGGCGGTGAAGATGGGCTGGAGCTGGATGATGCCGATCGAAACGGTGACGCCCAGCCGGCGGATGGCGGCGTAGTAGGACACGTGCGAGATCGCGATGCCGATGAAGGCGGAGGCGACGAGCATGGCGAACTGGAAGGCGGTGAACTCGAGCACGCGCATGCCCGCGCCGGTGCCCAGCGTGAGCCCGATGACGACGGCGAGCAGGGCGGTGTAGTTGCAGATCACGCCGAAGGAGATGACCGGCGAGTACTTGGACACGTAGTAGCGGACCGAGAGCCCGTAACCGGCGAACAGCACGCCCGAGAGCAGGGAGACCAGGATGCCCAGGAGGGTGGCGTGCCCGGGGCCGTCGGGCTTGAAGAGGATCAGCCCGATGGAGCCGACGAAGACGAGGACGATGCCGACCCAGAATCGCGGGGATCGCAGGGTGGCCCGCTCCTCGGGGAAGAGCAAGTACGCGCCGAACATGACGAACACGATCTGCACGCGGAAAACGAAGGAGAAGAACCCGGGGTCCAGCAGGGTGGGCCCCCAGGCGAACAGCGTCTGCCCGACGATGTTGAAGGCGGTGGGGACCAGCGCGGCGGTGAACAGCGCGGGCGGTAGGGCGCCGCGCCGGTACATCCAGACCAGCCAAGGCAGCCAGAAGAGCGCGCTGATCGCGTAGCGCCAGCCGTTCTGGGAGAAGGGGTCGAGGTTGCAGTCCTTGAAGTAGCGGAGGAAGAGCGGGACGCTGGCCCACGACAGGAGCGTGAACGCGATGAGTCCGATGCCGCCCAGCGAGCTGGAGTGCTGCCCGGGCGATGAGGGTGAGGCCGCCATGCGGGCAGAGCGTAGCGCACGAGCCCAACGAAAAAGCCCGGGCTCAGGTGAGCCCGGGCTTCGGGTTGACTCAGGACTTCAGCGGCCGACCGACCGGATCACACCGGGCAGCCGTCGCCGAAGGCGTTGACGAAGGCGATGATGTCGTCGACGGTGAGCTGGCCGTCAGCGCCCGCGCCGGTGTCACCGATGTCGGTGATGTCCGCGCGGTTGCAGGCCACGCCGGGGGTGCCGGGGCAGCCGATCTCATCGCCGAAGGTGTTGACGAAGGCGATGATGTCGTCGACGGTGAGCTGGTTGTCCGGGCCGGCGCCGGTGTCACCGATGTCGGTGATGTCGGCGCGGTTGCAGCCCACCGGGCCGCCGCCGCCGATGCCCGCCGCGACGGCCAGGCCGTTGAACGACACGGACATGTTGAGCGTGGTGTCCGCCTCATTGGTAACGAAGAAGTAGGTGCTGGCGTTGTTGTTGGCGAAGGCGCCCAGCGTGGTCGCCGCGGCGATCTTGTCCATCGCCGGGGTGTTGCCGGTGAGCGGGGCCACCGTCGGCGTGCTGGGGCCGGCGCCGCCGAGGATCAGATCGCCGTTGCTGGCGTAGCCGATCTCGCGCATGGTGTTGACGGTGGTGCTGTAGTCAAAGGTGCCCGCGGGCGGGTCGATCTGCCAGTTGACGTTGGCGGTGTCGAAGACGAAGAGGGTGTTGGTGGTGACGTTGCTCGCGAAGCGGCCGACCGAGACCAGCACCAGCGGGCTCACGCCCGGGAGATACTCGACATCGGTGAACATGTTGCCGCCGCCCGGGGCCGAGACGAGGTTGCTATTGACGAGGTTGAGGTTCACGCCGTCGTCATCGATGACGCGGACGCGCAGATCGGTGCCCGCGCCGGGGCTGGCCACGACCAGCGTGTCGTTGTCCAGCCAGCGGGTGCCCACGGTGGCCCCGGTGGCGTTGATGGCGGCCAGTTCACGCCCGGCGGTCAGGAAGTCGGGCCCGGCGGGGTTGTAGTTGAAGACGTACAGGCTGCCCGAGTCGCTGCCGGTGAAGGCGATGCGGCTGTTGTCGGGGCTGATCGAGACGCCGCCGATGCGCGAGCGCGAGACCAGCGAGGTGGCGGTGCCCGAAGTGAACGTGGTCGCGTCGGTCCACGCGCCGATCTGGATCCCGCTCAGCGCGGTCAGGTCATTGGTGGGGAAGAGGTACACGATGCCGCCGCCGGTCGCGGTGCCGAAGTTCAGACCGATGAGGTTGCCCGCCGGGTTGCGCTGCACGCCGCCGGCGTTGTCGAACTCCACGGCCTGCACGAAGGCGAAGTTGCGCCAGCCATTGCGGACCAGCGCGGGCGTGCCGTTGACGGCGTTGCGCACGAGCTTCATGGTCGCGATGGGCAGGACGTTGCTCCAGCCCCAGGCGATGTCGTCCTTCGCCACGCCGCCGGCCACGATGTCGCTGGGAGCGATGACTTCGGTGCGGACGCGGACGGTGTTGTCGGCCGGGGTGCTCTCGCCGCCGTAAGCGGCGGTGAAGGAGACGTTCATCAGCGACTCAGCGCGGAAGGCGCTGGCGGCGCTGAGCACGACGCTGAACGGGGCGGCGGAGGCGCTGGCGTTGATGGTGCCGACGGTGAGCGTCACGTTCTGCCCGCTCACGTTGCTGGGCAGCGTGCTGCTGACGAAGGACACGCCGGTGGGCATGGTGAAGGTGACGGTGACGTTGGCGGCGTTGTTCGGGCCGAGGTTGTTGATCCCGGCGAAGGAGTAGGTCACGTTGCCGGGGAAGCCCACGAGCGGGTTGGGCGAGTTGGTGGCGGCGCCCAGAACCAGGTCGGCCGCGGGCGGGACGGTCGCGCCGCCGGTGCGGGGGTTCGGGGCCTGAGTGATGAAGTCCAGGCTGTTGTTGCCGGTGTCATCGTTCGTGGCGTTGCGCACGATCGAGGTGGTGTTGGACGGGGCGGGGGCCGGAGCGGTCTCGGAGCAGTTCGCCGTGCCGCCGTAGCCCACGAAGTCGATGATCTGCAGGCCGCTGGGGCAGGTGCCCGTAAGCGCGGTGTTGTTGTTCACCAAGGCCACCTTGCCGGCGGTGCCGGACAGGTTGAGGCTGCCGATGAGCAGGTCGGCCGGGGTCTCGGGCAGCGTGGTGTTGGTGCCCGCGCCGCGGATGGTGTAGTACCCGCCCGGGTTCAGCGTCGTGCCCGCGGGGATGGTGGTCAGCGCCCAGGTCGAACCGGTCGCGCTGGCGTACTGCACCGACCAGTTGGAGATGTCGACGCCCGAAGCACCCTTGTTGTGGATCTCGATGAAGTCCTGGCGGAACGGCGCGCCGGTGTTGCTGCCGCCGCCGTACACCTGGCTGATCACCACCTGGGCGTTCGCCGCCGCGGCAGCGGTGAGGAACATACCCGCCGTCAAAGCGAACCGAGTGCGCGTCATGGGTCTGGTCTCCGAAATCTCGCGTGTGGGGAGTGGGCTGGCGGTGCCCGCGCCGAGCGCAGACCGACCGCCGGGGCAAAAGGTAGCCCCTAGGTTGGGATGGGCCAAGGTTGCGCAGCATCCATTAACGCCGCGCTCACATTTAACGATAAGATGGGTAAGCGTTCGTCAATTTTAAGGTTTTTTACCCACGTTTCCGGCCCCAGTGCCCCTTCCCGGGTTGGTCGCCTTCGGAGGGGTGGCCGCGGCCGCTCCCGAGCCCGGACGCTGATCGCCCCGCGCGTTGGCCAGCAGTTGTTCGCGCTGACCTTCGGCGAAGATCGGCAGCAGCGTGACCGCGAAGCGGAGGTTCTCCATAGGCGTGCCCTCGTTGTTCGTCCGCCGGGCGAACTCCTCACACGCCGCCATGGTCTTCTCGCGCTGCTCGGGCGTGAGCGTCATGCCGCGCGTCAGGTAGGCAAAGACCACGCCGCCGGACTTCAGCAGCCGGTCAAACGACCGGCGGATCTCGCCGGCGAGCATCGGCCCGCGCTCGCGCAGCACGATGGCGAAAGCCGACTCGCCCTTGGGCGCGGGCGCGGGCAGGCCCATGTCGCCCGCCATCATGGTGCGGTCGTCGGTGGCGCTCACGCCCGCGCGGGCGTCGGCGATCACCGCGTCCCAGTACTCGCGGAGCAGAGCGCTAAAGGCCCGTCGCTGATCCGCCGGCAAAGCCGCGCGGATCTGCGCCTCGAGCGAGCCGCCGGAGTTCACCGGGCCCAGCGCGTGCATCGCCCGCTGCAGGAACGACGCCTTGTCGGCGGGTGAGCCGGCGGTGAAGGTCGACTCCGCCTCCACCAGCAGGTCCAGGTTGGCGATCAGGGCTTCGTCGAACAGTCGCGCCCGGCGGGCGAGCAACTGGTCCACGCGGGCGCGGGTCGGTTCATCGAGGTCGAGCACGCGGACCGCGTCTTCCTCGATCGGATGATCCGGTCGGACGATCCGGCCCTCAAAGTCGCGGCGGATCAGCGTGGGCCTCGGCTCGACGGGCGCGTTCACGCCCGGGCCAGAGAGGACGCCGGGCTCGCTGGGCGACGCGGCGGCCAGCGCGCCAGAAAGGACGATCATGCACAACGCGTTCATGCGGGCATCCTGTGTGAAGGCCTCGCCACACCGGAGTATTGGTCACCACGCCGGTGCGGTTGCCGGGGAATTGGGACCGAGGGCTTGACATATTCCCAAATGGGAATATATTGATCCCATGCCGCGCACCCCGGCCAGCACGGACGTCTTCCACGCGGTGGCCGAGCCACGCCGGCGCGAACTGCTGGGGCTGCTGAGTTCGGGGGAGCGGCCGGTGACGGCTCTGGTTCGCGAACTGGGGTGGCCGCAGGCTCAGGTGTCCAAGCACCTGGGCGTGCTGCGCGGGGCGGGGCTGGTGTGCGTGCGGCCCGAGGGCCGCCAGCGCTTCTACCACGTCCAGCCCGAGCCGTTGAAGGCCATGCACGAGTGGACCGCCATGTTCGAACGCCACTGGACCCGTCAGGTGGACCGCATCAAGGCCCGCGCCGAGAGCGCGGCGAGCAACCCGACTAAGGAGATCCGCTGATGACCCCCGCGCACCCCGAGACCGTCCGCACGCTCCTGATCGAGCGCGCCGTGCACGTCGCCGCCCCGCTGGAAGTGACTTTCGCCGCGGTCCTGGCCGAGGTGGGTCCTGAGAGCCAGATGCCCGACGGCACGGCCTTCCCGTTCGTTCTGGAGGCATGGCCCGGCGGGCGGTGGTACCGGGATCTTGGTCGCGGTGCGGGCCACTTCTGGGGGCACGTGCAGGTCATCAAGCCCCCGACCCTGCTGGAGATCTGCGGGCCGATGTTCATGTCCTACCCCGCGATGAACTTCATCCAGTACCGGCTCGCGGAAGCGGGCGGGGGCACGAGCCTGAAGATCACCCACCGCGCGATGGGCCTCATCCCGACCGAGCACGCCCAGGGTGTGCAGTCGGGGTGGGACCACGGCCTCAAGCGGATCGCGGAGATCGCCCTACGGAGTGTCCCGAGCGCCCGGTCACGATGATCACCGCCAGAAGCGGCGCGAAGATGAACTCGAGACCGCGGCGGTCGCGGTCGGTGAACCAACCCAAGAGAAGGAAGCGCATGCAGACACTCGAAGTTCAGTCGGCCGTGGAGCCGCTGGTGCACCTGTACCAGTCCACCCTGGCGCAGATCACCGAAGCGGTCAAGGACATCCCCGCTCCGATGTTCACGCATCAGCCCGGCAGCATTGTGAACCACCCCGCGTGGACACTGGCGCACCTGAACGCGTCGGCCGCGTTCATTCTGCAATTGCTCGACGAACCCGTGGAGCCCACGGCGGGCGACGAACTGCGGAACTTCGGCCCCGGGAGCAAGCCCGTCACCGACCCGGCGGCCTATCTGCCCAAGGACCGGGTGCTGGCGCAACTCGCCGATCGGCACGCGCGGATCGGGCCGGCCGTGAGGGCCAAGCACACGGACTGCTTCGGGCGCCCGAGCCCGGAGTTTGTGCGCGCCTTTGCGCCCACGGTGGGCGTGATCGTCACCTACCTGATGGGTGCGCACGAGGCGTACCACCTTGGCCAGCTGATGCTGTGGCGCCGCGCCGCCGGGCTCGCCAAGTAGTCCGCCTCACCAGCGCCGCCGGCGCAGGCACAGCAGGCCCGCGAGACCCAGCACCGCGCCCGCCGATCCCGGCGAGGGGATCATCGCCAGCGAGTAGCCGATGATGACTTCTCCACCCGCGGGAACGGAGAAGTTCCATTGCCAGCCTGCGGCGAGGTCGTTGGGCGAGCCCGAGAGCCCGGCGAGCGAGCCGTTGAAGTTGGTGGAGGACGAGTCGGTGAGGGACGTGATGAGCGAGCCCATCTCGCCCACGCCGAAGGTGGCCCCGGGCGAGGCGCTGTAGACCAGCGTGTAGGGCTGCTGCCCGCTGGGCCCGCCCGCGTCGGTGAAGCGCAGCGCGCCCGGCGCGGCAACGCTCGCGAGGTCGTCGTACCACGAGCCGTTCACGTCGATGTCGGCGTAGTGGAAGGCGGAGACCTGAACGGGCGAAGATCCGCGGTTGGAGAGTCGGAGTTGGCCGATCAGCGTGGCCAGCCCGCCTGCGCCGCCGTTGAGTTGCCAGGTGACGTGGGCGTCGAGCCCGGACTGCGTGGTGTCAAAGGCCAGGCCGGATGGGGAACTGGTCCAGGTGCCCGGGCCCATGAGGGCCGACTCGCGCGTCGCGCTGCCCACGCGCAGCCACCACCAGTCCTGGTACAACTGATCCGTGCCCGTGCTCGGGGCGAGCAGGTCGCTGGCGGGTCCCCACGCGCCGGGCGCGGTGGGGGCGGCGCCGGTGGAGTAGGTCGCGCCGCCTGAGGTGAGCGTCTGCCCGCCCAGCGCGGAGCCCGCGAGGGCGAGGATCAGGGCGGCGCCGAATGAGGAGCGTGTCGAGAGCGTCATCTGGAGTGCCTCCGCCCAGAGTGTGGTATCGCGGGCGCGCGGGGGCGATCCGGTTGGCGGGTGGGGGGGAGGCCGGGCGGGCGGCGCGACGGCGCAGGCGGTGCAGATTGCCGCGCCGGGAGCGGGGCGGAATCGGCAGGTCCGAAAAACACAACCGCCCGCGCGGGGCGGGCGGCTGCGGGAGACTTCGAGTTGACTGGGGCGATTACTCGCGCTTGCCGGCGACGATGGCCAGGATGCGGAGGATCGAGATGTAGAGCCAGACGAGCGTGGTGAGCAGGCCGAAGGCGCCGACCCACTCGTAGTGCTTGGGCAGGCCGTGAGCCGCGCCCTGCTCGATCATGTCAAAGTCCACGATGAGCATGAAGGCGGCGACCAGAGCGATGACGACCGCGATGCCCAGGCCCAGCGGGCTGTTCCAGTCGATGAGCGCCTTGCCGAAGAGCGACGCGCCCAGCGAGGCGAGGCAGAAGAGCAGGATGCCCACGCTGGCTACGCCCATGATCGTGTAGAACGTCTTGGTGGCGCGGATGATCTGGAACTTGTACGCCATGAGCATGGAGAAGAGCACGGCGAAGGTGATGCCGGTGGCGGTGTAGATCACGCCCGAGCCGGTGGCGCCGCCCAGCTTGGTGCCGGCCATCTTGGCCGCGTACACCTGCGAGATGCCCGAGACCATCACGCCCATGAACACGGCGGCGATGGGGGCGAAGATCGGGGCGATCTTGGGAACGAACACCAGGAGCAGCCCGCCCAGGGCGTAGGCGATCACGCCGATGATCATCGGGATGAAGAAGCTCTCCTTGGGGATCAGCATGGTCGAGCCGACCGCGCTGGCGATGCAGAGGCCAAGGCAGATGAACGAAGCGTTCACCGCGCCGCCGACGGTCATCGTGCCGCGGGCGACAGCCTCGCCCAACGAAGACGAGCCGCCGACCTGCGCCTGGGTCGAAAACGGATTGGCCGACTGCTGCTGGCCAAAGGCCGAGTTCGAGAAGACCGGGTTACCCGAGTTTTGGACGCCGAAAACGGACATGGTTCACCTCCGTGAAGGAACACTATCGACTGGCCGGGCCCGGAAGGATCAACCCCCCGGGTTGGGGCAGTGGGAGACTATACGCTGCCGGCGGGCTGGCCGTTCACGGCTCCCGGCACAGAGCGTTCTCGGACCCTGGTGTGGGTCGGTGGTTGGACAGCCTACACACTCCTACCTAGAAGCAAAGACCGCCGAAACCAGCCCCTCGGGCGAAGCCGCCCCGCCCGACTCGCGGATTCGGATGGCGGCCTTGGAGACCTTTCGGACGGCCTCGATGCGGATTTCACCTAGGCGAACCAGGACCTCAACGGCTTCCTCCTCCGGACCGCTCAAGGCAGGCTCGGCAGCAGCGACCGTGAAACCCCGGATGCCCGACTCGAGCGCCTCGGCGCTCAGGTAGGGCTCGAGCTTGCCCTTGAGTTCGACCACGATGGTTTCGGCGAGGCGTTTGCCGATTTCGGGGAGTTGGGTGAGGGCCTTGACGTCGCCGCGGTGGGCGGCGGCGGCGATGACGGGCACCGGCTCGGCCAGTGCGCGAAGGGCCTTGCGCGTGCCGATGCCCTTGACGGTGGTGAAGAGGTCAAAGAAGGCTCGTTCTTGCGCGGTCAGGAAGCCGACGAGGCGGGGCTCGAAGGAGGAGCCTTGGTCGGGGCTCTGCAGGTAGACGTAGGTCTGGAGCGTCACCGGCTGACCGATGCGGTCGATGAGCTGGCGGGCGACGAAGGCGGGGAGGAGCACTTCGAGGGCGAGCCAGGCGGCCCCGCCGGGGACGATGGTGGCGGTGGCGTCCTGAAGCGACTCAAGGTTGCCGGTGACTCGGGCGATCATGGAGTGTGAGGATATCGGTCCTGGCTATGGGATATGACCGCAAACGGCCGATGTTGCCGTGGGCGCGTTCGCGCCTTGGCCCCGGGATTGCGGTAATCGTGATCGCGAGGGTGGGTGGGGAGAGTCCGGGGGGATCAGGGATGAGGGTTCGGGCGCGCGCGGTCGCGGGCCCGGGCCGACGCAAGGAGTGCGCATGAGCGCCGCTACGCCGACCCCGTCGTCCGTCCTTCGACTCACGGCCGCTGAGCCGCCGTTCGACACCGCGCGGCCCGGGCTTCCGGCGACGGGGGTGGTGCTGGTGGGGACGCCCTCGTCGGTCCGGACGATGGCGGGTCACCTGGCGGGGATGAGGCCGGCGTGCATCCCGGTGGGGTGCGTGCTGACGACGCACCTGACGTGCGTGCGCGAGAGCGCGACTCCCGGCGCGCAGGCGGGTCTGGGCGTGCTGCCCCCGCCGCTGGGGTTCATCGACGAACTGATCGACCTTCAGGCGCGGTACCGGTTCAAGCTCGCGCTGGTGAGCCTGCCTGCGGGCGACCCGGTGGAGCGGCGTCTGCGGCATTTGCTTCGGACGCTGGACGTGCCGGCGCGGTGGGTGCCGACGACGGAGGATCTGCTGACGGGTCGGGCGGCGCACACGCCCAAGAGCGCGCCGGGCGTGGTGTCGGCGGTGGAGCCCTCGGCGCTGATCGGGCGGACGCACAGCGGTCTGGACCGCAAGGCGGTGGGGGCGATCCTGACGGGCAAGCGCGTGCTGATCACGGGCGCGGGCGGGTCGATCGGTTCGGAGTTGTGCCGGGTGGCGGCTGGGTTTGCGCCGTCGGAACTGATCCTGCTTGAGCGGGCGGAGAACGCGCTGTTCCAGATCGACCAGGCGATGGCGCGGGCCTTCCCGGGCGTGCCCCGGCGGGCGGTGCTGCACGACGTGGTGGACGCGGAATCGACCGCGCGGCTGATCGCGCAGATCAAGCCGCAGGTGGTGTTCCACTCCGCGGCGCACAAGCATGTGCCGCTGATGGAGGATCATCCGAGCCACGCGGTGAACAACAACCTCCTGGGGACAAAGAGCATCGCGGACGCGAGCCTGGCGGCGGGGGTGGAGCGGTTCGTGATGATCTCGTCGGACAAGGCGGTGAACCCCACCAGCGTGATGGGGGCGACCAAGCGGATGGCGGAGATGTACGTGCAGAGCCTTGCGGCGAAGCGCGGGACGCGGTTCAGCATGGTGCGCTTCGGGAACGTGCTGGCCAGCGCGTGCAGCGTGATCCCGATCTGGAGCACGCAATTGAGCGAGGGGCACCCGGTGACGGTGACCGACCCGCGGATGACGCGGTACTTCATGACGATCCCCGAGGCGGCGACGCTGGTGGTGCAGGCGGCGGCGCTGGACCAGCCCGCGGGCGTGGCGCCGGTGTATGTGCTGGACATGGGCGAGCCGATCCGCATCCTGGACCTGGCGATCCGCTTCGTGCGGCTGCAGGGGTATGAGCCGCGCATAAGCGCGGCCAACACCGCCAAGACGGCAAACGGGGCAAACACAGAGCCGAAAGACGAGTGGGGCGCGATCGTGCGGGGGCTGGAGCTGGATGATGCTCCCGACGCGGCGACGGTGGACGTGGTGTTCACCGGGGCGCGCCCGGGCGAGAAGCTGCACGAAGAACTGGCGTACAACGCCGAGAAGCTCGCGCCGACGGCGCACCCGGCGATCAACCAGTGGACGGCGGAGGGCGCGTCGGTGGACCTGAAGGCGGTGGACGCGATGGTGCGCGAGATGGGCGCACTCGCCCACCCCGGAGCCGACAAGGGCGAGGTGGTGGAGGCGATCCGGCGGCATGTGCCGGAGATGAGGCGGGGGTAGAGGTCAGTCGGCTGGCCAAGAAGAGGGATCACGGGCGGCGTGGACAACGCGGAGGACGTCGACGACGTCCGAAGTCTCGTGGATCTCGTAGAGGATTCGATACGACTTGACGACCACGGAGCGCAGGCGCGAGCCGGGGCGCCCGCCGACGAGCGAGTGACGGCGCGGCAGCGTACAAAGCGTCCCGATCTCGTGCATGATGGCTTCGATCACCATTCGAGCTCGGACTTCGCCGCTCTGATCGGCGATGAACCTCAGCACAGCGTCGAGATCGGACCGCACGGTCTCGCGGAGTTCGACTTGGTACACGCGGAGGCGGGGCATCTCAACCGGCTCGCTTCGCCGATCGAGGTCGGAGCGCGGTCCTGAGTTGTTCAATGGTCAGCCTGGGGCGGGTGTCCCGGCGCCCAACATCGGCGGCCGCCTCGAGCTCGGCGGGGCTGAGCAGCCCGGAACGGTGATCGAAGCTCCCCGCGTCCTGGATCACCAGCGCGGGCTTGCCGTCGATGGTGAGGACGAATGGGCGTCCGGTCTTCTTGAGTTTGGCGATGACTTTCTTGTAGTTGCGGGTGAAGTCGGTGATGGGCATGATGTCGGTGGCTCGGGGCATGGTGTACCTCTGCTGCGATAATACACCACTTCTCGCTGAGCGAATGAAGGGGTGGCTGGCGGTCGCTCGGTTAGAGAACGCAACTGAATGCCGGTCTTGGTACTCTCCCAGCGGAAAGGAGGCCGATATGGCTCTCAAAGGGAGATGTGTGCTTTGCGCTGTGGGGGCGTTGGCGCTGGGGTTCATGGCCGGGTGTGCAAACCCCGATTCGTCGCCGGGCCAGAAGGCCAAAGCCGGTGAACCTGTGGCCGTGCCCGGCCCGAGCGGGACTGCCAGCGAGGAACTTGCGCGAGCGTTTGTCGGCGAGTGGCGGATCGATGCCGAGCGGACGGTGGAGTACAACCAGCGCCACCGGGTCCCGGAGAAGGACCCGCTGCCGCCGCCGACGCTCGAGGAAGTCCGTTTGCACTATGACACATTCGTCATCGTCGCCCGCGAAGACGGGCGGTATGAGATGATGCTCGGTGGCTTTGTCGCGGAAGGACGGTACTGGTCCGAGGATGGGTGGGTCCGTTTGCAAGACCATGATGACGTACGACAAGCGAATATCAAACGCGACGGCTCGCTGCTCGTGGGGCTCTTCCCCGGTCCGCCTTGGCTCGTGCTGCGGCCCGCCCCCGCGCTCGCGCCGATCGAGCCGTTTGCTGTGATCGGCGAGTGGAAGGGCAAAGGCGATCGCGGCCAAGGCGGCATCACGCTGGCCGCCGATGGAACGGGGGCGATTCGTTCAAGCGTTCATCCAAAGACTGATCCCACGCCCATCAACTGGCGCATCGATAAAGGCAGGGTGTACATCACCACGAAGCTCGGGCGGCGAGGAGACCAGGAGTTCAGTTTGACGCAGGCGTATGAACTACGCGATGGACGGCTGGTCGCCGACCTTCCGGAAGGGAAGTTCATGGAGTGGGAGAAGAAGTAGGCGAGAGTGAACCGGCGACGAAAGACGACCGGGGCGTCCCGAGGGGCCGTCACTTTCGCTGGCGAACTGGTGCTGCCGCAACCGGCGTCTTGCCCGGTTGTACCATCGGCCTCACCCCCGATCAGGAGTATCCATGCGAGCTCATCGAATCGCCCTGTTTACGCTCGCGTCCGCCTCGTTCTTCGCCGGTGGGGCCTGGGCCTCGGAGCCGGCGGCGGGTGTCGCTTCGACCTCGGCCGGCGCGGACGCGCTCATCCCGCGCGAGGTGCTGTTCGGGAACCCCGAGCGGGCCGCGGTGAGGGTGAGCCCGGACGGGAAGATGCTGTCGTGGCTGGCGCCGGTTGACGGCGTGCTGAACGTGTGGGTCGCGCCGGTGGGCAAGCTCAGCGAGGCCCGGGCCGTGACGAGCGACCGCGGGCGGGGCATCCGGCAGTACTTCTGGGCATACACCTCCAGCGACATCCTGTATCTGCAGGATCAGGGCGGCGATGAGAACTGGAAGGTCTTCCGCGTGGGCGTGGCGCCCGGCGGAGAGACCAAGGACCTGACCCCGTTCAGCGAGATCGCCGGGCCCGACGGCAAGCCCATCATGCTGCCCAGCGGCAAGCCGCTGCGTCCGGCGGCCCGGATCACGCACCTGAGCGCGGAGTTTCCTGAGGAAGTGGTGGTGGGGCTGAACAAGCGCGACCCGCGCCTGCACGACCTGTTCCGGTTGAACATCCGGACGGGCGAACTCAAGAGCCTGTACGAGAACACGGACGGGTTCGTGAGCATGGACGTGGACGACAAGTTCAACGTCCGGCTGGCGACCAAGATGCTGCCCGACGGCGGGGCGGACGTGGTGCTGGCGGACGCGAAGGGCGGGAAGGTGGAGTGGGAGCCGTTCGTCACGATCGGCGCGGAGGACATGAACACGACCTCGCCCATGGGCTTTGACAAGAACGGGCAGGTGCTGTTCATGACCGACTCGCGCGGGCGGAACACCGCGGCGATGACGGCGTGGGACCTGCGCACGCGCACGCAGAGCGTGCTGGCGAGCAACGACAAGGCCGATGCGGCGGGGGCGATCGTTCATCCCGTGACCGGCGCGCTGCAGGCGGTGGGGTTCAACTACCTGCGGCCGGAATGGACGGTTCTGGACGAGTCGATCAAGCCGGACCTGGCGCTCTTGCGCGGCGTGGCTGACGGGGACATCCAGATCACCAGCCGCTCGCAGGACGACCGGACGTGGACGGTGTCGTACTCGATGGATAACGGCCCGACGCGGTTTTATGTGTACTCGCGGGTGGACGTGGATCGCGAGCCCGCGCAGCGTGGCACGCCCGGGGAGGCCACGTTCCTGTTCACGAGCAACAAGGCGCAGGAGAGCCTGCCGCTGACGAAGATGCACCCGGTGGTGATCAAGTCTCGCGACGGGATGGACCTGGTGAGTTACCTGGTGATGCCGCGCGGGTCGTATGAGCTCAAGGACGGGCGGGTGGTGGCCAAGAAGCCGGTGCCGCTGGTGCTGGATGTTCACGGCGGCCCGTGGGCGCGGGACTCGTGGGGGTTTGACCCGAGCGCGCAGTGGCTGGCCAACCGGGGGTACGCGGTGCTGGCGGTGAACTTCCGCGGGTCCACGGGCTTCGGGAAGAACTTCCTGAACGCGGGCAATGGCGAGTGGGCCGGGAAGATGCACGATGACCTGATCGACGCGGTGAACTGGGCGGTCGCGGAGGGCATCGCGGACAAGAGCAAGGTGGCGATCATGGGCGGGTCATACGGCGGGTACGCCGCGCTGGTGGGGGCGACCTTTACGCCTGATGTGTTCGCGTGCGCGATCAGCGTGGTGGGCCCGTCGAACATCATCACGCTGCTGAACACGATCCCGCCGCACTGGCAGCCGATGATCACGATGTTCACGACGCGGATCGGGGACCACCGGACGGAGGAAGGGCGGAAGTTCCTGGAGAGCCGGTCGCCGCTGAACTTCGTGGACCGGATCAAGAAGCCGCTCTTGATCGGGCAGGGGGCGAACGACCCACGGGTGAAGCAGAGCGAGTCGGATCAGATCGTGGCGGCGATGAAGAAGAAGAACATCCCGGTGACGTACGTGCTGTATCCGGACGAGGGGCACGGGTTTGCCCGTCCGGAGAACCGGATGAGCTTCAACGCGGTGGTGGAGGCGTTCCTGGCTCAGAATCTGGGGGGGCGGTTTGAGCCGATCGGGGACGACTTCAAGGGGAGTTCGATCTCGGTGCCCGAAGGCGTTCAAAACGTTCCCGGCCTGTCGGGGGCGATGGGGGCGGGGGCCGGGGATACGAAGTAACGGCGAGGCGGCGTGGGGCCCGTTAGGACGGGGCCATACCCCACATCCGGGGTGATTATTCTGCAAGGGACCTGATCGGTGCAGATTGGGGAACCGGATAATCTGGACAGCCGAATCAGGTTTGCTGGCCTGCGGTCTGCGCTGAGGGCATACTCAGGGAACGTGGGAGACGGCGCGCCGAACAATTCTGCTCGGCGCTGGACTCATCATCGGGAACGGTCGTTCGACCAAACGGAGGGAACGGTATGAACTGGAAGAAGCGGCTGGGTGCCGTCAGTACGGCCACGTTGCTCGGCATCACCGGGCAGGCCTTTGCTCAACCGGCGAACAACGCGTGCAGCAGCGCCCAGGCGCTGGTGGTCGCGGCCAACGGGTCGGTGACGGTCTCGGGGACCACGGTCGCGGCGACCAACGACAGCAACTCGGGCAACTGCGGTTCGTCGAACGCGACGCCCGACGTGTGGTACACGGTGGTGGCGCCGGCGAACGGCATCCTGACGGCGAGCACGTGCGCTTCGACGGGCACGTTCGACTCGGTGGTGAGCTTCCGCACGGGCGCCGGCGCGTGCCCGGGCACGAACATCAACTGCGTGGACGACTCGTGCGGGAATTTCTCGAACGTGTCGATCAGCGCGGTGGCGGGCACGACGTACCGCATCCGCGTGTCGGGCTGGAACGGCAGCACGGGCGCCTTCTCGCTCACGGTGACGCACCAGCCTCCGGCTCCCGCGCCCAACCCGACGATCGGGCCTGACGTGATCACGGCGGTCATCACCGACGTGCCGAACTGGGGCCTGAACACGGCGGGCACCGTCCGCGCGTTCTCGGTGGGCACCACGTCCTGCAACCCCGGTGACTACCCGGTGATCTGGGTCGACAGCACGGCGTACCTGCCGGACTTTGACGCGACGCAGCACCCGGTGATCGGGCAGAACATGTTCCGCTACACGAACTACGGGACGTACTCGCGGTTCGAGCACATCGGTCAGTCGTGGCTGAAGCACGGGTTCGTCTCGACGAACTCGCCGGGCTGCGGCGGCTGCGCGGTGAACGGTGACAACATCTGGCGCTTCTCGACCGGCGGCATGTTCGACATGAACGGTGACGTGCTGGGCGTCAACTGCTCGGACACGTACAGCGGCAGCCTGAACGGCAGCCAGGGCGGCCTGGGCGCCAAGAACATCGTGAATGCCACGCTGGGCACCTCGCCCTTCGTGAAGGGCAACAACTCCGGTGACACCAACACCCGCGGGCGACTGCAAGTGGCCGTGGCCGACTTGGCCACCCCGGCCGGCGCCACGGGCTCCAGCCGCTTCTTCGTCGAAGGTCAGTACATCACCGCCGACGACGCTCAGTTCGTCCGCCCCGGCCAGACCGTGGCGATCAACGCCCTGAACAACGCCTCGTATCGCGAGATCTCGGCGTCTTTCGGGGGCTCGAGCGTGCCGTTCGTGGGCAACACCGTGGTGGGCTCCGAGGGCATCCGGGCGTGGAAGGCGGCCGACCCGGCGGTGACGCTGGTGAACGCCGACCATGACGACGCGGCGAACCCGGCTACGGGCTATCGCGATCCGACGACGTGGGGTCCGCAGTATCCGGCGGGCACGACGTTCGTCCGCAGCCGGTACATCGTGGGCGTGCGCGTGGGCAGCCTGGGCGGGGGCCTGTATCGGTACGAGTACGCGGTTCAAAATCTGAACTCCGACCGCGCGGCGCAGGCGTTCAGCATCCCGTTCCCGGATGCGGCTTCGATGCCGACGGACATCACGTTCCGGGCTCCGGCTTACCACTCTGGTGAGCCCTACAGCAACGCCGCTTGGACGACGACCAAGGGCAGCGGCAAGCTGACCTTCTCGAGCGAGACCTTCGCTCAGAACGTGAACGCCAACGCTCTGCGCTGGGGCACGGTGTACTCCTTCGGCTTCACCACCGACGTTCCGCCCACCAGCGGCAGCGCCGATCTGACGTTCTTCAAGCCCGGCACGGGCACGGGCCTGACGGTCGGCGGCCTGACGGTCCCGACGGTGCCGGCGGCGTGCAACCGCGCCGACATCACCGACATCGGTGACACCGGCGCCGGCCCGGACGGCCAGCTCACGGTGGACGACGTGATCGCGTTCATCAACACCTTCAGCGACGGCATCGATTGCCCGGGCACCGCCCCGTGCAACCGCGCCGACATCACCGACATCGGTGACACGGGCGCGGGCGCTGACGGCCAGTTGAGCGTCGACGACATCATCGCCTACTTCAACTCCTTCAGCGACGGCTGCCTGTAAGCCGTCTCTGACGACCGCCATATCCGCGGGCCGCACGACCAAATGGTCGTCGCGGCCCGCGGTCGTTTTGGATGGTTTGAATTGCGCCGGCTTGGCGCACTCGCACGCTCGGGGTAGTCTGAAGGGCGGCTTTGGAAGGAGCACTCATGCGTTACTCCCTGGTGTGCTGTTTGGCTCTGGCGACGGCCTCGTCGGCTCTGGGGCAGGGCTCGTTCGTGAACTGGGAGAACGCGCCGGTGCATCCTCTGGAGGTCCTGCCGGGCGGGGGGACGCTCGCGCTGGCCAACCTCCCCAACAACCGGGTGGAACTGTTTGGCCTCTCGACGGGGCGGCCGGTGAAATTCGCCTCGATTCCCGTGGGGCTTGATCCGACGAGCGTGCGTGCGCGGACGGCGACGGAACTGTGGGTGGTGAACACGATCTCGGACTCGATCAGCGTGATCGACGTGACGACACGGAACGTGAAGGCGACGCTGAAGACGGCGGACGAGCCCTGGGACGTGGTGTTCGCCGGGACGCCGCAGCGGGCGTTCGTGTCGTGCGGGCAGGGCGGGGTGGTTCAGGTCTTCAACCCGACGAACCTGGCGGCGGCGCCCACGAACATTGCGATCGACGCGAACGACCCGCGTGCGCTGGCGGTGAGCCCCGACGGCGCGACGGTGTATGCGGCGATCTTCCATTCCGGCAACGCCAGCACGGTGCTGGGTGGGGGTTTGACCATGGGCGCGGGCGGCTTCCCGCCCAACGTGGTGAGCAACCCGTCGGGACCCTACGGCGGGCAGAACCCGCCGCCCAACAGCGGGGCGGGGTTCTTTCCGCCCATCAGCCCGGCGAACCTGCCGGCGATCGCGGTGGGGCTGATCGTGAAGAAGAACGCGGCGGGGCAGTGGATGGACGACAACAACGGGAACTGGACGGCGCTGGTGTCGGGGGCCCAGGCGGCTTCCAGCGGTCGGGTGGTGGGCTGGGACATGCCGGATCGTGACGTGGCGATCATCAACGCGGGGACGCTGTCGGTGAGTTACGCGCGCGGGCTGATGAACCTGTGCATGGGGATCAGCGTGAACCCGGCGACTGGCGCGGTGACGGTGGTGGGCACCGATGCGACCAACGAGGTTCGCTTCGAGCCGAACCTGAGCGGGCGGTTCGTGCGCGTGATGATGGGGTCATTCTCGCCGGCGACACCGGCGACTGTGAACCGCGTCGACCTGAACCCTCACTTGACGTACGCGACTTCGACGGTGGCGGCGAGCGAGCGGGCCAAGTCGGTGGGTGATCCGCGGTCGATCGTGTGGAACGCGGCGGGCACCAAGGGGTACGTGGCGGGGATGGGCTCCAACAACGTGGTGGTGATCAGCACCGCCGGGGCGCGGGCCGGGCTGTCGCCGGCGATCACAGTGGGCAAGGGCGCGTGCGCGATCGCGCTGGACGAGGCGCGGGGGAGGATGTATGTGCTCAACCGCTTTGAGAAGAACATCTCGGTGGTGGACCTGGGCAGCGAGATCGAACTGGCACGGGTGGGGTTCTTTGACCCGACGCCCGCGTTGATCAACACCGGACGGACGCACTTCTACGACACGATCAAGACCTCGGGGCTGGGGCAGGCGTCGTGCGCGTCGTGCCACGTTGACGGGAAGATGGACCGGCTGGGCTGGGATCTGGGTGACCCGTCGGGCGGGATCATCCCGGTGATCGGGAACAACCTGAACGCGGGCGTGACGGCGGGGACGCCTTTCCAACCCTTCCACCCGATGAAGGGTCCGATGACGACGCAGACGTTCCAGGACATCATCGGGAAGGAGCCGCACCATTGGCGTGGCGATAAGCAGGGTCTGGAGTCGTTCAACAGCGCGTTCGTGGGTCTGCAGGGGGATGATGCGGTGCTGACGGGGGCGGAGATGCAGGAGTTTGAGAACTTTGTCGCGACAATCTACTTCCCGCCGAACCCCAATCGGACGTTCACGAACGGACTGCCCACGGCGCTGGCGATGCCCGGGCAACTGCGTTCGGGGCGGTTCGGGAACGGTGGCCAGCCTTTGCCCACCGGCAATGCGGTGACGGGCTTGAGCCTGTACCGCAGCACGACGCGTCGATTGGACGGTGGGGCTCTGGCGTGTGTGACGTGCCACACGCTGCCGACCGGCGCGGGGACGGACTACACGCTGAGCGGCGCGACGCTGGTGCCGATCCCGCCGGGGCCGCTGGGTCAGCGGCACCTGATGCTGGTGAGCACCGACGGCTCGACGAATGTGTCGATGAAGGTGCCGCATTTGCGGAACATGGAGCGAAAGACGAAGTTCACCATGCAGCAGACGGTCTCGCACGGCGGGTTCGGCTTCCTGCACGACGGGTCGGTCGACTCGCTGGCGCGGTTCCTCAATGAGCCCGTTTTCACCGTGGCAAGCGACCAGGAGACTGCGGACCTGGTGGCGTTCATGCTGTCGTTCTCGGGTTCGGACCTGCCGCAGGGCAGCACGACGAACATACTGGAGCCGCCCGGGGTGCCCAGCAACGACACACACGCGGCGGTGGGGGCTCAGGTGACGTTTGACGTGACGCCGGCGCCCGCGGCTTCGACCAATCTGCTCAACAGCATGATCTCGATCGCGAACGCGAACAAGGTCGGTCTGGTGGCGAACGGGCGGCGTGCTGGTGTGCAGCGCGGGTATCGCTACAGCGGCGGCGGGCTGTGGCAGACCGACCGCGCGGCGGAGTCGGCGGTGACCACCGCGACGCTCACCGGCGGCGCGGCCGCGGGGACGGAGGTCACCTTCACCGTGGTGCCCAAGGGCTCCGAGACGCGCATCGGCATCGACGAGGACCTGGATGGCTGCCTGGACGGCGACGAGGGCGTGGTGTGCGACATCCCGGCTCCCACGTCGTGCAACCGCGCCGACATCACCGACATCGGTGACACCGGCGCCGGCCCGGACGGCCAGCTCACGGTGGACGACGTGATCGCGTTCATCAACACCTTCAGCGACGGAATCGATTGCCCGGGCACCGCCCCGTGCAACCGCGCCGACATCACCGATATCGGTGACACCGGCGCCGGCGCTGACGGCGAGCTGACCGTGGACGACATCATCGCCTACTTCAACTCCTTCAGCGACGGCTGCCCGTAAGCCGGCTCTGACGACCGCCATATCCGCGGGCCGCGGTCGTTTTGGGCCCTCCGGGGCGAGTGCACGGCGGTGGCGGGGTACTACCAGATCCCGTGCGCGGGCTGAGGGGGGATCGCAGGACGCGAGGATCGGGCTTATCCCTTCGCTTTGGTGTTGACGTTGGCGGTCCTTCGTGTACTCTGGGATCACCCACCCTTGGGAGCATCTCATGCGCAGCGGAATCATCGTGTGCATCGGCCTGCAGGCCCTGGCTTCCTCGTGCTTCGCCCAAGGGCGACTGATCGCGACGGATTCTAACGATCAGTTCTATCAGGTTGATCGCGCCACGGGGGCCAAGACCTCGCTGGGCACGATCAGCCTGACGGCACCGATCGCGGCGGGGTTGGCGTATGACTGCCGCACGGGCACGCTGTATGCCGCTGACTCCAGCGGAGACAATCTGTACACCATGGACCCGAGCACCGGCGTGCTGACTCTGGTGGGGTTCTTCGGGAACGCCACGATCGTGATGCACGGGCTGGAGATCGACCCGACCACGGGCACGCTGTACGGCGGCTCTTCGGGCAGCCTTTACCGTGTTGATCCGACGACGGGCTTCGCCACGCTGATCGGCGCGTCGGGCGCGGGGACGTCGTTCTTCAACCTTGTGTATCACCCGGTGCGGAACGTGATGTACGCGACCAGCAGCGCCACGGATTCGTTCTACTCGGTGAACCTGGACACGGGGGCGGCGACGCTCATCGGCGTGCTGGGCGGAACGCCCATCAGCACGAATCCCAACGGCCTGGCCTATTGCCCGGCGGACGGGCAGATCTACATGGCGGACAATTCGACGGACACGCTGTACACCATCAACCCCGACACGGGCGCCGCGACGGCGATCGGCTCCATGGGCAGCGGCAACGTGCTGGGGCTGGTGTGGCTGCCGGATCAGTGCCCGGGGTCGGCGTGCAGCCTGGCGGATGTCACGGACATCGGCGACACCGGCGCGGGGCCCGACAACCAGCTCACGGTCGATGACATCATCGCGTTCGTGAACACCTTCGGCGAGGCGGCGGGCTGCCCCGGCGCGGCGCCGTGCAACCGGTCGGACGTGACGGACATCGGCAACACCGGCGCGGGGCCCGACGGGGAGTTGACGGTGGACGACATCATCGCGTTCGTGAACGCGTTCGGCGAAGGGTGCTGAGTCTTCGCATCGGAGCGCCGAGATCACGCGTATACTTGTGCATCGCCGCCACCCCCGGCGATCATCATCCATCACGCAGGCCAGGGGGGCTTGGCCGAGACCGAATCCCGCGCAGAGCGCGGGAGAGAGGATGACTCCCATGGCCAGCGGCAAGTGGACGAAGAAGGAACTGCTCTCGCGCCCGATCCAGCACATCGACGTGACGGCGTTTGACGCGCGCGGCGTGATCGACTCGTACCGGCAGATGGCGTACTCGTCGCGCACGCTGGCGCAGGCGGCGGACATCTACAGCATGATGCTGAAGGACAGGGAGTGCGGCGTCGTGCTCACGCTGGCGGGCTCGCTGATCAGCGCGGGGCTGAAGAAGGCGCTGATCACGATGGTGGAGAACAACATGGTGGACGCGATCGTGTCCACCGGCGCCAACCTCGTGGACCAGGACTTCTTCGAGGGCCTGGGCTTCAAGCACTACATCGCCCCCGGCAGCCCCGAGGCCCCGCCGGTGGACGACATGACGCTGCGCAACTGGATGATCGACCGGATCTACGACACGTACATCGACGAGGACGATCTGCGGGCGTGCGACCACGCGACGTACGAGGTGTTCAACGCGTTTGCGCCCGGCGCGTACAGCAGCCGCGAGTTCATCGAGGCGATGGGCGCGTATCTGGCGAACAACCCCAAGTTCGCCAAGAACGAGAGCATCGTGAAGACCTGCTACCAGAAGCGGGTGCCGATCTTCGTGCCGGCGTTCAGCGACTGCTCGGCGGGCTTCGGGATCGTGCTGCAGCAGACCGAGGCGATCGAGCAGGGTCGCGGGCAGGTGGCGATCGACTCGGGCAAGGACTTCCGGGAGCTCACGGACATCAAGCTGGCGTGCAAGGACACGGGCCTGCTGATGCTGGGCGGCGGCGTGCCCAAGAACTTCGCGCAGGACATCGTGGTGGCGGCGGAACTGCTGAACGAGCGCAAGGGCGGCAAGGCCCGCGGCGACATCGGGATGCACAAGTACGCCATCCAGATGACCGTGGCCGACAGCCGCGACGGCGCGCTCTCGGGCAGCACGCTCCGCGAGGCCTGCTCGTGGGGCAAGGTGGACATCGTGCATGAGCAGATGGTGTTCGGCGAGCTGAGCGCGCTGTTCCCGCTCCTGGCGAGCGACGCGTACCACCGCGGCGCGTGGAAGAAGCGGAAGGCGTTCAAGTTCGCCGACCTGTTCGAGAAGGGTGAGGGCGTGCCGACGTTCGCGGGACGCGCGGGCAAGCGGGTGGCGTCGCGCTGACCGCGTGGGAGACGACACGGAATCAAGGCCAAGACCCGGGCGAGCGCCCGGGTCTTGGTGTTTTTGGGGATATCAGGAAGGCGTGTCGAGCTCGGGTCTCACGGTCCTGGGGAGCGTGAGGGGTGGGATGACAATTGACGGCGAGTGTGCCGAGGGCTTTGGCGAGGCTGTGGATGAGGCCGCGTCCAAGTCGCGCGCGAGACGGAGCGACCCTGGGCGGCGCGGATCGACATGAAGCGCCTCGGCGATGACCACGGCGGTGGGAAGGGCGGCGCGGGGCTGGAGTGGGATCATGCCAAACCTCCTCGAGAGCGGGTGTGCCGTGCTGCCCGCGCGTGCGGGTACATTGAATCATGACGATGATCGCGAGTGGTGCCATAGAGCACTTATCCCTGCTTTATGTACTGGCGAGTCAAAGCAAGACACAGATTGAGCAAAGGTGCGGATGGATTAGCGGCGCATGCGATGAGGATGACCGCACTCATATGTCAGGCGCGGCGGTGCACGTAGAGCATTAGTTCTGGTTGAGAGCGCAAACAAGAGTGTGTGGGTGGTCGGAGGTGAACGGGCAGGTAGAGTGACATGAACGTGAGGAGGCGCTCGGCATGACGCGCGTCGTGGATGCGGGCTTGCTCGGCGTAATCACGGGACGTGAACACAAGGACATGCGCTATGAAATCTACCTGTCTCGCTCTTGTGCTGGTCGGCACTGCCGCTTCGGCTGCGTTCGCCGGGGTCATCAACGTGTCGGACATCGGGGGCGGCATCGTGCTGAACTCGGGCCCGCTGTCTCAGGTGCTGCTGGGGCCGGGCCAGACGAACTGGACCACCCCGTCCCTGACGGCGGTGCATCAGTCGCTCAACTCCAGCGGCGTTGCCACCAACGGCAAGGTGTCGATCCTGGCCGCGGACACGGATCGCGGTCTGGCGTTGATCGTGCTGATCGATCAGATGCTGAATCCGGGCACGGCCGCCCCCGCGTTCGTGCACATGGACAGCATCGCGAACGGGGCGAACCTCGCCTTCTTGATGGACACCAACGGCGACGTGGCGGTGTCTGGGCTGAGCACCAACTCGAGGATCGCTTCGGGCGACTTCTCCTGGAACAGCAACGGTGCGGGTGACGCCTTCGCTTGGGCGGGGATGATCCCTGGCAACAGCACGACGTTCCGGTTCAACCAGCTCGACGACGAGGTCCTGGGTCTGAACGATCCCGGCACGTTCCAGTTCGTGAACTGGAACGGCCTCTCGTGGAACATTGTGGCTGTGCCGACCGGTCTGGTCAGCTTCTCTGAGTCGGGCGACTTTGGCTTCGCCGCGAGCGTGGTGCCTGCGCCGTCGGCGATCGCGCTGCTGGGCGGCCCGGTGCTGGGCCTGTGCTTCGGCCGCCGTCGCCGCGCGCGGTAACGGATACTCTCTCCTCCAGGATGGCGATGACGAGAGTCGTCGCCATCCATTGTCGCTGCAGCCTTCGGGCGGCCTGCGGGCTCGTGCACCGCGAGAAGCGGAGCCTGAGCGGTCCCGGGTATTGGGGGGTCGGGGGTGAAGGGCTGGGCGACGGGCTTCACTCACCTATGTAGGTGGCGAGCTTGCGAAGCCGCGCGTCGCGCCGTGCGGGCCATGCGCCTGAGATAAGCCTCCACAAGGGGGACGCTGAGTCGCCCCTCGCTTCGGCAACGGCGTCTCACGTCATCGGCGATCGCGGTGATCAACGCCCGCATAACGGGTGAACTGAGATCGGTACAGGCGCCAGAACGTGTGCATCGCGGCATGGCGGACTCCTTGGAGCGTCCATGCTCGTGCAACTCTGAAGGCGTACAGCATCCTGAACATCGTCATCGAAAGGTGAGCGGAACGCAACAGGGAAAGTTCCCTCATCAACACAAGCGGGGATTGTCGGGTTGAGTATGCCCCTTAGACTTGCGCTATGGCGACCCGTGCACCACGGCGCAAGAGAGGCGGCAGAGCGCGTCCGCGGCGCAGCACTCCGCGGCGAGGCGGGGTTGAGCAACCGATCCTGGATCCGATCATCACCATGGACGCCGGCGGGATCATCCAGTCGGCGAGCGAGTCGGTCGAGCAGATCTTCGGCTGGACGCCCACCGAGTTGTTCGGGCGAAATGTGAAGATGCTGATTCCCGAGCCGCGGCGCTCGGCTCTTGATCGCTACTTGGACCGTTATCGGCATGCGGACAGGCCGGCCGCGCTGGAGAAGACAGGGCAATTCAGCGCGTTGCGCAAGGACGGAAAGCGGATCCGGATCGAGTTGTCGATGTCGCGGGCGGATCTGCCCGCGCACTCGTCCCCGTTCTTCATCGGCATCGTCCGGGATGTGACGCAGAAGATCGACGTGGGGCGCGACGCGAACGAGGAGCGAGTGCGTCTGCAGAATCTGATCACCGAGCAGACCAGAGCCCTGGCGACGGCGAATCTGCGGCTTCATCTGGCGGACCGCATGTCTTCTCTGGGCACGCTGGCGGCCGGCGTGGGGCACGACATGAGCAACGTGCTGCTGCCGGTGAGGGCGAGGTTGAACGCGATCGAGCACGCGGGGATCACCCCGCGGGGGCTGGGGCATCTTCGGGCGGTGCGGCGTTCGATCACGTATCTCCAGCACTTGAGCGACGGGCTGCACTATCTGGCGCTCGATCCTGACGGCCCGGGGGCCGCGCCGGACTCTGAGGGCCCGACGGATCTGAAGGAGTGCTGGACTCAGGTGGGACCGCTGCTGCGCAGGGCCGTCCCGAAGCATGTGAAGGTGGTCGCCGCGCTGGGACCTCGGCTCTCGAAGGTCGCGATTGCGCCCCATTGGCTCACTCAGGCGATGCTGAACCTGATCGTGAACGCGGGCGAGGCGCTGGCCAAGAAGCGGCGTGGCGCACGCGTGCAGGTCTCGGCCTCGATCGACGAAAGCGGGCAGAGCGTGCGTCTCCGGGTGGCCGACAACGGGATGGGGATGCCGGCGGCGATCATGCACCGCGCGTTCGACATGTTCTTCACCACCAAGCCGCGGGGCATGGGCACGGGGCTTGGTCTGCCGCTTGTCCGAAAGGTGGCGATACGTGCGGGCGGGAGTGTTGAACTCGAGTCCGAGCCCGGGCGGGGCACCGTGGTCACGCTGGTGCTTCCGGTGGCGGCGGATGTTCGCAGGCCGAAGGCGGGTAACCGGGACAGGCCGAAGACCGCGGTTGTGTCGATAGATGATCACCGCACGGTGGCGCTGCTGACGCAGATTCTCGTCAGCGCGGGCTACCGGTTGTCGGTGGTGCGTGGCGCGGGCCCGGGATCGGCCGACCTGTGGATTACCCGGGCGAGCGTGCGGGCCTTGACTCGGGCGAGCCGTTGGCGGCGAGGGCATCCCAAGCGTCGATTGGTGCTGCTGGGGATGCCGCCCAAAGGGCAGGCTGCGCGATGGACGCGACTGGACGCGAGCGTGATCGATCCACCCGATGACTTCGAAGCCATGCGCCACGTGATCGGGGGTGGAGTGTTCGGGCGTCAAGCAGGCGAACAGCCAGGGGGTGCCGAATGAACCGTCGGAGTGCCAAGTCGGTCGAGGTGGAAGCCAAGTTGCCGGTCGCGCGTGGTTCATCCGGGCCCGGGGGCGGCGGCTCGAGGGACCCCATCGCGACGCGGGCGCCCAAGCGTGCGGCATCGGGCCCGGTCCGCGTGCTGTGCGTGGATGACCACGCGGTGCTGGTGGAGGGGCTGCGTGCGCAGTTCTCGATCACCGGTGACATCCAGGTTGTGGGGAGGCTGGCCACGGCGGATCGTCTGCTGGAGGAGGTTGAGCGGCTGAAGCCCGACGCGGTGCTGCTGGACATCGAGATGCCGGGGGCAGATGTGTTCGAGATGGCCGACCGGCTGCGGCGGCGGAGGCCTGAGGTGCGGGTGATCGTGCTGAGCGCGCACATCCGTGACGGCTACATCTCGGCCGCGTTCGCGGCGGGCGTGTGCGCGTACTTCGCGAAATCGGACGAGCTGGAGAACATCGTGCGGGGCATTCACGACGTGGTTCGCCATCGGGGCGGCACGTTCGTGCTTGGGCCGATGGTGAGGGAACGATGCCGACCGATCGCGACGGACAAGCCCGGGGCCGCCGGGCTGAGGGAGCCTGAGATCGCCTTGACAGGTGCGGGCGTGCCGATCACTCACCTGGACTCGCTGACGGCTCGCGAGGCGGAGATTCTGCGCTTGATCGGCAAGGGGTTGTCTCGTACGCAGATCGCCGCGCAGTTGTGCCGGAGCGTGAAGACGATCGACGGTCACCAGGACCGGATGATGAAGAAGCTGGGTATCGTGGCTCGCGCGGACCTGATGCGGTTTGCGATCCGGGAAGGGCTGGCGCAGGCGTGAGTTGAGAGAATCCGAGGAAGCCTCCCCGATGGCGGATGGCGGGATGTGTGCGACAATATAAGGTCGTCACAAGAACCGGCGGATCCGCGAAGAGAGCGATTCCATCCGCCGCGAGTTCGAACTGTTCCGGATCACGCCGTAATGTGAAAGCAGGTGTCTGATGAAGAAGAGCTTGAAAGCTTCGGTGCTTCTCGCGCTCGTGCTGTGCTCGGGTGGTGTTCGCGCGGTGAACGCGGATGCGACGCCCGGCGCGGCCGGGGTCGTGAATCCGGCCCGCCCGGCCGACTTCCGATCCGCCAAGTGGCTGCTGTCGCGCGAGGTGGTGAACACCAACGACGAGTCGATCGCGAAGGTGTCGGACCTGATCCTGGACCGTGGCTCGGGCCGCATCCAGCACGTCATTCTCGAGTCTGGCGCGACGATGGGGATGGGCGGTCGTCTGGTGGCGGTGCCCTACTCCGCGTTCGGCTGGGAGGGTGGCACGGGTCGGGACCGGTTCATCCTGTCCATGACGCCCGAGCGCCTGAAGACGTACCCGGAGTACACGGCCCAGTCGTGGTCGGTGATCGGCGAATCCAAGGCCGAGAACACCATCGCGCTGCGCAAGGCCATCGAGGCGGATGCGGCGCCGATGAACGATCCATACGTGGGCAGCCTGGAGTCTGGCCGGAAGGTGAGGGTTGAGGGTGAAGTGGTCCGGGTGGAGCGGGTCAACACCAGCGCGTTCGGTGAGGAAGTCGTGGCCGACGTGCGAACGAGCGACGGCGCGATCCATCGCCTGGCGATGGGCCCCTCGTGGTACGTGAACAGTTCGCCCTCTGCACCGATGCGGGGCGACCGCGTGACGGTGGACACGCTGGAGCTCCCACGCGACCCTGAGCGTCTTCTGGTCGCGACGCACCTGAAGAACGGCGAGCGCGAACTCCATCTTCGAGAGGCGACCGGTCGGCCGGCGTGGGCCCCTGACACGGTGGATTCAAGGGGCCGCGCGTACGCCTCGCTCTCTTCACGGTACTTGCTGGTGAGCAGCCTGCTTGGTCTGCGCGTGGATTGCCGGGGTCAGGAGTGCGGACGTGTGCATGACATCGTGATCGACCGGGCGTCGGGCAAGGTCGCGTTCATGTCGATCGACCCGAACGAGAACTTCCTGGGTGTGGGCGACACCAAGCGGCTGATCCCGTGGTCGGTGGCGACCGTGTCGCTGGAGGGACCGGTGCGCATTGATGCGTCCAAAGACATGGTTCTGGCGAGTGCCGAGACCCCGTCGGACATCACGACGCTGAGCGTCGGCCCCGGTGCGAGCGGGGTCTACGACGCCTTCAACGTGCAGCCGCCGCGCTTCGGCGTCCGGGCCTCGGGCGCGCCGACGATGACGATAAGCATGGACAAGACGTGGGCCGCGGGCGGGGATGTGGTCTCGAGCATCGAGGGCGGTTCCGAGAAGACGCTGACGGGGAAGGTGATCCGCATCAGCACCATCACGTTCTCGAACGACGTGCAGCCCGCGCGGGCGGTGACGATCCGCACGGGCCAGAACGCCTCGACCGACGAGGTCGTTCTGCTTGGCCCGTCGCTGTACATGGACCAGCAGAAGGCGATGTTCTCCACCGATGACGAAATCTCCATCGAGGCCTGCCGTGCGCGGGTGGGCGGGCATCGGTACTGGATCGCCAAGTCGGTGGGTGTCAAGAGCGGGCGGGTGCAGCTTTGGAGCCCGCGCGGGGAGCCGGTGTGGTCGAATCGATAGTTGGATGCACGGCGCGGCAACCACTTCCAGGAGCTTGAGCATGAACGGGGTGAACACAGACCACGTCACCATGAAGGTGGAACCGAGCCGGGCCCATGCGGACCCGATCAGTGGCGAGCCCGGTGCGCACCCAATCGGTGTCGGGATGGGGGCTGTCGGCGCCGGAGCGCTGGCCGGAGCGGCGGGCGGTTTGCTGGCCGGTCCCGTCGGCATGATGGCCGGCGCGGCGATCGGCGCCGTGGTGGGTGGTCTGGCGGGCAAGGCCGCGGCCGAGGCGGTGAATCCTTCGGCGAAGACTCCGTACGGGAGCGAGGATCACCTGCTGGGGCCGTGCCCGAGTCACTTGGCCGAGTCAGTCGACTACGCCTCGGCGTACAGATACGGCTGGGAGAGCTGTCGTCGCCAGATCGACAAGCAGCGATCGTTCGACAGCATGGAGGCCGAGCTGGAGCGCGGCTGGAGCTGGGCCAGGGGCGAGTGCCAGCTGGAGTGGGACCACGCTCGGCACGCCGTGCGTGATGCGTGGAACCGTGTGCAGCAGTCTGACCGGGCGGGGAGAATCGACCCGGAGAACTGAGAGGCGAAAGCCTCAAATCGCATTCGCCACCGGACGCGGAGAGAGGCCGCTCTGGTGGCTTAGATCGAGACGAGTGGTGACTCATCTGGCCCGCGGCTCTTGCCGCGGGCCATTTCGCATTCTGGGTCTTGGGGTATGCTGGCCCGGGGTGCGCCCGCCATGAGCCGACTGGTCCGTCATCTGCAGTCCGCGTGCACGCTGCTGGCGTGGGTTGGATTGCTCCTGCTCATCGGGCTGTGGGGCAGGAGCTATTTCGTCTGGGACCGATTCTCGCACGCCACGGGCGAGTTGATCGCGCCGGGATCGCCCGGCGGCGAGTCCGTGGGGGGATGGTGGACCCACCGGCTGGTCACGCGCTGGGTGATGACGCAGCGGGGCACGGTGCTGATGGGTGTGGACCGCTACGACAGTCTGGCGCCGGGCGCGGACGAACTGAGCACGCAGTGGGCGCCGTCGATGGGCTGGAGCCGTGAGGCCATCGCGGCGACGGGGCAGAGTTCCAACCGGCCGTGGTGGAGGTGGGAGGCGGGCGAGCGCTACGTGGCCGATGTGGGCTTCATCTCGGCGTCGCGTCAGGGCGTGGAGTCGCGGATCGTGCTGGTTCCGCTGTGGCTGATCGCGGCGGTGGTCGGTGCGCCGATGCTCTTGGGCTGGGCGAGGCGTCGGCGGGCGCGGCGGCGCGAAGCGGGCGGGCGGTGCGTGAAGTGCGGATATGACCGGCGCGGGCTGGGGAAAACCATGGCGTGTCCGGAGTGCGGGACCCCATAAGCGGGGGTTGAGGCGGAGTGCACCGGAATCGTCGAGCGCGCCAGTTAACATAACGGCATGAAGAAAACACTCCTTGTGCTGGCGATGGCGGCGACTCTGTACTCGAGCGGCTGCCAGATGTTGAACGGCTTGGGCGCGAGCGCCTCGACAGCGTTGGACGAGCCCGCGCCGCGGCTGTTTGACGGGATGGGCGATCACCGGATGGCGACTTCGACGCGGTCGCGCGAGGCGCAGCGGTGGTTTGATCAGGGGCTGACTTGGGCGTACGCGTTCAACCACGACGAGGCGATCCGGTCGTTCACGCGGGCTGGGGAGATTGATCCGGGCCTGGCGATGGCGCACTGGGGCGTGGCGCTCTGCCACGGCCCGCACATCAACAACCCGATGATGACCGAGGAACGCTCGCGGCTGGCGTGGGAGGCGTTGCAGCGGGCGCGGGCGCTGTCGAGCGGGGCCTCGGCGAAGGAGCGGGCGCTGATCGAGGCGCTGGGCGAGCGCTACGCGTGGCCCGCGCCGGCGGATCGGGCGGCGCTCGACCGGGCGTACGCGGACGCGATGCGCGGGGTGTTCGCGGCGTACCCGGACGACGCGGACATCGCGACGCTGTTCGCGGAGTCGATGATGGACCTGCGACCGTGGGACTTGTGGACGGCGGACGGTCAGGCCAATCCGGGGACGATGGAGCTCGTCGCGGCGCTGGAGACCGCGCTGCGGCTGAACCCGCGCCATCCGGGCGCGTGCCATCTGTACATCCACACGATGGAGGCCTCGCCCTCGCCGGCGAAGGCGGTGGCGGCCGCGGACGTGCTGCGGACGCGGGTGCCGGCGGCGGGCCACCTGGTGCACATGCCGGCGCACATCGATATCCGGGTGGGGAACTGGGCGGGCGCGTCGGAGTCGAATGAGAACGCGATCAGGGCGGACGCGCGCTATCGCGAACTGGTCCCGCGGATCGGTTTTTACCGCGTGTATATGGCGCACAACCACCACTTCCTGGCTTTCGCGGCGATGATGGAGGCGCGGCCGCAGACGGCGCTGCGCGCCGCACGGGAGATGGTGGCGGGCGTGCCCGCGGAGTTCCTGGACTCGAGCGCGGCGATGGTGGACCCGATCATGGCGGTCGTGTACGACGTGCAGAAGCGGTTCGGGCTGTGGGACGACATTCTGAGCGAGCCGGCGCCCGACCCGCGGCTGCCGATCACGGGGTGCTTCTGGCGTTACAACCGGGCGATCGCGCTGGCGGCGAAGGGCGATGTATCCGGGGCGAAGCGCGAGCAGGCGCTGTTCCGCGCGGGCGTTGCCGGGCTGGCCGAAGGCGCGATGATGACAATCAATCCCGCGAAGGTGGTGATGAGCATCGCGGACCGGGTGCTCGAGGCGGAGATCGCGTTTCGCGAGGGGCGGATCGACGAGGCGGTGGGTCTGCTGCGCAGCGCCGCGGCGACCGAGGACACCCTGCGCTACATGGAGCCGCCGGACTGGATCCAGCCGGTGCGGCACACGCTGGGGGCGTTCTTGGTGAGCGCGGGCAGGTTTGACGAAGCCGAGACGGTGTACCGCGAGGATCTGCGGAAATGGCCCGAGAACGGGTGGTCGCTTACGGGGCTGGCGGCGTGCCTGGAGCGGCGCGGGGCTTCGGCAAACGGCGAGCTGGCGGACGTGCGGGCGAGGCTGGCGCGGGTGTGGTCGCGGTCAACGGTGAAGCCCGCGACCTCGTGCGCGTGCGTGCCCAAGGCCGGGTGAAGCGCCGCCCAAGTGCGCACCGGGAACAAACAGAGACCGCCGAGTTCGCCCGTGCGCGACCTCGGCGGCTCCGTTTTTTGTATCAGCGTGAGGGAGGCGGGCGATCCGCTTGTACAGCGGAGGGCTTAGCGGCGACGGCGGCGCAGGCAGGCCGCGCCACCGAGCCCGAGCAGCGCGGCGGCGCCGGGCGCGGGGACGGCATGGGTGATGACGCGGACCTGGACGACGAAGTTCGTCGGGAAGAACTGCACGAACTGGAAGGTCAGCGTGTTGCCGATGAAGGAGAATGACGACGGCGAGTTGAGGCCGCGGAGCGGGTAGGTGGTGGGGTAAACGGTGCCGAAGGCGCCGAGGCTCGCGTCAGTGGCGTCGAGGGTGGTGTTCACGAACGCCGCGGCGACGATGGGCTGGCTGAACGTCACCTGTCCGCTGGCGGCGATGACGCCGGGGACGTTCTCAAAGTGCAGGAAGTGGCTGTCGTACGCGCCGGCGGGGACGATGCCGGGGAGCGGCGTGGCGCTGCCGCCGGGGTTGGTGGTTTCGTCGAAGAACGTGGCGGGCATGGCGACGTTCTGCTGCTCATCCCACGCGTAGGCGTTGAAGCCGGTGAGGGCGCCGAGCACGGCGGAGGGCGGCGCGCCGATCTGCGTGACCTGCCCGAAGGTGCCGGTGATGGCGGCGGGCGCGTGGGCGGCGGCGAGCAGAACGACGAGGGCCGAGTAGGACGACAGCGTAGTTTTCATCTCTCTCACTCCTGGTGCACGGGTTGGGTGGACAGGCGCGGGGTTGAGCCCGCACAGGGGAGTGTGCGGGCGAAGGGGGCGGATCTTGCAGGGCGGTCAAGAGAGACCCGGCGGAGGGCGGCCCCATGGGGGAAATCGATGAGAGTCTGGGGGTTTGGGGCCGTTCGCGGCGGCTACCCTCCGGGCATGTCAACACGCGTCGTGATCACGGGCATGGGGTGGGTGACGCCGCTGGGCAACACGGTGGAAGACGTCTGGGCGTCGCTGCTGGCGGGCAAGAGCGGGGTGGGGCGGATCACACGGTTCCAGGCCGAGACGTTCAAGACGAACTTCGCGGCCGAGGTGAAGAACTTCAACCTCGCGGACCACATGCCCGAGGCCAGCCGGCACGCGAGCGCGCTGCGGAACACGCAGTTCGCCCTGGCGGCGGCCTCGCAGGCGGTGAGGCAGTCGGGGCTGGATGTGAAGCGGGTGAACCGCCGGCGGTTCGGGGCGTATCTGGGCGCGGGCGAGGGCTTGCTCGACTTCCCGGACTACTCGGGCATGCAGCTGGCGGCTTGGAACGGCGAGACGCGGACGCTGGACACGACCAAGTGGGCGCAGACCGCCTTCTCGACGCTGACGCCCGTTGAGGAGATCGAGCAGGAAGCCCACATGACGCTCAGCCATGTGGCGTGGGCGCTGGGGGCGCAGGGACCGGCGAGCAACTGCCTGACGGCGTGCGCCGCCTCGATCCAGGCCATCGGCGAGGCGACGGAGATTCTGCGCCGCGGCGACGCGGACGTGATGATCAGCGGCGGGGCGCACACGATGATTCACCCGCTGGGGGTGACGGGGTTCATCCGGCTGACGGCGCTGTCTTCGCGGAGCGAGGAGTTCTCGACGGTTCCGCGGCCCTTTGACCAGACGCGCGACGGGTTTGTGATGGGCGAGGGTGCGGGGATGCTGGTGCTGGAGACGCTGGAGCACGCGCGGGCCCGCAACGCGACGATCATCGCGGAGATCACGGGCTACGGGTCGAGCGCCGACGCGTTCCGCATCACGGACATGCACCCCGAGGGCGAGGGCCCCAAGGCGGCGATGATGGGCGCGCTGCGCCAGGCGGGCATCAACCCGCGCGAGGAGACCGCGCAGGGCCGGCCGCCCATCCACTGGATCAGCGCCCACGGCACGGGCACCAAGGAAAACGACAAGATCGAGACCGCGGCGATCAAGTCGGTCTTCGGCCCGCTGGCGCCGCGGATCCCCATCAGTTCGATCAAGAGCATGCTGGGGCACCTCATCGCTGCGGCGGGCGCCAGCAACGTCATCGCGAGCGTGAAGTCGATCCAGACCGGGATGATCCCGCCCACCATCAACTACCGCACGCCCGACGCGGGGCTGGACCTGGACTACGTCCCCAACACCGCGCGCGATGTGCGGGCCCAGGGGGGCGTCGACGCGGTGCTGTGCAACGCCTACGGCTTCGGCGGTCAGAACGACTGCGTGGTCGTGCGCTCCTTCCGGTGAACCGTGGCGCGATCTCGCCCCGTCATCCTGCTCTCGTTTGATGTCGAGGAGTTCGACCTGCCGCTGGAGTTCGGACGGTCGATCGAACCGGCGCGGCAACTGGAGGTGGGGCGCGAGGGCACGGAGCGCATGCTCACGCTGCTGGAGCACGCCAAGGCGCGGGCCACGCTCTTTGTCACCGCGTGCTTCGCCTCCGCGTTCCCCGAACTCATCCGTCGCGCGGCGCGGGCGGGGCACGAGATCGCCAGTCACGGGCTGGTCCACACCGGCTGGGAGACGGCGCACCTCGCGGAGTCCAAGCGGGTGATCGAGGCGATCACCGGGATGCCCGTCGAGGGCTTCAGACGCGCCAGGCTCGCGCCCACCGACCCCGGCGAGGTGAAGTCGGCGGGTTACACGTACAACTCCTCGGACAACCCCACCTGGGTGCCCGGGCGATACAACCACTTCTTCCGCCCGCGCCGGGCCCATCGCCTGAAGACGGGCGATTCGGCGGGGCTGGTGCAGATCCCCGCGAGCGTCACGCCGCTAGTGCGGTGGCCCTTGTTCTGGCTGTCATTCAAGAACGCGCCGCTGGGGATCACCAAGGCCGCGACGCGGGCCGTGCTGGGCGTGGATCGCTACGCCGCGCTCTACTACCACCCGTGGGAACTGTGCGACCTGCGCGAGTTTGGGTTGCCGGGGCATGTGGCGGGGCTGGACGGGGAGCGATACACGCAGCGGCTGCGGGAGTACCTGCGGTGGCTGGGACGGCTGGGGGAGTGGGGGACGTACGCGGAGTTCGCCCGCGGGGTACACTGAGCCCATGAGCTCCTCCAACCGCATCCGGCTGTATGACGGCGAGGCCGAGAGCCTCATTTCCGCTGACCTGGCGCCCGAGCGCGTGAGCCTTTTGCCCGGTGATGCGCCGCCCAAGGCGGGCGAGGTGGGCGTGGGCGAGCGGATCCGGATCATGTGGGGCCAGGACCTGCTGCGCGACGTGGTGGACGGGCGCTACCGCGTGCTGGTGTGCGGGGTGAACGACGCGGACAACAGCCGCGGGATCATCTCTCAACTGGTGCGGCTGGTGCGCTCCAGCCAGTGGAGCACGCAGGCGGTGACGAGTTACGCCAAGATGTTCCAGGAGTCGGTGGCGATCCACGCGGCGATGGACCGCGAGCCGTATGTGCTGAAGTTTGACCTTGACGAGGTGCTGATCCTGGGGCTGTTGCGGCCTAAGGGTCGCGACCACTTCACGCTTGACGACCTGGCGCGGGGCTTCAGCACGATCTCCAAGATGACGCGCGACCGGCGCGAGCGCGTGCCCATGGCGAGCGTGTCGTTCTTGAACGCGCACGCCAACCGGCTGACTGACCAGAGCGGACGCGAACCGAGCTTTGAGGCGGTGCTGCGGACGATGTTCAACTCGGGCTTCCGTGGCGATGTCTACACCGCGCCGACGATGTGGAAGTACGGCCACGTGGGCGTGTTCCCAACGTACCCCTTCCCGGCGGGCGTCACGCGGATGCGAGAAGGGTCGTCGTGAGCGGGCACTGAACGGCCATGACCATCGACTTCGACGATCGCATCCCGGGCATGGCCGCGCCCAAGCCGCCGCCGTGGGCGGGGGATGTGGTGTTCGTGGGGCCGCGGAGCGTCTTGGCTTCGTCGGATGTCTTCGGGATCATGTTCTTCATTGTGGTGTGTCTGGCGGCGGTGCTCATCAAGTGGCTGGGCGAGGCCAGTGTGCCGTGGGTGGTGGGTGGGGGCTTGGTTGTGGCGCTCGTCCTGTGGCGATTGACCATGCTGGGCATTCGCGCGGGCGTTCGGCAGCGCTTGCGGCAGGTCTCGCACGCGGGCGCCGCTCCTGAAGAAATGGCCGTGCTTCGCGCGGCGCTGGGCGGCTCGCGTTTTGAGCTGTTTGACTCGGCGCACTACCTAGACGCGACGCCGCAGCCCGGCGCGCCGCGGACGGTGTGCCTGGTGAGTCACTTGCCCGCGATGCAGATTCCCGCGGATGTGGCGGAGGAGGTGGAATTGTGTTCGCCGGCGCTGGCGAGCGCGCAGGAAAGGGGGAACGCACGGATCGCGGTGACGATGAGCTTGGTGGGCTGCATCGGACTCCTCTTCTACGGGCCGTCGGGTTGGATCATGAGCCTGGCGCTGCTGGCGGGGGTCGTGATGCTCGGAATACTGCTCTACCGCTGGCTTATGGGCGGCTGGATCGGCGCGATGGTCGCCTCTCCCGGGAGGGTCGTGATCGGCGGGGTGCGCGGCGAGGGGGAGTTCACGCGTGAGGATTCGGTGCTGGTGATCGACCACCCCGGGCCCGTCGCGGTGGCGATGCTGATCCGACGCGACGGCAAGCGGGTGAAGCTCAAGTGCCCCGGCGGGATGGACGACCCGGCGCTCAAGGCCCTGCTGGCGCGGTGGACGTATCCTGCGGCGTTGAAGGTGAAGGCGAGCGAGTCGGTGCGCGGCTGAGTGCTGGATGGCGGGTGCGGCGGTCAGCCCGTGCCGGAGCCGATCACCGCGACCAGAATGTCGTTGACGTTGGTGCCCGTGGGCCCCGTGCGGATCTGCGCAGCGGAGGACGGGGATGCGCCGCCCGCACGGTCGAGCGCGGCGAAAAACGTGTACGCATCGTGATCGATGAGCGCACGGCTCGGCAAGAGACCCACGGCCTTGGCCCGCGCCACGGTGCGCCCCGTGACGATAGCCCCCGCGGCCGGCGCGTCGTCCGGCGGCTGCAGACCGTCAACGCCGTCGGTGCCCAGCGCCATGACCGCGACAGGGCGAGGCAGGTGAGCATGGTGAAGGCCGAGAGCCGCGGCGAGCGCGAGTTCCTGATTGCGCCCGCCGAAGCCGCTGTGGTCGCCGAGGGTCACGGTGGTCTCGCCGGTGGCGACGATGGCGAAGGGGGCGGGGTTCGTGGCGGCATCCTCGGTGATGGCGAGGACGAGTTTGCGGGCGGCGTCGCGGGCCTCGCCGGTGAGGGGCTGGGGCACTTCGAGCACGAGCGAGTAGCCGAGGCGGCGCAGTTCGCGGATGGCCGCCTTGCGCGCGAGGCGGTGGTCGCCGATGATGTGCATGGTGGCGCGGGCCAGGCGCGGATCGCCGGGCTTGAGGCTCTCGTGGGCTGGGTCGCGGAGGACGCGATGGGCGCGGGCGAGCGCGCCCTCGTCGTGGTCTTCGACGTCGAAGCGCTCCAGTAGGTCCAAGGCCTGGGCCTGCGTGGTCGGGTCGGGCGAGCAGGGGCCGCTGGCCACGTCGTGCAGGTCGCCGGTGATCACATCGCTGAGCACCAGGCCGGTGACGGCGAGATCGGGGTAGGGCGAAGCCAGCCGGCCGCCCTTGAGCGCGTCGAGGTGGCGGCGCACGATGTTGAGCTCGCTGATGGAGGCCCCGCCGGCCATGAGCACGCGGGTGATGAGGCGAAGGTCATCGAGCGTGACGGGGGCCATGGGCGCGGTGACGAGAGCGGAGGCTCCGCCGGAGAGCAGGAGCGTGAGCCGCGCTTCAGGGCTCTGCGCGGCATCATGCACGAAGGCGGCGAGGCTCCGCGCCGCCTCCACGCTGCGGGCGGTGGGCAGGGGGTGGTCGGCGATCATCACGCGCGGGTCGTCGTCGGGCTCGGGCCCGGGCGGGGCGATGGCGAGCGCCCGGCACGGGCGGCCTCGGGCCTCGTCGCAGGCGGCCAGCATCGCCCTCGCCGCCTTGCCGATCGCCACGACGGGCGCATCAAGGTTCACGGCGTGAGTGCGAAGGGCGCTCATCGTGGCCCGTCGCGGATCGGCGGCGCGCAGCACGGCGGCCTGCACCGCGCGGAGATGGTCGATCAGCGCGGGGTCTTCGGGGGCGGTCGCTTCGGGCTTGGGCGGGCGATTGCCCCAACGGCCGAACATGACGAACGGTAGAGCGCGGCGTGCGATGACGCACCACGGAGGCGATACCGTTGCTCATGGCGATAGCCTCCGCGATCGTGATCGGCGCCGGCCCGGCGGGGTGCGCCGCGGGGATCACGCTGGCCCGCGCGGGCGTGAGGGTGACCATCGTCGAGCGGCTGGTGTTTCCGCGCGTCAAGGTGTGCGGCGAGTTTGTCTCGCCCGCGGCGACGCAGGTGCTGGAATCGCTGCTGATGCCCGGCGAACTGCTCGCGGCGGGCGCGCGGCGAGTGAGCGAACTGGTCCTGGAGGTGGACGCACGCGAGCGGGTGTGGAGTTTGCCGACGCCCGCGTGGTGCCTTTCGAGGCGTGCGCTCGACGATGTGCTGCTGGGGCGGGCCCGCGGCCTGGGGTGCGATGTGCGTCAGCCCGCGGTGGTGCGGCGCGTGGGCTATGCGGAGTTCGGCGTCACCGTTGAACTCACCGACGGGCCCGAGATCAGCGCCGACGTGGTGATCCACGCCGACGGCTCGGGGCGGCACGACCTGGGCGGGCGATCCACGCCCAGCCGGGCGGGAGTGGTGGGGGCCAAGTGCCACCTGCGCGTGCCGGGCGGCGTGCGCGGCCTGCGGATGCGCAGCGCGCCCGGCGCGTACGTGGGAGTGGTTCAGGTGGAGGGTGATGAAGCCACGCTGGCGCTGGTGGCGCGGGCGGAGCGTGTCAAGCGTGCGGCGGGCGATCTGGACGCCATGCTCCGCGAACTGTGGCCGCGCTACGAGCCCGCGTGGCGCACCAGCGAATGGCTCACCTGCGGCGTGGCGGGCTCGCGCTATCAGCCACCGGGGCACGCGCGGTCAATCCGCGTGGGCAACGCGGCGGCGGCGGTGGAGCCGGTGGGCGGCGAGGGCATCGGGCTGGCGCTGTGGGCGGGAGTGACGGCGGGCGAACTCTTGGCGAGCGGGCGGACGTTGCCCGAGGTTCAGGCCGCGATGCGAGCGCGGTACGCCGCGCGATTGCGAACGCGCATCCCCGCCTGCCGATGGGCGGCGGAGGTGCTCATGCGACCATCGCTGGTGCGGGCGCTCTGGCCGATCCTGGGCCGGCCCACGGGCGTGGTAGGGCTGTGGTATCGCGCCACGGGGAAGATGGACGCGCCAAAACGGGCGCGGCCCGCGTGAGCGGGCCCCCCGCTGCGGGGGTGTGTTGACGGGCCGGTCTCGGCTCAATCCTCCGGCACGTGGTCGCTGGTGACGACCTTGCGGAAGGCGTTGCGGAGGCGCTTGGTGACCGGGCCTTCGACTCCCGAGCCGATCTTGATGTCGTCGATCTGCGTGACCGCGATGATCTCGGCGGCCGAACCGGTGAGGAAGACCTCGTCGGCGCTCTTGACCTCCTCGGGCTTCATGTTCTTGAGCGAGCAGGAGATGCCCATGTCGGCGCACAGGTCCATGACGAAGCGGCGGGTGATGCCCTCGAGGATGCCGCTCTCGGTGGGGGGCGTGTAAACCTTGCCCTCGCGGATGATGAAGATGTTGTCGCCGGTGCACTCGCCGACGAAGCCGTCGGTGTTGAGCATGATGGCCTCGTCGCAGCCCTGGTCGATGGCTTCCACCTTGGCGAGGATGTTGTTGAGGTAGTTGAGGCTCTTGATGCGCGGATCGAGGCACTCGATGGGCGTGCGCGGGCGCTTGGCGACGATGATCTTCATCCCGCGCTCGTAGGCCTCGGGCGGGTAGAGGGCGATCTGGTCGGCGATGCAGATGACGCCCGCGACGGGGCACTTGCGCGGGTCGAGGCCCAGCGTGCCGTAACCGCGGGAGACGACCAGGCGGATGTACCCGTCGGTGAGGTTGTTGGCGCTCACGCAGTCGCGCATGATCTGGACCATCTCATCGCGCGAGACGGGGATGCGCAGGCGGATCATCTCGGCGCACCGCCACAGGCGCTCCATGTGCTGCCCGCACTTGAAGATCTTGCCGTTGTAGATGCGGATGCCCTCGAACACCCCGTCGCCGTAGAGCAGCCCGTGGTCATAGACGCTGATCATGGCCTGGCTCTTGGGGACCATGCGACCGTTGACGTAGATGATGGGCTTGTCGGAGGTGATCTCGCCGGCCTTGAAGAGGTGGGCGGTCTGGTGGGTGAGCATCCCGGTCTTGCGCTTCACGGGGGCCGAGCCGGACTTCTTGGAGGTGGAATGGCCGTTGGAGGTGTTCTTGACGGCCGGGGACTTCTTGGCGGGTGACTTGGTGCGCATCAGCGTGCTCCTGTCTGGTCCGTTCCGTTCGATGCTTCATCGGCGTGATCGTGACGCGCAATGAGCATGCTGACGGATGGTAGACCGGGGCGGCGGGAGCGGGTCAATCGAGTCCCGGAGCAAGCCTAGACATGCTATGTGTCAGCGGGGAAGCGGCGCGAGATCTTGCGTTGCGAGCAGCACGCTGGACCCCGGAGGGATCGCTTCGTCTGATGCGGAGGCCTCATCGAACGAGAGCACGCGGGGTGATGAACCTTGCGGCGCGTGGATGGTCAGTCGCATCTCGCTTCGCGAGCTTTGCGGAATGGCGGCGAAGGGACTTCCCAGCGACAACCGCGTCAGCAGATCGCCCATCCGGATCAACTGCTTCGGGGTGAGCGCCGGCGCGTCGCGATCGGCGAAAGAGGTCAAGAAGATGACTAGGCGCCCGCCTTGAATGCGGAGAGTGACCACATCACGAGCGATCGGAGAATTGGGCCCCTCGCCCGCCGCCGGTGCCGCCGCCACTGGCCCCGTTCCGTGGGGCCACTGCCGCCAGTCTTGAGCACGGAGACGCTCGATCGTGGCCTGTGCCTCGGGCGAGAACAGGTTGGCAAGCGGTCGCCACTCCCCTTCGTTGTTGAAGAGGATGATGGAGTCCGTGTTGAACAAGGGGTCCGGCGCGTCCACCTTCGCCAGGATGATCGCGTCCGCCGGAACGTCCATTGGGCCGAAAGTCTCCGCGGCCGGGATCACGCCGGTGCGTTTGCGGCCGTGGTACTCCACCGACTGAACCCGCTGAGACACACCCGCCGCGCTGAGCAGATCAGCGAACGTCAGCTTCGAGCCGCGCTGCTTTACGGACCCGAGGTGGTAGATTCCTGGGCGAGCCACCTCGCCCACCACCAACACCGTCTCGCTGCGGAACACCAGCGAGTCCAGACTGAGCCCTGTTGCCGCCGCCTCATAGCGGGCGAAGCACTCGTCCTTGAGTGACGCGAGTCTGGCCAGCACTTGCGGCGAGAACGACAACTCCGTCAATCGACCGTGCGCGTCGGGCTTGGGGGGCTGAGATGGCGTCGCGGACGAGCCTCCCGGGTTTGTGCGCGGCCGTGCCGTCACCGTCACCAGGTCGCCTCGGTTCACGAGGTGGTCGCGCCCTTCGGCCATGTCCTGTGCCGTCATTGTCCGCGGCTCGTTGCCGATCACTGGTGAAGAGGGCTCAATGCGAACGTCAAAGTCGCGCTCGGGGGCGCCCGCCATGACGAGCAGCCGGCGGACGGACAGGCCGTCATGCGGGATCGCGTAGGCACCGGGACGCCCGACCGAGCCGCCGACGAAGGCCGCGCCCTCGGGCAAGGCGGCCATGGTGGTCGAGCGCTGTTCGGCGGGTTCGCGAGCGACGCCTGAAGTGGCTCCCAGCGCGCCGATCCGCTCGCTCAGCCGCTCGACGGCCTCCGCCGTGCGCCTTTGCGAAGACCACGATTGCCAGGCGGTGGCTCCCAGAGCGATCATCACGGCGACGAGCAGGGCCAGGTTGATGCGTTGCAGCATGATCCGCTCCTTGAGGGCCACGTCGCGGCACGCGCGGCGGTAAACGGCGGGGTCGCCGAAGCGTCGGCGGGCCTCGGCTCTGGCGTTGTCGGGGTCACGTCCGGACTCGCGCAGCTCACGCTCGATCTCTGACAGGTGGAAATTCACTTCGTCGTCGATGTCGCGCGTGATCTCCTCGGGCGTGCGCCCGTCGGGGTCACCCAGAATTGCGCGAAGAACCGCACGCACTGGCGATCACTCCCAGCCCAGGCGCGCGTCGGGCGCGGCTTGGCGCGATGAGCCGTGGACCACCCGGGAAACCGCCCCCGACAGCGTGTCCCACAGCGAAACCTGCTCCGCCAGGCGGCGCTTGCCGTCGGTGGTGAGGCGGTAGAAGCGGGCGCGTCGGCCCGTGTCGTTGGTGCGCCACTCCGCCGCCAGTTCGCCGCGCTTGGTCATGCGGTGCAGAGCGGGGTAGAGCGAGCCCTCTTCGATGGTGAGCAGCCGGCCTGATCGAGCCTCGATCTGCCGCGCGATCCCGTAGCCGTGCAGCGACTGCGACTGCAGGACCGAGAGGATCATGACGTCGAGCGTGCCCTGGAGGAGTTCGGGCGGGGATGAAGTGGGGGGCATGGTGATACCTCGACTATCAAGGTATCACACTATACATCGATCGTCAAGGTATGGTTGCGTGAATCCCGACGATCGCTCGTTGGGGGCGGGGGGCGGGGGGAGTAGGCGGGTTATCGCCCGCCCAGACGCACACGGGTGGTGAACAAAGCCCCTGCCCGGCGGTAGGTGAGTTCCACTTCATCGCCCGGCTTGCGCTCGCCCAGAATGCGGGTGAGTTCCTGAAGATCGCGCACCGGCTGCGACTCCACCGCGGTGATCACATCGCCCACGCGAAGCCCGGCCCGCACCATGGGCGACTCCAGCGCCGCTGTTTGGTTGCGGATCTTGAGCCCGTCGGGCGTGGCTTCGACCGCGAAGGGAAGGCCGACCCTGACCCCGCGACCCGCCTCGGCCACCTCGGGCAAGGTGCGCAGCCACGCGCGCCAGTCCTTCTCAACCTGCTCCAGCGGCGTGTCCATGACGCGGGATATGGATTGCGCTCCGGTGGCGTCGTCGGCGAACGTGCTCGTGTAGTCGTCGTACCACGCGCGCAGTTTGCCCTTCTCGGCGAGGAAGAAGAAGACCGATCGCGCCGCGGCGTAGTTGCCCAGGGCGCGGCGCTCGTTGAAGGAGCCGTCCTTGAGAGTCGTCAGCGCCGACCACTTGGGCAGCCCGCCCGACTGCAGCATCCGCCGGGCCATGTTGGTCCGCCACGACGCGGTGGGCGTGATCTGCGCCGGGGCGTCGCCCTCGCCCGGCAAGACGCGCACGTCCTCGAGCAGCGTGCAGAGCCCTTCCTGGATCCACATCGGGTGTGTCTGCCCCAGGCGCTCCATGTGACGCCAGTGCAGCAGGTGCGAGTACTCATGGCGCAGCGTGGCCCCGATGTCCTTGGAGATCAGCCGCAGTTTGTCGTGCTCGTAGATCCCCGCGATCTGGTCGCCGCGCTCGCCGTAGGTCTTGTTCGCCCAGCGCTTGTAGTCGGCGTCCGCGGGCAAGAGGATGATGATCCACGGGTCGGGGCGGTCGCCCTCGGCGATGACCGGCGGCGTGCCCGCGGGCAGGATGCGCTCGCTCCAGTATCGTGTGACCCGGAGCATTTCGCCCATGGCGTCGTCCAGCGACAACTGAGCCAGAGGCGACACGATCGCCACGCGCAGCGACTCGTCCTTCAGCACGCGGTACGAAGGGCCGTACTCCTGCTGGTAGCGCTTGATGCGCCCGGCCAGGATGCCGTCCTGCACGGTGCGCCAGTTGTCGATGACCGCGCGGTAGGTGCGGGTGTCGCGCAGCGGGCGCAGCGCGGGGTCGCGCTCCAGACGGCGCAGGTCGCTCCAGCCCCATTCCACCGCGTCCTTGAGCGCGGCCTCCGCCTCGTCCTTGGCGCCCGCGCCCAGTTGCACGATGATCAGGTTGTAGCGGGCGATGAGGTCGTCGGGCTCAACCGCGATGTACCGCTCCAGGGCCTCGGCGGCCTCGGCCCAGCGGCTCTCGCCCGCGGCCTTCAGCCACGCCTCGCGCAGCGCCGAGGGTGACGGCTCGCCCTTGTCCGCAGGCTGGGCCCACGCGACGGCGGCCAGCAGCAGCACGCACAGAATGACCCTCGCGATCGCGATCACCGGGGATTGTTGACGCGCTGAGATGGCACGGCACGCCGCAGGCCCAGGCCGGCTTGGGGCGTGTCTACGCCCGCCCGGCCAGCACGCGCCCGAGCGCATCGGGGTAGGCGATGCACTCCTGCTCAAAGACCCGGGCCGCGAGCGTGTCGGGCGTGTCCCCCTCCACCACCGGGCACACCCGCTGCAGGATGATCTCGCCAGAGTCGTAGCGGTCGTCCACGTAGTGGACCGTGCAGCCGCTGACCTTGACGCCCGACTTCAGCACCGCTTCGTGCACATGCCGGCCGTGCATGCCCGGGCCGCCGAAGTCGGGCAGGAGGGCGGGATGGATGTTGATGATGCGGCGTTCAAAGCCCCGGGGCACGCGGACGAGTTTGAGGTAGCCCGCGAGGGCGACCAGATCGGCGCGGTGCTCGCGGAGCACGCGCCCCAGTTCTTCAGCGGGGATGACGCCCGGCATGACCAGCGGCGACAGCCCCAGTTCGCGCGCGCGATCGCACCCGGCGCACTCCCGGCTCGCGATCACCAGCGTGATCTGCGCCTGCAGCGAGCCGGAGCGGATGTGCTCAGCCAGATTCACCAGCGTGCGACCGCCGCCGGAGAGCATCACGGCAAGACGGGGCGCGTTCTGGGGACCGAAGGTGGGCATGGGGGGTATGAAGGATCAAGGATGAACGACTTCCTGCCGACAGCGCTCTTGGTCACCTCGCCACCTCGCCACCTTCTCTTCCGCCTACGCCAGCGCCTTCACCGCCCCGGCCTGGCCCGGGCAGATGGTCAGCCCGGTGTCGAGCTTGGTCATCTTGAGCACGCTGCGGATGTTGTCGCTCACGTTGAAGAGGGCCATCTTGCCCTTGCGCGTCTTCACCTGACGATTGAGCGACACCAGCAGGCCCAGCCCGACCGATGCGATCACCTGCACGCTCTTGAGGTCGATGGCCAGTTTGCAGTTCTGAGCCGGGAGCAGCGCGATCAGTTCACGCTCCACCAGCCCCGCCTCGTACTCGCCCAGCTTCTCGACCTTCACGGTCGCGAGCAGCACGCCCTCGGAGAAGTCGGCGGAAACATGGCTGGAGTCGTGGAGCATGCGCTGAGCATACCCGACGCCGCCCGGGAGGGTCACATGCCCTTGAGGCCTACCTCTGAGGCCGCGACGATCAGTTCGCGAACCCCCGCCCGGCTCACTTCGGCCACCGAGTGCATCTTGACGTGACGCATGACCTTGCCCGTGCCTTCCAGAAGCCCTTGCGGGTCGGACAGAGCCGCGCCGGGCAGGGCCAGGTTCACGCCCCGCTTCGTTTCCATGATCGCGGCGAAGGCCAGGTCGCCGGTGCGATACACCGCGTTGCCCCACTTCACCGACGCGGTGCAGCCCGGCACGCACAAACGGATCAGCCGGTCCAGCGCCCGGGCGATTGCGCGGGCGGGTTCGGGCAAGCGTTCGATGGCCACCTTCGCGGGCGCACCCTTGTCGGACCGCTCTCCACCCGCCTTGCCCGCCGCGGCTGGGCGCGGGCGAGTCCTCTTCGCCGCGTCCTTGGCCTTCACGAATCCCGCCGGGCGGGAGCGCGTCGCAGCGCGGGCGGAGGATCGACGGGCCTTGGCCATGTGAGAGGCTCTCGGGACGATGGCCCCGGGCGGCTTACCGCACGCCCAGCAGTTCAATCTGGAAGATGAGATCAGCCCGCGCCGGGATGACGGGGGGCGAGCCTTGCTCGCCATAGGCCATCTTCCACGGGATGGTGAGCTTGCGGATGCCGCCGACCTTCATGCCGGGGATGCCCTCCTGCCAGCCCTTGATGAGCTGCCCGAGGTTGAACTCGATGGGCTGCCCGCGTTTGTAGGAGGAGTCAAACTCCTTGCCGCCCATCGCCTCGGTGAGCGTGCCGCGATAGTGAACCTTCACGGTCTGCTTGGGGCTGGTGCATTCGGCGCCGGTGCCGACCTGAACATCGTCGATGATGACGCCGGAGGGGGTGGTGATGGGCATGGTGATGGGGGTTAGGGGCGTGAGGCGTGCGGGGCGAAAGGGGCCACGGGTTACTTGGGCTGGGC
>JALHNL010000008.1 GCA_022843545.1 Phycisphaerales bacterium | reverse complement strand
CGTGTGCTCTTCCGATCTCGCTGGTGGCGACGTGGGCGACGGCGGGGCTGGCGATGTCTCGGCAGGCGCGGCTGGCGCGGCTGCGCGGCGCGGCGCGCCGGCTGGTGCGCGCGGAGGCGGGCGGGGCTGATCGCGGACCCGAGCACCCGTTGCCCTCCCACTCGCCGGCGCTGGACGTGCTCGAAGAGTCGCTGAGCGAACTGGACGTGCGGGTGCGCCGGCAGGTGAAGGACCTGGCGAAGCAGTCACGCAACCTCATGTCGCTGATCGACAGCCTGGACTCGCCGGTGCTCGCCACCGGGGGCGACAACGCGGTCTTGCTGTGCAACCGCGCAGCGCAGGACCTCCTGGGCCTGCCGGCGGACAAACTCATCGGGCGCGACGTGCGGCTGCTGTTCACCCGTCGCGAGGTGCTCGAGATGCACGAGCGGGCCCGGGCGGGCGAGGTGCGGCGCGGGCAGGTCCGGCTCACCACTCCGGGCGGCTCGCGCACATTTCAGGTGTCGGCCACTCCGCTGCCCGCGGCGTGGGGCGAGGGCGTCTTCGGGGCGATTCTGGTTATGCGCGACGTGACCGAACTGGCCCAGGCGGTGACGGTGAAGACCGACTTCGTCGCCAACGCCAGCCACGAGCTGCGCACGCCCGTCGCCGCGCTCAAGGCCGCGGTCGAGACGCTGCTCGACGGCGCCGACGACGAACCCGCGATGCGCCGGCGGATGCTCGAGGTGTGCGGCAAGCACATCCTGAGGCTGGAGGAGATGGTCCGCGACCTCATGGACCTCTCGCGCCTGGAGTCGCCCGATATGCCGGTGAACATCGGCGAGGTGGACCTGCGCGATCTGGTGGAGGCGATGCACCTGTCGTTCGAGCCCGCGTGCAAGCAGCGTTCGCTGCGGCTGGAGTTCTCGGTGGAGCCCGGCCTGGACACCGTGCGCGGCGACCCCAAACTGCTGGGGCTGATCCTCCGCAACCTCATCGACAACGCGACCAAGTACGCGTACGAGAAGACCGCGATCGTCATCCGCATCACGCGCGTGGACGGCGAGGGCGGCCCCATGCTGAGGCTGGAGGTCACCGACCGCGGCGTGGGCATCCCTCTGGCGCAGCAGGAGCGGGTCTTCGAGCGGTTCTATCAGGTGGACCCGGCCCGCACGGGCGTGACCAGCAAACGCGGCACGGGCCTGGGGCTGGCGATCGTCAAACACGCCACCAAGGCGCTGGGCGGGCGGGTCGGGCTCACCTCAGTGTGGGGCGAGGGAACGACCGTGTGGGCCGAGACGCCCATCGCGCCCGAGCCCTCAGGGGACCAGGACGCTCAGGGCGTCGCGGCGGATGACGACCGTCCCCTGCTGCCGTAGGTCGCCGCCCGTGTCGAAGGCCTCGCCGTCGATCTGGATCTTGGGGGCGGTGTGCTCGTGGGTGGCTTCAAACTCCACGCGGGCGCCGGTGGCGTACACCAGATCGGGGCTGGCGACGTGGTTGCGCAATCGCGATCTGACCAGCCAGGCCAGCGCGCCGACGGTGGATTCGCAGGGTGAGAAGACCACGTCCAGCCGCCCGTCGCGCATGTCGGCGCGGATGGCGGGGTCGATGCGCAGGGCGTACTGGCGCGAGTTGGCGACCCAGAGCATGCCCCGGCGGTCGTTGACCAGCGTCGCGCCATCAACCCGGATGGTGAAGCGCGGGAAGTGAGGGCGCAGCGCCTGCTTGAGCCCGGGGACGATGAAGTCCAGGTGCCCCACCGCGCGGGTGGCCCGCTGCCTCGCCTCCGCCACGCGGTGTGTGACCGCGGCGTCGGGCCCCACCGAGAGCATGATCGCCAGCGAGCGGGGCGGCCGCCCCGGAACCGTCACCTCAGCGAGATCAACGCGTGTCTCACGCGGGGTCGCCAGCGCGCCCAGCAACTTCGCGGACGAGCGGTCCATGCCGAACTCGCGGGCGAACAGGTTCTCGGTGCCCGTCGGCACGTGGTACACGGGCTTGCCCGAGGCGACCAGCCGGTCCAGGAGGTGGTGCAGCGTGCCGTCGCCGCCGACGACCACCACCGCGTCCGCGGCCGCGAACGCCCCGTCGAGGTGCTCGTCCGCCTCGCCGGGGCCCACGGGCTCCAGCCTCGCGTCGTGCCCGGCCCGGCGGATGTCCCAAGACAGCGCCTCCGCCGCGGCGCGGCTTCGCCCATAGCCCGCGCGCGGATTGAAGAGCAGCAAGGTGACCATCGCGGAGATTGAAGGTAGCGTGAGTTCGCCCGCCGGAGCGGGACGTTCGCTGGGCGGATCGGTAAGCTGTGGGCATGAGCACCCGCGAGTCCGACCGTCATGGGCTGTCCCGTCGCGAACTTCTCAAGGCCGCGGGCGTCACCGCGCTGGCCGGCTCGGGCGCTTCGCTCGCCGCGTGCGCAACGTCTTCGCGCGTCGTGAGCGCCCCGGCGGAAGCGGCGCGCGGGGGCGTGCGCCTCTGCCACTTCACCGACCCGCACATCCGCCCGGAGTTCAACGCGGTCGAGGGCACCGCCGCGGCCTGGGCCCACGTGTGCGCCCAGCCCCAGAAGCCCGACCTGGTCGTGCTGGGGGGCGACCTCATCATGCACTCCATGGACCAGAAGGCCTCGCGCGTCGAGGAACTCTGGCGGGTGTGGCGCAGCACGTTTGACGCGGCCTGCCGCCTGCCCACCGAGGTGTGCATCGGCAACCACGACATCTGGGGCTGGAACAAGGGCCAGAGCGGCTCCACGGGCTCCGAGGCCCGCTGGGGCAAGCGTTGGGTCAGCGAGGTCATGCAGCTCACGAGCCTCTACCGCACGCGCGACGTGGGCGGCTGGCGCATCATCATCCTCGACAGCATCAGCCCCCTGGGCGATTCGTACGAAGGCCGGCTGGATGACGCGCAGTTCGAGTGGCTCCGCGGCGTGCTGGCCTCCACGCCCTCGACCATGCCCGTCTGCATCGTCACGCACATCCCGATCCTGTGCATCAGCACTGTCGCGGTCGATGCGCAGGTGCGCGAGCAGGGGATCATCACCGGGCGCGGCGCGGTCATGATGGACGTGCACCGCCTCCTGGCCCTCTTCCGCCAGCACCCCAACGTCAAGGTCTGCCTCTCGGGCCACATCCACACCACCGAGCGGATGGAGTACGACGGCGTCACCTATATCTGCTCCGGCGCGGTCAGCGGGATGTGGTGGCGCGGCATCGAGGCCAACCGCAAGCGCGGCCGCGAGCGCTGGAAGGAGGGCGACGTGCCCGTCGACCTCCGCCCCGCGCGGGCCAAGCCCGGGTACATGCTCGTCGACCTCGGGCCTGACGGCTCGGTCGCCAACCGCTACGTCGAGTTCCCCTGGACGTACGCCGAGCCCTGAATTCCGTCCCTTTGTGTGCAAGATCGGTCCCCGGCGGCCGCAGACTGAGTGTCGTCTATCGCCCCGCGCGGGCGGTGCCGACGTCCCACGCTGCGGGGTGGCTTTGCCCCGCCAGGAGTAATCATGCGCCTCTCTCCCCCACTGTTGGTCTTGGCCGCGGGTTTGTGTCTGTCCGCCGCTGGCGCGGCACGGGGCGCGCCCATCGTCTACAACCTCGGCCTGCTCCCCGCCGGCACCGAGTCGGCCTCCGGGGGCGTCACCCCCGACGGCTGGACCGTGAGCGGCTGGGCCAACGCGCCGGGCTTCTTCGCCAAGGCCTTCCGCTGGACGCTCTCGGGCGGCATGCAGGATCTGGGCGTGCCCGCCAGCCTGCCGTGGGCGGCCGCCAACTCCATAAGTTCCACCGGGCAGGCCATGGCCGGCAACGCCTCCAACCGCCTCTTTCGCTGGACCCAATCGGGCGGCATGCAGAATCTGGGCGTGTACGGGATCAGCACCCTCGGGCTCGCCACGGGCATCAGCGGTGACGGCAACACCGTCGTGGGCTGGTGCAACAACAACAACTTCGGCGGCATGGCGGCGGTCCGCTGGACTCCCACCAGCGGCGGTCTGCAACTGCTCCCCGCGCTCCCCGGCGGGCTGACCGTCGGCAACAACGCCCTGGGCATCAGCCCCGACGGCTCGATCATCGTCGGCAACAGCGGCTGGACCGGCTCGGGCGTGCGGGCCGTGCGCTGGCTGAGCACGGGCACCATCGTGCAGGACCTCGGCGTGCTCCCCGGCGGTCTGAGTTCGTGGGCCAGCGACGTCTCGACCGACAACGGCACCATCGTGGGCTACAGCCATTGGTCGGGTTCGGGCACGCGCGCCTTCCGCTGGACACCCGCGGGTGGCATGGTGAACTTGGGCATCCCATTCGGCGGGCTGGAGTCTCTGGGCACCGCGGTGAATGGCAACGGCCAGGCGGTGGTGGGCTTCTACACCGTCGCCAGCAACGTGAAGCGCGCGATGCTCTGGAACACCACCATCGGCACCGTGGACCTCACCAACTACCTCAACGGCATCGGCGCGAATCTCTCCGGCTACACGCTCACCACCGCCACCGACATCAACCAGGACGGCTCGGCCATTGTCGCGACCGGCGTCTTCCCCGCCACCGGCCTGCAGCGCGCCTTCCTCATCCGCAACATCCCCTGCCCCAGCGGACCGCGGATCATCGACGACCCTATCGGCCGCACCGCCTGCCCCGCCAGCCCCATCCCCGTCACGCTCACGGTGGTGGCCGAGGCCCCGGGCGGCGGACAAACCAACCTCGAGTATCAGTGGCACATCGAGTTCCCGCCCGACAGCGGGCAGATGGTGCCGATCAGCGACGGGCCCTACGCCGATCCGGTCTCGGGCCTGACCTTCGAGGTCGCGGGCGCGAGCACGCCGAACCTGAACATCTCCAACATGCGCCCCGCGCCGGGCGGCCTGCCGGTGCGCGACCCGCGCTTCGGCGGCGGGGTCACCAATCCCTGCGCCACCGTCATCTCGAACACCGTGATCGTCCACCTCATCCGGCCCTGCAACCTCGCCGACATCGCCCCGGTCGGCGGAACGGGCACATCCGACCAGTGCGCCGACGAGCAGCTCACCGTCGACGATGTGATCGTCTTCGTCAACACGTTCAGCGACTCGGTCGGCTGCCCCGGCGCGGGAACGCTGGGCGCGTGCAATGTCGCCGACGTGTGCGGCATCGGCGGCCCGCCCGCGGAGCCGGACGGCGAACTCACCGTCGATGACGTCATCGCGTTTGTGAACGCGTTCAGTGATGGGTGCTGAGGCCCGCTCACCCTAGGGACCCACGAATGGGTCAATCTGCGCGCTCACGCTCGGTTTCACCTTGTGAGTGCGGGCGACGTCCGGTAGGCTATGAGAGTCGCTGACGTCCGTCGCGGCGCATCCGTGTTCTAAGGAGACGACCATGGCACCCAGAATCTGGGCGTGTCTGTGTTCGTTCGTTGTCGCGATGGCTGCCTCCGCCGGCCCGCCTGGGGACTATGGCGATGCTCCGGTGGGCAACCTCGCCGACAACGTGCCCGCGTACCCCGGCGTGCTGGCTCGGTGGCCCACGCGATTCAACCACACGAACACCGTGATTCTGCCGCAACGGGCACAGGGCGCGTGGCTCAACAGCGGCGCCACAGCCCGACTGGGCACGGTCGGGCCATCGCTCAAGACGGACAGCACACTCACTCCGGGCCCTCCCGAGAACGACGCAGCGCCCGTGATTCTGGTCTGGCCGGGCCCGCCCAACCCCGGGCCCAACCCGCTCGCGAGTCTGGAGGTCACGGTCACGACCTCGCCGGGGCACGACGCGTCTCAGCCGGTGTACCTCAACATCTGGATCGATCAGAACCGCGACGGGCAATGGAAGGACGGCTATCTGCTCGCCACGCCGCTCATCGCGTGGAATCTTGAGTGGATCGCGCAGGACATCCCGGTGATGATGCCGGCGGGAACAACCGCCCGAGTCTCCATCGCGCCCATCCGTCTGGAAGACCCCTTGAACAGCCACTGGCTGCGCGCGATGGTCTCTAATGAGCCCGTGGGCGCGGCCTTCCGCGGTCCCGGCGGGTCCTTGTCCGGCCTGTGGGACTCGACCATGACCGCCGCTCACCCCTTCCGGGGCGAGATCGAGGATCACCTGCTGTCATTCCGCACCGACGACCCCGGCCCGGTGCCCACGCCCGGTGTGTGGTACTACCGCCAGTACCGGCGGCAGAACCCGCCCGGCGGCGGGCCCCCGCCCAAGCCGGCGTGCGTGCTCACCTATCGCGGGCCCTGGCTGGTGTTCCCGCCGCGCTGCCCGGCTCGCCTCGTCACGACGCTGGGCTGTTCGTCGTGCTCCGTCAACGGCGGCTGCGCTCGGGCGCCCGCGCTGTGGGGCATGTACGGGCTGCTGCGCATCGCGGGGTTCCCTTCGCCCCCCACCGTTGCGCTCCGGTTCCCCGTGCCGGCGGGCGCGATCCCGGGGGTGCTTGCGATGCCCTGTCCGCCACCGCTGGTGGGTGCGCTGGGGTTGCCCGCGGCGATCCCGGGCGAGGGCCCGCTCATGGCCAGCGTGCAGATCCCCGTGAACCAGCTCGCCAATCCGCCACGTCTGCAGATCACCTCGTGCTACACCGTGCCGCCGCGCCGATTCCGGGTGTACCGCGCGTTCTTCCATCACGACACCTGCGGCAGCTTGCACGTGAATCGCACGGTGCACACCCACCCCGCGTCGGGCATGACGCTCGCGGCGATCATCTCCGACGGACCCGGACGCCCCGCGGACTACTGCGATTTCGCGATCGGCGACCTCGAGGAGAACTTCGTGGATGAGGCCGAGGACCGCGCCTATCCCGACCCGGACTTCAGCGACGTCACGATCGCGCCCATCGCTCCGGGCGGCGGGGCGGGGCTCGACGCGGTGCTGTTCGTCTCGCCTCCGTCATCCCTCCGTGTTCAGGGCGCGGTCTACCTCGTTTCGCCCGCCATCCCGGATCGCTGGCACGCCGCGAGCGTGAGGCTGAAGCACCGTGGCGGGCTCGCCACGCTCACCTTCACCGATGCCGCCGGAACGGTTCTCACCGCTTCGCTGGCGCCGGCGCCAACGTGGGTTGACTTCGAGCAGCCCATGCCCGCAGGCTTCCGCCTCCAGTCCGTGGCCATCGAGTGCGCGGACACCCTCAACGTGGATGACCTGATCGTGAGTCTTCGCCCGGCCGACCCGTGCCTGACCGCCGCGCCCATCGAATGGCCCGCGACGGCGCGAGCGGGCCAGACCGCAACGTATCGCATGCACTTCGGCCCCGGCTCCGAGCCCTTCCCCGGCCCCAGCCCGTGGGAGCGCTGGCTGAGCGCGGACGACCCCCTGCTCACCAGCGACGAAGAGGCCGCCCTGCTCTGGGCTCCGCTGCTCGACGGGCAGGTCCTGCCCGGCGGAACGTCGGTGTCGATCCATCCCGATGGGTCGCTGGAGCTCTCGGATCTGAGCGCCGCGGACTTCATCGGCCGCAAGCTGCGCGTGCGCGCCGCGCCGGTCGCCCCTTGCGGCGCCACCACCTCCTACGACCTGCTGACCACGCTCGTGGGCTGCAATCTCGCGGACATCACCGAGATCGGCGGCACGCCCGACAACCCCGGCAACCCCGACGATCAACTCACCGTCGACGATGTGATCTTCTTCATCAACCTGTTCAGTGACGCCACCGACTGCCCGGGCGACGCTCCGTGCAATCTGGCCGACGTCTGCGGCATCGGCGGCCCACCCGAACTGCCCGACGGCCAACTCACCGTGGACGACGTGATCGCGTTCGTGAACGCGTTCAGCGATGGGTGCTGAAGACGCAGGGACAGCGGGAGCAGGTAAGTGAGGGACGAAGCGTTCGCACTGCGAACTCAGCCCCGGCAAAGAAGTTGCGGGGTCGCAGGGAGCCCTTGGGTCAATCTTCGCTGGCGACGACGCGCTTGAACGAACCGCTCTTGCGCAGTTCCGCCTCCGCCAGCATCTTCCCGCGGATGAGGTTCAGCCGCTCGGCCACCTGGTGCATGCTGTCGGGGCGCATGGCGGGCTCGATCTCGACGCAGTCCATGATCAACTTGTCGAAGAGTTCGGGCACGCGCGGGTTGTAGGCGGTGGTGGGCTTGGGCTTTTCCATCATCGAGCTGTCGACATGGTCGAGCAGCGAGTCGCCCTTGGCCAGCGCGGTGGGCACGAAGCGGCGCGTCAGCGCCCAGTACATCGTGGCGCCGAGGTTGTAGATGTCGGTCTTGGCGGTGATGGGCTGGCGGTGGACCTGTTCGGGCGCGATGTAGTCGGGCGTGCCCTGGATGCGCTTCTTCACCGTGTTGATCGGGCACGACTGGCCCAGGTCGATCACCTTCACGCCGCCGTGGGCGTCGACGATCACGTTGTTGGGCTTCATGTCCGCGTGGACGAAGCCCTTGTCGTGCATGTACGCCATCGCCCGCGCCGTCTGCTCGAAGATGTCCGCCGCGCTCTCAAAGGTCCGCGGCGGGTTCTTGTCCACGCTGGTGCCGTCGACCAGTTCCATGATCACGTAGAGCTCGCTGGTGGTGAGCAGCCCGCTCTTCTTGCGGATCAGGCGGTCCGCCTTGCGGATGCCCGGATGGTCCAGCTTGCTGGCGATGGTGTACTCGCTCTCAGCCTGCTCCAGGAAGCGCGCGTCCTTCTCGCTCTCGCGGCACACGTGCTTGAGCGCCCAGACCTGCTTGGTCTTGGTGTCCTGGACGAGGTAAATGATGGAGGCCGCGCCCCGGCCCAGTTCGGCCATCACGCGGTACTGCCCCTCAACGATCTCACCGTTCTTGAAGACTTGCATGTGTATTCGGTCGCTGTTCGCATGGCGGAGAACCCGCCGAACGACCATCCCCCCGTATCTTCGAGCGATTGTCGGTCGCCGTGGGCGCTTCCTTCAACCGCTTAACGCCTCCATACCGCCGCCAATGCAGCGCCCGATGAACTGATTCGTCATCGGGCGCGCAGAGGTTGCCTGACAACGCCATCGACGCCCCACGAGTATCGGCATCGGCGCGGGCCTCCGATGCCCGTGCGGACACAGATTAGTCATTGCAGGGCACCGGGATCAACTGGTACTAACGCCTACTTGTATGTCCTACCTCTTCGCCGCGAGGCTGGCCCGGAAGGTGGCTTCGGGGAAAAGGCGGCCCGGGTCGGCGACTTCGGCGATGTCGCTGTGGAGGATCACCCGATCGGGGGGGATACCCAGCTGCGTCTGAAGCGCGGAGACCACCTGCGTGAGGCGGTCGATCTGAACCTGCGTGAAACGGTGGCGGTTGCCGTCGCCCACGAGGCAGATGCTGATGGAGTTGAGGTTGAAGGCCTCACCCTTGGGCCCGGCAGCGTGCGCGCCGGGGAGCTGCTCGAGCCAGCGGCGGCCGACGTGGAGTTCGCCGTCCTGCATGCCGCGGCCGTTGCCGATGACGAAGTGGTGACCCAGGCCGCGGAGGCGCTGGGCGACGTGCTCCTGCTCGATGCTGGCGGGGCTGCCGGCGGGGGAGCCGCTGTGGTGGATGACGATGTACGTCCAGCGCCCGGGGCTGACGGCGCTTCGGGTCTGGAAAATCGACTCGATCGACTGGGAAACACCGGTGGCGGCGAGCGGAGTGAGCGTGAGGCCCTGGACCGCGGGCGCGGGGCTGCCGTCGGCGATGAGCAGCAGGCCGCCGACGCCGGTCATGGCGGCAAGCAGCGCGAGCCAGACCTTGCGCGTGCGAGCGGCGCTGGAGCGTCGAGCGGACTTGGAGCGGCGTGCGGCCATGCGTCGTGCCCTGTGAAGATCGGCGAACGCGCCAGCGAGATCCTGCGGCGCGGTCCTAGAACATCGTCCCGAGGCGGGGATTTCCTGTCAAATCCAAGACACTTTATCGTCCGGAAACTCCGGCGTCTCAAGAGGATAGGTTCGGGACGAGTTCCGGAAAACCACAGCCGTTGAAGGCCGGGGAGCCCCACCCACTACAGATTGGGGCTGGGGCGGTCTTTACTCCTTGGGCGAAAGTCGCGCCCGGAGGTTCGGGATGCGCTGGCCGTACTCGTCCTCGATGAACTGCGGGGCGTACTGGGCGCGGATGCCGTCGTAGCGGTCGTACTGCGACCGCCCCTCGTTGGGATCAAAGAGCGGGCGCTGGCAGGCGGGCAGGGCCGTGAGGGCGGCCAGAACGAGCAGGACGCCGAACGCTTGCGCACGAATACGGACCTTGGGGGGAAGACCGTTCATATCGACCAGTGTACGGCGTTTCAAGGCCACGCGACGGTGGTGTTCGATCTTGCTCGCATAAAGACCCAAGTCAAGGCGTGGAGGCACCGACGAAAGAGATGGGCCAAGAGTCTACGAGGCTGAATGCTGCTACGAAGCACGTCCAATGTGTATGGCGCCCTGTGCATCGCGATCGTGGGCGTGGCGGCCACCATCTGGCTGTTCAGCCATCTGAGCGAGCAGGCAGACTGGCGACGAAGGCACCGCTTTGAACTGCTGACGGAGCAACTGGTCAACGACCTGAGCCATCGGATGGAGAGCCACTCGCACGTGCTCAAGGGTGCTCGCGGCCTGATGGTGGCGAGCGAGCGGGTGACCGCGGAGGAGTTTGCGCTCTTCGCGGAGTCGCGAGAGCTCTCGACCGACTTCCCCGGCCTGAGCTCGGTGGGCTTGCTGGCGGTGGATGCAGCGGCGACGGCCGGCCAAAAACTCACCCTCGAGTACTCACACGCTGCGACACAGCAGAACGGGGCGTGGGAGCGCTTCGGGCGTGAGCCCGAGTTCGTGAAAGCGGCGGAGGCGGCGATCGACCGCGGGACGTGGTCGATGAGCGCTCCGTTGCCATGGGTTGATGCGGCCGGCACGCGGGTCAGCGTCATGTACTTCATGCCGGTCTTCGCGCGCGGGGACTTGCCACCGACGCCCGACGCGCGTCGCGAAAGAGTACAGGGAGTGCTGTTCGCTGAAGTGGACGTGGACCGAGCGCTGGCGGGCATGAGGATCGGCGTGGGCGAGCTCCTGCACACCGAGGTGTTCGACATGTGCGACTCCTGTGCGGAACTGGTGTGCCGCGTCGGCGGCAGCGCCCCGGCGAAGACCTCGCGGTGGCGCGAGCCGCTGCTGTATCAGGAGGACCTGATGATCGGGGGACGACGCTGGCGCTTGCAGGCGTCGCCCACGGCGGCGTTTGAATCGACGGTGGACAGCGTGGGTCCGCTGGTGGTCGGGCTGGCGGGGGTGATGCTGAGCCTGCTGGTGGCGGGGCAGTTCCGCTCGCTGCTGGGCGGTCGCCAGCGGGCGGAGCGGCTGGCCAGGAGCATGACGGCGGAGCTGCAGTTGCTGGCGCGGGTGGCCCAGCGGACGACCAACATGGTGATCGTGACCGACGCGAATCGGCGGATCGTGTGGGTGAACGAGGCCTTCACCCGGCAGACGGGGTACAGCCCAACGGAGGCCGCGGGGAGGTTGCCCAGCGACCTGCTGCACACGCGGCTGTCGCCCCCGGACAACCTGCGGAAGCTCGATGAGAGCGTGGCGGCGGGCGTGGAGTGCCGCGTGCAACTGACCCATCAGGCCAAAGACGGTCGGGTGTTCCTGGTGGACGTCGAGGTGCAGCCGCTGCGCGACGAGCACGGGCGACTGAACGGCTTCATGTCGATCGAGACGGACGTGACGGATCGGGTGCGCCAGCACGAGGCGCTGGTGGTGGCGCAGGGGCAGATGGACACGGCGGCGGAGATCACGCGGACGGGCTGGTGGGAACTCTCGGGCGCGGGCGACCGGCTGGAGTGGTCGCGCGTGGTGCGGGAGATCCACGAAGTGCCGGAGGAGTACCGCCCGGGCTTGGAGTCGGCGGTGGCGTTCTACGCGCCCGAGGCGCGCGAGACGATCGGGGCGTGCGTGACCGCGGCGCTGCAGCACGGACGCCCGTTCGACGTGGAACTGCCGCTGATCACCTACCGCGGCGCGGTGCGCCGCGTCCGCGCGGCGGGACGGGCGGTGATGGCGGACGGGAAGGTCGTCAAGATCGTCGGGGCGTTCCAGGACATCACGGACCTGGTGGCGCAGCGCGAGGCGGCGGAGGCGGCGACCAGAGCCAAGAGCGCGTTCCTCGCGAACATGAGCCACGAGATCCGCACGCCCATGACGGCGATCATGGGCTACACCGAACTGCTCGCGGAACAGGAGTCGGACGACAAAGGCTGCCCGCAGCGGCGTGAGTACGTCGAGACGATCCGGCGCAACGGCGAGCACCTGCTGGGCATCCTCAACGACATCCTGGACCTCTCGAAGATCGAAGCGCGGCGGATGACCGTGGAGTGCGTGGAGACGCGGCCATGGGCGATCCTGAACGAAGTCCACGAACTGATGCTCGTCAAGGCGAGGGCGAAGGGGCTGAGGCTGGAGCTGGCGGCCGACACGCCCATACCCGAGGTCATCGCCAGCGACCCCGTCCGGGTGCGGCAGGTGCTCGTGAATCTGGTGGGCAACGCGATCAAGTTCACGGAGGTGGGCGGGGTGCGCGTCGTGGTTTCTTACCGCGGCGGGGGCGATGGCGGCGGCGAGATGATCGTGCGCGTGACCGACACGGGTGTGGGGCTTTCGGCCGAGGAAGTCGGGCGGATCTTCGCGCCCTTCGCCCAGGCCGACGTGAGCACGACGAGGCGCTTCGGCGGCTCGGGGCTCGGGCTGAGCATCTGCCAGCGCCTGGCGGAGATGCTGGGCGGGAAGATCGCGGTGGAGAGCCTGCCAGGGCGGGGCAGCACGTTCACCTTCACGTTCTCGGCCAAGCCGTGGGGCGACTGCCGGCTGACGACGCCGGCGATGGGCGAGGTGGCGGCCGCCGTCACCGCGCCGTCGCAGCGGCACACGGGGGCGGGACCGCTGGAGGGCGTGCGCGTGGTGTTCGTGGAGGACGGGCTGGACAACCAGCGGCTGATCTCGCTGCTTTTGCGACGAGCGGGGGCGAGCGTGAGGCACTTCGTCAACGGTCGGGTCGCGCTGGAGGGTGTGACGGCCGACGGCACGTGTGAAGGCGAACTGCCTGGGGAGACCGGGTTTGACCTGGTGCTGACCGACATGCAGATGCCGGAGATGGACGGGTATGAACTGGCCCGTCGGCTTCGCGCGAAGGGGTGGCGCGGCCCGATCATCGCGCTGACGGCGCACGCCATGGCGGGCGACCGGGAGAAGTGCATCGACGCGGGGTGCGACGGGTACCTGTGCAAACCGGTGGACCCGCGCCGGCTGCGGGAGGCCTGCCTGGAATCGCTGGCGCGGACCGCGGCGGCCCGCTGAGGCGTCAGGCGCGGCGAAGTCGCCCCTGCTCGTCGAGGTTCACCTGGCCCTCGCGCAGGAACTGATCGACCGCGAGATACACCGCGGCGCACACCGCGGTGGCCAGGTTGAGCGAACGCTCCCCGGGCACCATGGGCAGGGTGACCAGCCGGTCCGGGTAGCGCTCCAGCAGCGCGTCGGGCAGACCCTTGGTTTCCTTGCCGAAGACGAGGTGGTCACCGGGGGCGAAGCGGGCGCGGTGCGCGGGCGCGGCGGTCTTGGTGGTGAAGAGCCAGAGCCGGGGCGGACGGACCGCGGCGGTGTAGGCATCCCACGAGGCGTGATGAACGGGCGCGAGGCGGGGCCAGTAGTCCAGCCCCGCACGGCGGCAGGCCTTTTCGGAGGTGTCGAAGCCCAGCGGCTCGATGAGGTGCAGACCGCAACCGGTGGCGACGCACGTGCGGCCGATGTTCCCGGTGTTGTTGGGGATCTCGGGCTCGTGGAGGACGATGTGCAGGAGGCGGCTGTCCGCCCCCGTGGGCGCGGTCACCGAATGCCCGCCTTGATCTCGGCGGCGCGGCGGGCGGCCACGCCGGGGTCGATGGTGATGATCTCGCGGACGCGGCTAGGGAACTCCGGATCAACCGGGACCCCGGCCCAGCGGACGACACCGTCGGTGCTGAGGACGATGACGACGGGGAACTCGCGGAGCTTGAGATCGTTGAAGATCTTCTGGTCGGTGTCGTAGATGTGGCCGAACTCCAGGGCCGGCTTGGCGCGGAGGGCGCGCTCGATGACGATCTTGCTGTCCATGCGGTCGCCGCGCTTCATGCCGGAGAAGGCGAGGACCTGGACGTCGTTGCGATAGGAGCGGGCGAGCGCCTCGACGACGTTGTCGAAGCGGGCGTCGTCGGAGGGGGACCAGAAGTAGACGATGACGACCTTGCCGGCCATGTCCTGACCTTCGACCTTGGGCGTGAGCCACTGCTCGGTGCCGCCGAACTTGATGGGGAGCACCTGGCCCTGCATCGTCGAGTCGCCCAGCTTGGACATGTCCTCGTCCTGATTGACGGGGGGCCAGATGACCTTGGCGTAGGCGCTGGCGGGCGGGGGCTCGAACATCACGACGGGCTTCTCGCCGGGCCTGCGGGCGTTGGTGATGTCGCGGGTGCGGGCGGCCTCGGCGGCGGCGTCCTTGGCCCGCTGGGCCAGCGTCTGCGGGATCTTGGACGCGTCCTCGGCGGTCTCCTTCACCACGATGTCGACCGCGGCGGCGAGGGAGTTGGTCTCGATGTCGGCGAAGCGGAGGTGCCCGGCGCGGTCCACGATGTAGAAGTCCGGGTCGGCGTCCACCTTCAGGCCCGAGCGGAGCTTGCCGCCCACGTCGCGGGCGCAGGGGAGCTTGATGCTCTTGTCCGTCAGGAACTTGGCGGCGTTCTCGTAGCGGTTGTCGGCGTGCGCCAGCACCACGATCAGATCGGGGTTCTTGGAGGCGATCTCCGACGCCCGCTGGACCGCCTGCTGCGAACTGGGGATCCACGCCGTCCACGAGACGATGAGCACGGGCTTGCCCTTGATCGCGTCGGCGTTGAGGGCGGCGCCGTTCTGCCAGTCGGCCAGGCCGGCCAGCACCGAGGCATCAAAGGGCTTGAGCTCCATCGACGACAGTTCCGCCCGCTCGCGCTTCACGCCGTCATCCACGGGCTCAGCGCCCAAGGCGACCCCCGAAAGGGCAAGACCGGCGGAGAGGAACACAGCGGCGCTCATCGAGCGGATGGTCATGGCAGGCTCCAGGATGGCGATGCACGGACAGCCTTGCCCGGGATCGCCCCAAAAGGGTATCGCGGCAGACCGTCCGCCGGTTGCAGATTCCGGCGGGTCCGGGTTCAGTTTGGGCGGGCCAGAGCGGCCAGGGCGATGGCGGCGGTGACGGAAACGTTCAGGGAGTCCACGCCGGGAGCCATGGGGATGCGGACGTGAAGGTCGGCGTGGCGGATGGCCTCGGCGGACAGGCCGGGGCCCTCGGTGCCCAGGAGGATGGCGACCCGCTGCTTGCCCAGGTCCACGTGGCGGGGGACCTCGGCCAGGGGCATGCTGCTTGGCGAAAGGGTCATCGCCAGCACGCGGATCCCCTCGGTGCGCAGTTGGGCGAGGGCGGCGGGCCAGTGTTGGGCGTAGGCCCACGGGGTGAGCAGCACGCACCCGACGGCGACGCGGAGAGCCTTGCGATACAGAGGGTCGGCGCAGCGGGGGGAGAGCAGCACGCCCCCCGCCCCGAGCGCGGCCCCGCTGCGGAAGATGCCCCCGACGTTGTCGTGGTTGAAGATGGACTCCAGAACCACCAGCGGTCGCCAGGGGGTGACGTGCGGGAGGACCTCGGCGGCGGTGAGCGGGCGCGGGCGGGCGGCGATGGCGAGCAGGCCGCGGTGAAGTTCAAAGCCCACCAGACGCTCGAGTTGTTCCTGAGCGAGGACGTAGACGGGGGTGGCGGGGGGCAGGCGGTCGATGTCGGCGCGGACAGCTTCGAGCCGCGTGGGCGACACCAGCACCGAGAGCGCGAGTTCAGGCCGGAGGGCGAGGCGCTGCAGGACGGTGGGCCCCTCGGCCATGAACTTGCCCCATGGCGCGGCGGGGTCGGGGGCGCGGGTGTCGGCGTAGGTGAAGGCGGGCAGCCACTGGCGGTCCTTGACCGCGCGGTAATCGGCGAGGCGGGGGTCGTCGAGATCGGCGATGGGGATCACCTGCGGCATGGCGTACTACTGTTGGCGCATGAACCGCACGCTGATCGTCGCTTCCCTTTCCGCCCTCGCCCTGGCCCTGCCGGGCTGCGATGACAAGTCGGCGTCGAACGCGCCGCAGACCACGCCGGACAACCCGTCGACCGTGCTGGGCAAGAGCGCCAAGATGGCCCGCGACACCGCCGGCGCGGTGGCGACCGAGCAGGCCAAGGCCTCGGCGATGGCGGACGCGATCACCGGGCAGGGTGAGCGGGTGAACGTGGCGGGGATCACCTTCGCGGTGCCCTCGACGTGGACCAAGGTGCAGACCGCCGGGGGCAGCACCATGTCGCCGGTGGCGGAGTATCGCATCGACGGCGACGACGGGGCGTCGCGTCTGGTGTTCTTCAACACCGGCGGCTCGGCGCAGATGAACATCGACCGCTGGAAGGGGCAGATGAAGGAAGACGACGGGCAGCCCAGCCGGGCGGACGTTCAGACGATGAACGTGGCGGGCGCGAAGGTGACAACGGTGCAGATGGAAGGCACCTACACCGGGATGAACATGGGCGGCGCGTCGGCCCCTCAGCGCGACACGATGTTCCTGGGGGCGATCTTCGAGGGTCGGCAGGGGCAGGTGCAGATCCGCCTGACGGGGCCGTACCGCGACGTGAAAGCTCTGCTGCCTCTGTGGAAGGCGATGATCGAGGGTGCGCAGGGCGGGTGAAGAACGGCTTCGCCGAGGTGGAGCAGGCGTCTCGCCTGCTGCGTAGCGCGTGCGATGAGCGACCCTGGCGGGACGCCTGGGCCACCAGGCCTGGGCCACCAGGGCGGGTGAAGAACGATCGCTTGCGCGTCGCGTCTTGTATCGTGCTCAGACACCCACCGGGTGCCACACGGTCTTGTACTCCACCAGGTCGCGGAGCCACGCGGGCGAGGCGCACGCCTCTTCGTCGAAGAGGTCCACGCCCTCGGGGCGGATCACCACGCGCTTGAGGTTGTCGGCCGAGCCCTCGCGAAGAACCGTGATGAGCGCGGCGGGCGCGCCGAGTGCCACCGCGCCGTCGACGTCGCGGTGCTTGGCGAGCACGGGGACCAGTTCATCGAGCGAGCCGGTGAGCAGGTTGATCACGCCCGCGGGCACGTCGCTGGTGGCGCACACTTCGCCGAAGACCGAGACGACCGGCGCGTAGGCGTCGGAGATGACCACGGCGGTGCTGGCGCAGGCGATGACCGGGGCGAGCGCGCTCACGAGACCTAGCAGGGGCAGGCGCGGGCCGCAGACCACCCCCACCACCCCCACCGCCTCGGGCACGGTGATGTTCCAGTACGGACCGGCGACCGCGTTCTGGCTGCCCAGGATGTGGGCGATCTTGTCGGTCCACCCGGCGAAGGCGACCAGGCGGTCAATAGCGGCGGTGATCTCGCGATCGGGCTCGGCGTCCCTGGCGGGGTTGAGCGCGAGCAGTTCGGCCATCTCGGCGCGTTTGCCTTCGAGCATTTCGGCGAGGCGGTAGAGGATCTGCCCGCGGTTGTAGGCGGTGGCGTTTGACCAGCCGGGCAGGGCCTTGCGGGCGGCGTTGACGGCGTCGCGGAGGTCCTTTCGCGAAGCCTTGCAGGAGTGGCCCACGACCGCGCCCGAAGGCGAGAGGATGGGGTCGGATCGCCCGCTCTCGGATCTAGGCAGAGCCCCGGCGATATAGAGCTTGTAGGTCTTGAGCACCGGAAGGCGTGGGGAGTTCGCGTCGGCCATGGCGGAGGGTAGACGGAAGAGCCTGCACGGAGTGCCCCTCTCCCCCGCCCCCCCGACCCCCCTACCCCCTACCCCCTACCCCCTACCCCCTACCCCCTACCCCCTACCCCCTACCCCGAGAGGCGCTCATCCGGTGTGCAGCTGGGCGAGCTAGGGGGTCGGGGCAAAGGAGTCTGGATCACTTCAGCCAATGTGCGCGGAGGATTGCGCTCTGGCAGCGCAGATCACGTGATCAAGGTGCAGGATCACCCACACTCTGGAGGATTTGACATGCACCCGACGTTCCGCTCCCTCGTCACCCCGCTCATGCTCGCTTGCGCCGCCGGGCTCGTGCCCTGGTCGGCCGCCCGGGCCCAGTGCAACACCATCAGACTGGCCCCGGCGGTGAACTACGCGGTCGACAACCCGCGTGCCATCACCATCGCGGATGTCACCGGCGACGGGATCGCCGACGTCATCACCGGCTCCGACAACGGCGGGCCCGTGGTCAGCGTGTTCCCGGGCAGCGTCTCGGGCACGCTGGGAGCGCGGCTCGACAGCGGGGGGGTGAGCGTGGCTAGTGCTTTCAACGTCGCGGTGGCCCGCATCAACGCCGATGCTGTCCCGGACGTGGTGCTGAGCACGAGCAGCGGCCTGCGCGTGCTGATGGGTAACGGCGACGGAACGTTCGGAGCGCCCGCCGCGATCGATTCGGGCAGTCACCGTCAGGTGGTGCTCCGCGACCTGAACAGCGACGGCCTGATCGACGCCGTGGTGGCCTCCTCCTCTTCGCCGACGCTGCGGGTCTATGTCAACAACGGCTCGACGCTGGTGGCCACCTCGTCGGTCGCGTCGATCTCTCTCGTTGGCGTGGCCCTCACGGACCTCGACGGCGATGGGATTCTCGACGCGATGGCGAGCGGAGCCTCGACTATCGCGACACTCAAAGGCAATCCTGGAGGCACCTCGTTCCAGGCACCGGTGCCCCTCGGCCTTGGGTCATCCGCGGCATTCCTTTGGCCCGCCGATCTGAACGGGGACGGGCGAGTGGACTTTACCGGGCCGAGTCAGCCGACCGGAGCCGTGAATCTGATCTCCAACGCCCCGGGCGGCGTAGTCACGCTGGCGGGCACACTGCCGGCACTGGGCTCCCAGTCCACGGGCAACGCGCCCGCGGTGGACCTCACCGGCGACGGCGTGCCTGATCTTCTGTTGGGGGCAAATGCCTCCGGCCAGTTGAGGGCACGGCCGGGCACCGGGCCCTTCGCCTTCGGGCCCGAGGTGAGCTTTCCCACGGCCGCGGGCACCATCCAGATCGGGATCGGCGACGTGAACGCCGACGGCGTGCCGGACGTGGTCACCACTAACTTAGCCGGCGATTCGATCTCGGTGTTTCTCAACACGGCAGCCAGCCCGGGCGTCATCACGCCGCCCTCCAGCCAGAGCTTGATGCTCGGAGCCGACGCGACGTTCTCCGTCAGCGCGGCGGCCGCCGGGACCTTTCAGTGGCGGCGCAACGGCGTGCCCCTGACCGACGGCGGGCACTACAGCGGCGTCAACACCGCCACGCTCACCGTAAACGAGATCACCAGCATCGAAGCCGGCTCGTACGACTGCGTGGTGACCGCGTGCTTCGGCGGGTCGGCGACTTCGGCGGCCGCGACGCTCTCGCTGAATCCGCCGGGCTGCAACCGCGCCGACGTGACCGACATCGGTGACACGGGCGCGGGGCCCGACGGGCAGCTCACGGTCGACGACTTGATCGCGTTCGTGAACACCTTCTCCGAAGGCTTCGGATGCCCGTGACCCGGGGCGCGATGCGGGGCGGATGACGGGAGCGCGATGGTCCAACGGTGGTGGGCGTTCGCGTCTCGTAGATAAAGGTGAGAACCCAAGCCCCCGGGCATCGGATGCCCGGGGGCTCTTTCGTCTGTCTGTACGGGGTCGCGGGGCTGAGGGCGAGACCGGGCCGACCCGCCCGGTGAACTCGCGGCGCGTACCCTCCGATATGACCACGATGCACGCGCCGACTTCGTCCAGTTCTTCCCCGTCCAGCCAGGGTCACGCGCTCGCCGGGAGCCCGGCGGTGAAGGCCGCGATCGCGACGATCGCGGGCGAGGTGAAGGCGGCCTCGGCGAAGATCACCGGCGTGCGCGGGCCGACCAGCCCGCAGGCTCGCCAGGATTACGAGGGCCTGATGGCCAAGGCGGCGGATGTGCGCGGGCGGGCGCTGCTGTATCCCTACCTGGGCTCGGGCGTGGGCAACGGCGCGCTGGTGGAGCTGGCCGACGGCAGCGTGAAGTGGGACATGATCTGCGGCATCGGCGTGCACTTCTTCGGGCACAGCCATCCCGAACTGGTGCAGGCGGGCCTGCGGGGCGCGATGGGCGACACCTGCATGCAGGGCAACCTGCAGGGCAACAACGACCAGTACGAGTTCGCGCAGACCCTCACCCGCCTCGCCAAGCGCAACAGCCGGCTGGCGCACGCCTACCTCGCCACCAGCGGGTGCATGGCCAACGAGAACGCGATCAAGGTGTGCTATCAGAAGCACGCGCCGGCCTCGCGCGTCATCGCCTTCAAGGACTGCTTCATGGGGCGCAGCGTCACCATGAGCCAGATCGGCGACGCGGCGGCCAACCGCATGGGCATCCCGCTCTCCACGCAGGTGGACTACATGCCGTTCTTTGACCCCGAGGCGGCGCAGCGCATGGGCCTGGCCCGCTACACCGACCTGAGCGTGTGGCACCTCATGCAGTACATCGAGCGCTACCCCAAGCAGCACGCGTGCTTCATCTTCGAACTCGTGCAGGGAGAGGGCGGGTTCAACGTCGCGCCGCGCGAGTGGCTCAAGGCCCTCATGGACGTGTGCAAGGCCCACCACATCGCCGTGTGGGACGATGAGATCCAGACCTTCGGGCGCACCGAGCAGATGTTCGCGTACGAGACGCTGGACCTGGGCCAGTACGTGGACGTCTTCTGCGTCGGCAAGATGACGCAGGTGTGCGCCACCATGTGGACCCCCGAATACAACCCCGGGCCCGGGCTGCTCTCGGGCACCTTCACCGGCGGCAGCACGCCGTTCCTCATCGGGCAGCGCGTGCTGGAGATGCTGGAGCGGGGCGACCTGTACGGCCCCTTGGGCAAAGCGGCGCGTCTGCACGCGTCGTTCGCGCAGCAGGTGAAGAACCTGGCCGCCAACCACCCCGAGTGGTTCCCGCCCGTGCAGTTGCCCCTGGGTCACACGACCAAGGAGATCGTGGGCGGTCGCGGCGGCATGATGCGCTTCACGCCCTTCGGCGGCAACAAGGACAAGATCATGAAGGCCTGCAAGACGATGTTCGACGAGGGCGTCATCGTCTTCTACTGCGGGCACGGGCCGTACCACATCCGCATGCTGCCGCCGGTGCCGGTCTTCAACGAAGCCGACTGGCCGAAGGTGTTCGAGTGCGTGGAGCGCGGGCTGGCGAAGGCGGCGGGGTAGGAAGAGAAGAAGTGATCAGTGATCAGTGATCAGAATTCGCCACCCACTACGCACCACGCACCACGCACCACCAACTGATCACTGATCACTGATCACTGATCACTGATCACTATTCACTTCCCCCTCACACCGACACCTTCTTCCGCAGCATCTCCTGCGTCTCCTTCGTCGCGATGATGTCGGCGGAGAGTTCCGCCGCGCGGCGGCTGAGGGCCACGTCGGCGGAGCCGTCCAGTTCGTTCAGGAGCTTCTTGGTCGCGGCGATGGCCTGCTGCCCGCCGGTCGCGAGGCGCGAGACGAGCGTCTGCGTCGCGCCCGCCACGTCGGCGGCGGTGGGCACGAGCGTCGAGACGATGCCCAGCGCGTGCGCGTCGCTGCCACTCATGATTCCGCCGGTGAGCAGGACCTGGCGGGCCTTGCCGGCCCCGATCTTGCGCACCAGCCACGGCGCGACCACCGCGGGGCAGATGCCCAGGTCCACCTCGGGGAAGCCCATCTTGTTGTCGGTGTAGGTGATCGCCAGGTCGCACACCGTGACCAGCCCGCACCCGCCACCCACCGCCGGCCCGTTCACCGCGGCGACGAGCGTGCAGGGGAGCGTGCGGAGGACGATGCACAGTTCGCCCAGCTTGCGGAGCAGGTCGCGCCCCGCGTCGGGCCCGCTGAGGACCTGCTTGAGGTCCAGCCCGGCGCAGAAGGCCTTGCCCTCGCCGGTGAGCGTGGCGACCGTGATCCCCTCGCGCGGGGCGCGCTGGGCGAGTTCGGAGGCTTTGGCGTGCAGCTCGTTGAGCAGTTCCAGCGAAAGCGCGTTGCGCGCGTCGGGACGGTTGATGGTGAGCGAGGCGACGGGGCCACTAACGGTGAGGTTCGCGAGCATGGGCGGAGGGTATGGAGGGTGCTGGCCGACAGACAGGAGGTGTGTGCTCCGCCCTTGGGCTGCCGGTTGCACCACGGCGGAACACGGCGGAACACGGGGCAAGGCCGAGCGGCCCCGAAGTCCCCGCCTCGCGCTCACGTGCAACCGATGGGCTGAGTCCCCGGAGTACATCGGTGCAAGCGACGCCCGACCGTGCCACCACTCGGCGTCTTCGACGGGCGGTGCGAAGCGGCGTGTGCAAACTGGCTGCGTGCCGCTGAAGTCCCGCGGCGTTGGGAGAGAGGAGCGAGCTGGACTTCAGTGCGCTGGCGATGGGCGATCCGCGCCGAGTTCGGGCGAAGACGCCCGAAATCGGTGGTGCGCAATCCTCCACGATCACGTCGGTACCGATCGCCCATCCACAAGAGGCGCTCGAAGCCGCAGGGGGCCTATGCTGTCGCTCGGGTTCGGGTCCGTGATTCTGGATCGACGACCGTAGCGACAAGGCAGGCCCGAACTGAGCTTTCTGATGGTGTCGCCTTCGCTCGCCGATGGCGCTCCAACTCGGTCGACACCGGCTGCGACGATCCCGTTGGCTTGAAGTGAGCCCGGACCATCTCACGCGTGGCAACAAAACAAGGACCTGAAAATGAAGTCGCCGATCATCAAGGCCCGCACACTTCTGGCCGCATCGCTGGCGATCACGTCGGCGCTGGTCGCGACCTTCGCCAGCGCCCAGCCGGCCAAGCCCGTCGCCGCTTCGGCGGATGGTCTTGACCGCACGGTCCTGCCGATCCCCGAGCCCCGGCCGGTCAAATCCGATGTGCTCGACGCCCGCAACGCCACGGCCCCGCCGCGCTTCGAGGTCAAGGCCCCGGCTGCTGCGCCCAATGTGCTGATCGTTCTCATCGACGACATGGGCTTCGGCCAGCCCAGCGCCTTCGGCGGGCCCGTCCACATGCCGACGCTTGAGAAGCTCGCCGGCGGTGGGCTGCGCTACAACCAGTTCCACACAACCGCCCTCTGCTCGCCCACCCGCGCTGCGATCCTGACGGGCCGCAACCATCACATCAACAACATGGGGTCCATCACCGAGACGGCCACCGCCTTCCCCGGACAGACCGGGCAGCGCCCCAACAGCGTCGCGCCGCTGGCCGAGATGCTGCGGCTCAACGGCTACAGCACCGCCGCCTTCGGCAAATCGCACGAAACCGCCGCGTGGGAGGTCAGCCCCTCGGGTCCGACCGACCGCTGGCCCACCCGCTCGGGCTTCGACAAGTTCTACGGCTTCATTGGCGGCGAGACCAATCAGTGGGCCCCGGCCATCTACGAGGACATGACCCGCATCGAAGTGCCCAGAGACCCCAACTACCACTTCATGACGGACATGACCAATCAGGCGATCAAGTGGACCCAGTCTCAGAAGTCCCTGACGCCCGACCGGCCCTTCTTCATCTACTTCGCGCCCGGATCCACGCATGCGCCGCACCATGTGCCCAAGGAGTGGATCGAGAAGTACAAGGGCAAGTTCGACCAGGGCTGGGACAAGGTGCGCGAGGAAACGCTGGCCCGGCAGATCAAGCTCGGCGTGGTGCCCCCGGGCACCCGGCTTGCCCCCAAGCCCGACTTCATCAAGGACTGGGACAAGCTCAGTGCGGATGAACAGCGCCTCTTCGCCCGCCAGATGGAGGTCTTCGCAGGGTTCGGCGAGCAGGCCGACTTCGAGATCGGCCGGCTCATCCAGGCCCTCGACGATCTGGGCCAGCTCGACAACACCCTCGTCATCTACATCGCCGGCGACAACGGCGCCAGCGCCGAGGGGGGCATGAACGGCCTCTTCAGCGAGATGACCTACTTCAACGGCGTCAAGGAAACCGTGCCGGACCTCCTGAAGCGATTCGATGATCTGGGCGGCCCGAATTCCTATCCGCACTACGCGGCCGGATGGGCCGTCGCCGGCGACACCCCGTTCACCTGGACCAAGCAGGTCGCCGGGAGCTACGGCGGCTGCCGCAACCCCCTGGTGATGCACTGGCCCAAGGGCATCGCCGTCAAGGGCCAGCTGCGCTCCCAGTGGCACCACGTCATCGACATCGCACCCACCATCCTCGAAGCCGCCGGCCTGCCCGAACCCAAATCCGTCAACGGCACGCCACAGACCCCTATCCAGGGCGTCAGCATGCTGTACTCCTTCGCCGATGCCTCGGCGCAGAGCCGGCGCAAGACCCAGTACTTCGAGATCTTCGGGAACCGCGGCATCTACCACGACGGCTGGCTCGCCCACACCGTGCACCGGGCACCCTGGGAATCCAAGCCCAAGACCTCGTTCGCCGACGACACATGGCATCTCTACCACGTCGATCAGGACTTCAGCGCCGTCAATGACCTGGCCGCGAAGAACCCCGCGAAGCTCAAGGAGTTGCAGGACTTGTTCGTCAAGGAAGCGATCGCGAACCAGGCGACGCCGCTGGATGACCGCCTCTTCGAGCGCATGAACGCCGAAATGGTCGGCCGCCCCGACCTCATGGCCGGGCGCACCTCGCTGACCGTCTACAGCGGCATGATCGGCATGTCGGAGAACGTCTTCATCAACACCAAGAACCGCTCACTGACTCTCACCGCTGAGGTGCAGATCCCCGAGGGCGGAGCGAACGGCGTGATCATCTCGCAGGCTGGCCGATTCGGCGGCTGGAGCCTGTACCTCAAGGATGGCAAGCCGACCTATGCGTACAACTTCCTCGGCCTGGAGATGACCAAGATCGCCGCGACCGAGGCCATCCCCGCCGGCAAGACCACCATCCGCTACGAGTTCGCCTACGACGGCCCGGGCCTGGGCAAGGGCGGCACGGGCACGATCCTCGTCAACGGCAAGAAGGTCGCCGAAGGCAAGATCACGCGCACGCAACCCGGCATTTACTCCGCGGATGAGGGCGTGGACGTCGGCCTGGACGGCGAGACGCCCGTCTCCGACGACTACAAGGAAGGCGACAACGCCTTCACCGGCAAGATCCACAAGGTGACGGTCGAGGTCGGCCCGGTCAAGCTCAGCGCCGCGGACACGGGCGCCCCGGAGCAGGCCAAGCTGGCCGGCAAGCCCGGGGAGTAAGCGTCACGCCCGGTGGCACACCCAGTGGCACGACCGGTGGCACAACCCCGCACCGGGGCGGCCCCACCGCGCCCAACCGTGCCACCACCCGGCGTCCTTGACGCGCGGTGCGCAGTGGCGAGCTCACACCTACCTCGCGCGCTTGCGCTGTCAGAAGTCCTTGCCCGCCGTGCCGTCCTTGGTGCTGTTGATCGGCGAGGGGCCCACGTGGCGGAGGGGGTTGGTCACGCCGGGGGCGGCCTGCGTCGGATTGCGGACCTCGGCGTGCCCGTCGGCGAAGGCCATGGGCGCGGGGGCGTCGAAGAACTCGCCGACGACCGCGGGCTGGCGGCGGAGGTAGGCGAGGTGGGCGTCCCAGAGCATGACCTTGCCCGCGGGGAAGCGGACGTTCTCGGGGCGCGTGGGGCCGATGAGCGATTCGTCCGCCGGCGCGCCCTCGCGGAAGAGCTGCGGCGACGCGACGAAGGGGCAGGCGTAGCGGATGGAGATCGTGTTGGCGATCTCCTGCATGTCGATGATCGGCTCGGTGGGCAGCTCGGTGGATCGGCCGGGCGAGACCCAGGTGGCATAGGCCTCGGGCCAGTCCATGAACGACGAGACGATGCCGGGCCAGATCCATTGGTGGGACCACACATCGCTGGTGCCCAGCAGCACGCCATTTGGCCACCACCGCACGAAGATGATGCCGGACTGGCCGGGAATCGGCCCGCTGACCGCGCCGTCGCCGGCGATGCCGGGCACATCGCTCCCCAGGGCACGGAAGGGGAGCGCCTTGTACTGGTTGGCGTACGCCGCGAAGGTCTGCCCGGTGCTGCGCAGGTTGGCCAGGGCCTTGGCCTCGCGGGCGGCGGCGCGGGCCCCGCCCAGCGCGGGCAGCACGATCGAGATGATCAGCCCGATCACGCCGATGACGACGAGCAGCTCGATGAGCGTGAAGGCGCGGGGGCGGGCGGTGTGCGGGCGTGTCATGGGCGGCTCTCACTTGGGGGCGGCGTCGCGGCGCGGGGCCAGGGCGCGGATGGACTTCATCACCAGGTCGGCGGCGGCGGGCTCGAAGTACACCACGCCCCACGACGCGGGCTGCCACGTTCCGGTCTTGGCGTCGCGCACCATCAGCACCGTGGCTTCGCTCTGCGTGACCTTCTCGCCGCCGACGGTCATGGTCAGCGGCACGCGCACCTCCCACGCGGGGAGCTTGTCCTCCGCGTGGTTCTGAACGCGGGGGAAGATGTCCGGGTTGGCGAGCATCATGCCCGTCTGCGCCTGCTCGCCCGACTGCATCTGGGTCATCGAGAGCATCATGCGGCGCGGGGCCTTCTCGCCGGGGCTGGAGGGCGGGATGTTCGGGATGCCCGCGCGCCGGACCGCCGGCGGCTTGAGCACCCGCGCGTTGGCGGCGTCGAGCGTCGCGCCCTCGAACAGGCCCGCGAGGCGGCCCAGCGCCGGGTCGCTCTCGGGCAGCGCATCGGTGGTGGCGCCCAGCTCGCGCAGCGACTCCATGCCGCGCGGGCCGTCGGTGCAGGCCATGGTCATGAGCGCCAGGCTCCCCCACTTGCCCAGGTCCGCGGCGGTTTTCGCCTTGGTTTCGGTGAGGTCGGGCACCTGCAGCGCGGCCGCCTCGATGGCCCGGGCCAGCGACTCGCGCAGCGGGTCCCACGAGGCGTCGGCCTTCACTGTGCGGACATCCGGCGGATTGGGCGGCTTGGAGGGGGGGGGGGGCGGAGGGGGCTCGCCGTGGACTTCGCTGGTCCTCACCGACGCGGTCGCGCCCGCGGGCAGGTTGATCGGAACCGCGGTGGGCGAGCCGCCGGGGGCTGAGGCGCTGGCGGAACGCGTGCGCTGCAGGTCGAGCGGGAGCGGGGGCTCGGGGCGCGCCGAGGGCCAGACGGAGTAAGCCGCCGCGCCGACGCCGACGAGCGCGACCAGCCCGGCGATCACCCACTTCGCGGTGCGCGGGAACTCGGAAGAACGGGTAGAGCGCAGGTCGCTGCTCATGGCGGCTCCTTGGCCCGGCGCGGGGCCGGAATGCACGCATGATGCGCGCCGGGGGGAGTTCCGTCAGAGAAGGCGGGAGGGATGGAGGGGGGACGCGCCGACCGGCTCAATCCAAGAACATCGAGTACGCCCGGTCCAGCAGGCCGCGGTTGAGGTCCGCCCCCGCGGTGAGCTTCTTCATCGCCTTCTCGATGGACGAGCGGATGTCGCCCAGGATCGCGGCGTCGCTGACCTTGGCGCCGGGCTTCATGCAGTACGCGAAGGTGCGGGCCATGCCGCTGTTGGCGATGAAGTCGGGCACGATGGCGAAGCGCTGGTCGGCCTGGCGCATGCGCACGAGCATGTTGGCGACCATCTCGCGCAGCTGCAGCGAGGCCGCGCCGCCCGAACCCTCCACCATCGACCCCGGCGGGGGCGGGGGCGTGATGCGGAAGGGGTTGTTGGAGCCGGGAGCGATGACCTTGACCTGGCAGGCTTCGAGCTGGTCCAGCGTGCGCGAGCCGATGGTGTGCGAGATCGCGGCGGGCACGAAGATGTCGGCGGGGAAGTAGAAGAGCCGCTGGCCGCCCTGCGAGTCCTGCACGTGCGGGTTCGTGGAGGGCGAGGGGAGCGAGGTGTCCTCGCGGTGGCGCAAGAGCGCCAGCACGTCGAGCCCGTCGGGGTCGGCGGCCACGCGGATGCCGCGACGATCGGCCCCGCCGCCGGCGCTGGAGACCGCGACGACCTTGGCGCCGAGCTGATTGAGGTAGTACGCGGTGAACCCGCCGACGGCGCCGAAGCCCTCGATGATGGCCCGCTTGCCCTCGAGGGTTTCGCCCTTGGCGGCGTAGTACGCGCGCAGGGCGCACACCACGCCCCAGCCGGTGGCGACATCGGCGATGGTCCAGGGTGCGCGGCGCTTGAGGTCTTCGAGCACGACCTTGGCCAGCACACCGTCCTGCAGCTGCTTGATGGACTTCTTGAACTGCACGGGCGTGAAGCGCGGGAAGTGCCCGCGGACGATGCCCTCCTGCGGGTGGTCCAGCGCGATGGCCTTCTGGGTCACGGGGATGGTGTCGAGGGCCTCGTCCACGCCCACGTCGCCGCCGGTGCCGTAGCACGACTTGAGCATGGGCCCGACGTGCTTGAACCAGCGCGAGAGCACGTCGTGCTTGATCTTCTTGATCTGCGCGTGGGACGGGTCCTTGCCCCCCGCGGCCTGGCGGGCGGCGCCGACGACGTCGAAATCGATGACGCTCTTGCCGCCACCGATGGCGGGCCCGCAGACGTTGAACTTCGCCTGCATGGTCTTGGCGAGGAAGACGGCCTCGTCGCGCGTGCCGCCCGGGCGCATGCGGGTGCCGCCGCCGGCCGCGCCGCCGCGGAGGGCGTTGATGCACAGCCAGCCCTTGGCGCTGGTGGCGTCATCGTGCCACTCGACGACGAGGGCGGGGGGCTGGTTGAAGAAGGACTCGTAACGGGCGAAGCCGGATTCGCGGGGCATGAACGGCCTTCCGGTGCGCCCACTCGCCGGGCGGGGGCGTGGACTCTGCCAGAGAAAGACAAACCCCTCTCGCGGAGAGGGGTGACCCGAAAGCCCCCCGGGCAGCGGGGGGCCGCCCGTGAAGGCGGGTTACTTCTTGGGCACGCGCGTCTTGGGGATGCCCAGCGCGCCGGACTTCTCTTTGTCGATCTTCTTGTCGGAGACCATCTTCTCGACGCGCTCGGCGCGGGTCATGACGCTGCGGACTTTGGCCTGGCCGCCGCCGGTGCGAAGTGAACGATCGAGGCTCATGCGTACTTCTCCCAGAAATCGAAGGGGAGGATGTTAGGCCCGCGGGCCGCTCGGGGCCACGTTCGCGGCTTCTTCCACCGGGCCTTCGTGTGATCGGGCGGCCACCGGGTGTCGGACGGCCCCCGGACCGGCCCCCGGCGCCGCCTGGCGGAGGCGTGAGGAGATTCCAGGATCGCGGCCCTGGCCGGACGGAAAAGCGAACCACGCCCGTCGCGCCGTCTCCAGTCGTCGCGCCGGGCGTGGATCAGTGGTTACCGGCGCGCTGCGCCGGCATGGCTCAGGACCGCCGCCGGCGGAGGGCGAGCAGCCCCCCCACTCCGGCCAGCGCGAGCGCGCCGGGCGTGGGCACGACGCTGACGTTGCCGGAGAACGACGCGTTGGCGGTGAAGTTCGCGATCGCGCCGCCGCCCGCGGGGATCAGGGGCGGCCCGCCGGTGGCGATGTCGGTGACGGTGAAGACCGCTTCCTGCGGGTCGGCGAGGGTGCGCCCGGGAACAAGCAGCGCGAGCAGTTCGGGGCCGGCGGCGTAGGAGAACCAGGTCTCGTGGCTGAAGAGGATCGAGTTGGTCCCCGCGATTCGGACGAACGCGCCGGACTCGGCGGCTCCGGAGAGGATGATGTTGGTCTGCGGGTCGGGGTTGGACAGATTCCGCAACACGAACGTGCCCGAAGCGGGGGCCTGGCTGAAGCCGCCGACGGGCGCGCTGGCCGGGCCCAGGGTCAGGTTCAGTTCGAGCCCCGCGTTGAACGTCGTGGTGAACGGGACGGGCTCGGTGGAGCCGTCGATCAGCAGCGCCAGCGGCACGCCGATGGCGTAGCTCACCGCGCCGGCGTTGTGCGTGAGTTGCCGCCCGGGCACCGGGTCGGCGAAGCTGAACGTGAGGTCGGCGCTGGCGGCCGAGGCGGCGAGCGCCACCGCGGCGGCGGCGTAGAACGTGGACGATGAACGCATGGTGACCATCCCCTCCGGTACAGGCTTAACTGGCGCGAGCCCGGCGGGCCCGCGTCACGTTCACTATGCGCGCACGGCGCGGACACGCCAAGACTCGCGGCTCGCCGCTTTCACAACGGGTTGAATGTGATATTGGCGAAGGCTGATAAGCCCGCGCCGCGCGGTTATGCGGGCCATCGCCCGAGCGAGATCAGACCCGGTCCGCCGGCGTCACCGCCCGCAGGATCTTCAGGGCCCGGTTGCCCTTGTAGTTCCCCAGCACCGCGAGGAACTTCTTCTCACCTTCGACACACAGCACGATGGGCTGGGTGACGGGCTTGTCGGTCATGACCAGGTCGCCCACGGCCATCCCGCGCAGGTCGCCCACGGTGATCGTCGTCTCGGCGAGCATCCCCCGCACTGTGAGGGGCGCGCGGGCCAGGGTGTGGGTGACGCGCTGACGGAGCTTCTCGTCGGTTCCCAGTTTGCCCGAACTGAACCACGACTCGGCCGACAGCTTCTCCATCACCGGCTCGATGACGTTGTACGGGATGCACAGGTTCATCGTGCCCGCGCGGTTGGTCATCTTGAGCTCAAAGCCGACCACCACCACGACCTCGTTGGGCGGCACGATCTGCACGAGCTGAGGGTTGCTCTCGGTGGCGGTGATCGAGAACTCGATCTGCCGGATGCCCGCCCACGCCTCGGTGAGCGCCGCCAGCCCGCGCGAGGTGACCTTGCTGATCAGCCTCGCCTCGATCGCCGTCATCGGGCGCTGCGGGATGAACAGGTCGGTGCTGGACCCGCCCAGCAGACGGTCGATGATGGGGTAGATGATCAGCGGGCTGACCTCAAGACACATCTGCCCTTCCAGGGGCTTGGCGTCGATGAGGTTGAAGCTCGTGGGGTTGGGCAGACCCGAGATGAACTCGCCGTACGTCATCTGCTCGCACGACGCGACCTTCACCTCCACGATCGTCCGCAAGAAGCCCGACAGCCCCGCGCCGAAGTTCCGCGCAAACGCCTCGTGCAACTGCTGCAGCGACCGCATCTGGTCTTTCGACACACGCTCGGGTCGCTTGAAGTCGTAACCCCGCACCTCGGCGACCTGCCCCGGTCGGCGGTGGCGGCTGAAGATCTGGGCGGGCTTCTCTTCCTTCTTCACCTCGCCCACGTCCACCGCCGCCAGCAGCGCGTCGATCTCGGATTGGTCAAGGACTTCGGGCATGATGATCGCCGGGCGCGGAATCCGCGCCTGGGCTTTGCTGGGTATCGGTTAGGGACCCGCATCGGCTTGAACGCCTGCCGGTAACCCCCCGGGACCCAGCGGCATTCGTACTGTTGAACACATGACCCCCTCCCCATCGTCAGCCCCACGTTGGCTCGCCCTCACCCTGGCCTTGGCCCTGACCTGGCTGGGCCTGGCCCCATCCGCGCGGGGCGACCGCGTCTCGGTGTCCGCCGTACCCCAGCGCGACCAGGTGGTCGCGGGCGACCAGTTCGCGGTGGCGGTGATCATCGACATGGAGGACGGCTGGCACATCTGGCCCGCCAAGCCGGTGATACCGCCTGAACTGGGCGACTTCGTGCCCGAGGCCACGCTGATCCACCTGAGCCCCGAGCAGACCTCCGGTCCCAAGAGCCCGCTCCTGAAGCGCGATTTCGGCGGTGTGGAAGTCCGGGCTGACTGGGCCCAGTGGCCCGAGCCGGTGGGCATCCCCACGGCCGCTTTCTCCCCGCCGGGCGAGCCGCCGGTGTCGATCCTGAGCCACAAGGAGCGCACCATCGCGTTCGTGCCCGTGGTGGTGAAGGCCGACGCCGCGCCGGGCGAGCGCACGCTCACGCTGGCGGTCTACTTCCAGTCCTGCGACGACAAGCAATGCGACCGCCCGACCACCGCGATCGTGGACGTCAAGGTCACCGTCGCCGCGCCGGGCACGCCCGCGCCGCCGCCGCCGTCCGATCGGGCCGCGACGTTCGCGGCCTTTGACCCATCGGTGTTCGCGAAGATCCTCTCGGGCCAGGAGCCGGCGAAGATCGGGCTCGACAAGCTGGCCTCGTTCGACTTCATCGGGTATCGCTTCTCGGTGGGCGAGGCGGCATACGCGGTCATCTTCCTCATCGCCTTCGGCGCGGGCGTGCTCATGAACTTCACGCCGTGCGTGCTGCCGGTGATCCCGATCAAGATCATGTCGCTGCAGCACCAGGCGAAGAACCCGCGCAAACTGGTGGTGTTCGGCACGATCTACTGCGCGGGCATCGTCGCACTGTTCGTGCTCATCGGCGTGCTGGCCTTCTCGATAGGGCTCAACTTCGGCCAGTGGTTCAGTTACTGGTGGTTCGCCGTGCCCCTGGGCGCGTTCATCCTGCTCATGGGCGTGGGCATGATCGGGCTCTTCTCGATCCGCCTGCCGAACTTCATCTACAGCATCGAGGGCGGGCACGACACCGCGATGGGCAACTTCCGCATGGGCGTGCTCACCGGCGTGCTCAGCACACCCTGCACCGGGCCGATGTTCGGGGCGGCCTTTGCCTGGGCCACCCAGCAGCCGCCCGTGATCGGGTTGCTCGCCATCACCACCATGGGCATCGGCATGGCCGCGCCCTACCTCGTGCTGGTGCTCTTCCCGAACCTCATCAAGCGCATGCCCCGCGGCGGGGCCGGGGGCGAGCTGCTGAAGCAGGTCCTCGGGCTGTTCATGGTTGCGGTGGGCATCTACATCGGCGTCAGTTCCTTCGGCGAACGCTCGCTCTTCTGGGCGGTGGGCGCGGTGGCGGCGGTCGCGGGCGTGTGGTGGGTGATCGGCTCGTTCAAGTATCTCCGCAGCCCCAGGACGCGCACGCTGAGCGTCGTCTGCGCCCTGCTCTCGCTGGTCGCCACGTTCTTCATCACCCGCGTGCTCACCGCGCCGGGATGGGACAAACTCAAGGTCCAGACCGACGAAACCATCCGTGCCGAGATCGCCTCGGTGCTGGCCTCGGGCCGTCCCATCGTCATCGACTTCACCGCCAACTGGTGCATCAACTGCATCGCCATCGAGAACCAGGTCCTCACCATCCCCGAGTCCAAGGCCCTGTACGAACTCCACAACGCCCGACTGCTCAAGGTCGACTTCTCGAACAGCGAAGCCGGCGGCTGGGGCGTGGCCCGCGAGATCCTGGGCGGCGCGGGCAGCATCCCGCTCATCGCGGTCTACGGCCCGGCCACGGGGCCGCAGAAGCCGGTCTTCTTCGCGTCGTTCTTCAAGGTCAGCGACCTCGAGGCCGCGCTCAAGACCGTGACCGGGAAGTAGCCATGCGCGTGCAGGTGCGATTCACAGGACGTGTCCAGGGCGTGGGCTTTCGCGCCACCGCCCGAGACGCGGCGCAGAGCCACCCCGTCACGGGCTGGGTGCGCAACGAGCCCGACGGGTCGGTGCTCATGGAGGTGCAGGGTTCGGCCGCCGCGGTGAGCGCCGCCCTGAACGACCTGCAAGCCCGCATGGCCCGGAACATCCGCGACGCAACACGCGTGGACCTGCCCGAGCAAGCGGACGAAGCGGGCTTCGCGATCCGTCGCTAAGGCCCGCGCAGGCCACACACCACGCGCCGGACGGCTCTGACAAGCCCCGAACGGCTACCGACAACTCACTTCGCGCCAAGCGGGAACCGATACCCCCACCGCGTTATCCTTGCCCGTCGGTTTTCGGACCCTTGAATCCACACCCACCCGCCGGCCCCCGCCACCGCGAGGCCGCGCCACCAGCACACGGAGAACCCATGAGTCTGATCAAGAGCCGCCAGGAAGCCATCGCCGCCGCCACCCAGTGGCGCGACCCCGTTCCCGCCCCCGGGGTGGATGCCTCCCCGGCGCGGCTGGAGGACATCTTCGGGAGCGACGTGTTCAGCGAGCGGACGATGCGGGAGCGGCTGCCCAAGGACGTGTACCAGCGTCTGATGCGGACGATCAAGAAAGGCGAGAAGCTGGACCACGAACTGGCGGACATCGTCGCCAGCGCGATGAAGGACTGGGCCACGGAGCGCGGCGCCACGCACTACACCCACTGGTTCCAGCCGCTGACGGGCCTGACCGCCGAGAAGCATGACTCGTTCATCACGCCCGACGGCGCGGGCGGGATTCTGACGCAGTTCTCCGGCTCGGCGCTCACGCAGGGCGAGCCCGACGCGTCGTCGTTCCCCTCCGGCGGCGTGCGCAGCACGTTCGAGGCGCGCGGCTACACCGCGTGGGACTGCACCAGCCCGGTGTTCCTGAACCGCTCGGGCGCGAATGTGACGCTGTGCATCCCCACCGCCTTCGTGTCGTGGACGGGCGAGGCGCTGGACACCAAGACCGCGCTGCTCCGCTCCATCGAGGCGGTCAACACCCAGGCGATGCGCATCCTCAGGGTCTTCGGGACCGACGCGGGCGTGACCCGCGTGATCACCACGCTGGGCCCCGAGCAGGAGTACTTCCTGGTCGACCGCAATCTCTACTTCGCCCGCCCCGACCTGATGACCTGCGACCGCACGCTCTTTGGCGCCAAGCCCCCCAAGGGCCAGCAGCTCGAGGACCACTACTTCGGGTCCATCCCCCCGCGCGTGCTGTCGTTCATGACCGAGGTTGAGCGCGAGCTCTACCGCTGCGGCGTGCCCGTCAAGACGCGCCACAACGAAGTGGCGCCGGCGCAGTACGAGATCGCGCCCGTGTTCGAGAGCGCCACCGTGGCCTGCGACCACCAGATGCTGCTCATGGAGACCCTCAAGCGCGTCGCCCCGCGCTACGGGCTGCAGTGCATCCTGCACGAGAAGCCCTTCGCGGGGATCAACGGCTCGGGCAAGCACAACAACTGGTCCATGTCCACCGACACGGGCCAGAACCTGCTGGACCCGCGCGAGGAAACCCACAGCAACATGCAGTTCCTGACGTACTGCGTCGCGGTCATCCGCGCCGTGGACCTCTACGCCGACTTCCTCCGCGCCGCTGTCGCCAGCGCCGCCAATGACCACCGCCTGGGCGCCAACGAGGCCCCGCCCGCGATCATCTCAATCTTCCTGGGCGACATGCTCTCGGACATCATGGACCAGCTCGAGAAGGGCCTCCCCCGCACCACCAAGAAGGGCGGCCGCCTGGACCTGGGCGCCACCACCCTCCCCGCGCTCATGCGCGATTCGGGCGACCGCAACCGGACCAGCCCCTTCGCCTTCACCGGCAACAAGTTCGAGTTCCGCGCCGTCGGTTCCAGCGCCACCAGCGCCTGGCCCATGACCGTGCTCAACGCCATCGTCGCCGAGAGCATGGACTACATCGCGGGCCAGCTCGAGAGGGCTTTGGGCAAGAACATCGGCGACCCCAAGAAGGTCCAGTCCGCCGTCGTCGCCGTCCTCGGGCCCATCATCAAGAAGCACAAGCGCGTGATCTTCAACGGCGACGGCTACAGCGAGGCCTGGCACAAGGAGGCCGAGCGCCGCGGCCTGCCCAACATGAAGGACACCGTCGAGGCGTTGACCGCGATCAAGAGCAAGAAGAACGTGGACGTGATGGTGAAGTACGACATCCTCACGCGGCGCGAGATGGAGTCGCGCTACCACATCTTCTACGAGAAGTACGTCAAGCAGGTCACCATCGAGGCCGAGACCATGGTGACCATGGCCCGCCGGCAGATCCTGCCCGCGGTGCAGATGCACCAGCGCCGCCTCGCCGAGGCCGTCGCCGCCACCCAGGCCGCCGATGTGGACTGCGAGGATCAGCGGAGCGAGCTGGAGTCGTTCGTCGAGAAGGTGTGCCGCCTGATGAAGGCCACCGACGCGCTCGACGGGCTGCTCGAGCACCACGACGCCGACCCCGCCCACCACGCCCGCTTCATCCGCGACAAGGTGAAGCCCTCGATGTCGGACCTGCGCGAGATCGTGGATGATCTGGAGAGCCTCGTCGCCGACGAGCTCTGGCCCATCCCCACCTACCGCGACATCCTCTTCATCAAGTGACCCGCCGGTGAAAAGCCCGCCATCGGGATACCCCGGCTCTCCGAGCCGGGGCTTTGTTTTTTGGCTGGTCCACGCCCGGCTCTTTCGCGCCCGCCCTTCGGGCTGCGTCACGCGCCTCCATCGGATACTCTGTGCGCCATGAACGCACGATCCCTCGCCGCCTGCTGTGTCGCCCCCGCGCTGGCCTTTTTGGGCGCGTGCTCCTCAGGCAACCAGGAGATGGGCCTCACGGTCTCTGTGCGCGACGCCCAGACGCAGGAGCCCATCCGCAACGCGGTCGTCCGCGTCGAGCCCCAGCGACCCGTGCACCCGCTCGATGTCTCCGCCGCCCTCTTCGGGTCCGAGCCACCCCCTTCCGACAGCGGCTTCACCGGTCCCGACGGCCGCGTCACCCTCAAGGCCTTCGCCGGCCTGCCCATGAACATCGCCGTGGGCGCCGCGGGCTACGGCCTCGAGACGTACTTCTTCCCCGACCACCCCGCCCACACCGCCAAAGGCCTTTGGCGCTCGGGCCAATCGCCCGCGGGCGACGAATCTGCGCCGGGCAGCCGACGACTGGAAGCGAAGTTTGAGTAGGCCGGAGGTGTGGGGTGTCAGGCGGTGCAGACCGGATGTCCGATCGCCCTCTCCCAGCGCACACCCACTCTGCCTCGACTTGTCTGCCCCGCGGGTAGCTTGCCGCTTGGCCGTGTTGGCCCCGTTTACTCCCCCACCACCAGATCATCCCGGTGCACCACCTCTTCCGCGTAGTAGTGCCCCAGCACGCCCTCGATCTGGCTTGAGCGTTTGCCGGCGATGCGGGCGACGTCATCGCTGGAGTAGGCGCTCACGCCGCGGGCGATGACCGCGCCGCCCTCGACCGCGATCTGCACCGGCGCGCCGCGGTCAAACGAGCCTCGCACGCCGGTGACGCCGCTGGGCAGCAGGCTGGCGCCTCGCTGGGTGAGGGCCCTGGCCGCGCCCGCGTCGATGGTGATGGTGCCGCGTGCGCGGGCGCCGAAGCCCAGCCATCGCTTTCGGGCCCGCGCCTTGGTGATGCGCGCCGCGGGGAAGAGCGTGCCCAGCACTTCGCCCGCCAGCACGCGCCGGATCACATGGTGCTCGTGCCCGCCCGCGACCACGGTGGGGATGCCCCACGAGGCCGCCGCGGCCGCCGCGGTGAGTTTGGTCTGCATGCCCCCCGTGCCCACGACGGTCTTGTCGGGCCTCACGTGCGCCTGGGCCGTCTTGGCGCTCTGGATGGTGTGGATCACCTTGCCCGCCTTGCCGCTCTCGTAGAGCCCCGAGACGCTCGACAGGATCAGCAGCAGGTCCGCGTCGGCCAAGTCTGCGGTGAGCGCGCTGAGCCGGTCGTTGTCGCCCAGCTTGATCTCCTCGTACGACACGGTGTCGTTCTCGTTGATCACCGGCACCACGCCCGCGCCCAGCAGCTCGTTCAGTGTGCGCCGGGCCGAGAGAAACCGCTCGCGGTGCTCCAGGTCCTCCGCGGTGTACAGAATCTGCGCAGCCACCAGGCCGTGGGGCAGCAGCGCCGCGTTCCACGCCGCCATCAGCCGCGACTGCCCCACCGCCGCCGCTGCCTGCTTGCGCACGATCGTCTTGGGCGGGGCCTTGAGCCCCAGCGCCGAGTAGCCGCTGGCCACCGCACCCGAACTCACCACCGCCACCTGCACGCCCCGCGCACGCGCCGCCGCGATGTCCGCCGCCAGCCGATCCGCGGCGGCCTGGTCAAGGCTGCCCCCCGGCGCCAGCACGGCGGACCCGATCTTGACGACGATTCGGCGGATGGGAGGGAGCGTGCGTGTGCTGGGCGGAGCCATGCGAGAGCGTATCGCGGGCAAGAACGCCTGACGAGGCGAACGGCGTCAGACGCAAAGCGCGAACCGGAAGTGTGAACGCGAGCGGGCGCCCCCCGCGCTTACCCGCCGAGCGCCTTGTGGCACTCTTCGATCAGCCGCTCAGCCTGGAAGGGCTTGAACAGCACCGCCGACAGCCCCGACTGGCTGGCGCGGACGATGGAGTGGTGCGGGTCGTAGCCGAAGCCGGTCATGAGAATGACGGGCAGTTCGGGGAGCACGCCGCGGGCGGCGGAGAAGATCTCGTACCCGGTCTTGTCGGGCAGGCGGATGTCGGAAATGAGCAGGTCCAGCCGCTTGGCCCGCGCCGGCGCACCCGCGCCCACACTGCGCTCCTGACCGGGCACCGCCGGCCCGGTGGAGGTGACGCCCCCGGCGGCGAGCTGCTCGATGGCCGCGACCGCCGAGGTGCCGTCCTCGCACACCAGCACCTCCGCGCCGCGAGCACGCAGGACCTCCGCGACCAGTTGGCGGATGCGCTGATCGTCGTCGGCGACGAGGATGCGCCGCCCGCGCAGGATGGGGTCGGTGCCCCGCGCCGCCTTGGCCACCGCGTCGTCGGCGCCCAGCACCGTCGCCGCGCCCTGGCCCACGTTGCGCAGCCGCTTGCGGATGGCCTCCACGTCCTCGACGATCCGCTCGATCTGGCTGCTGGTCCGCGGGTCCAGCCCCGACTCCTTGAGCTTGGCCACGACCTGTGTGATGTCCGTCAGCGGCTCGGCGATCTCGCCCTCCACCGTGCCCGTGACGGCCTGGCCCGTGGTGGAGCGTTCAGCCACCAGCAGGTTCAGGATGTGCAGCGCCAGCGCGATGTACGTCGCGAACATCTCGGCGAACTGCCGGTCGTCTTCGGTGAACGCGCCGGCGTCCTTGCTCTCGACGTTCAGGATCCCGATCACCTTGTCGCTCAGGCGCAGCGGCACCGTCAGCGACGACCGCGCCGAGTCCACGCCGATCACGTACCGCGCGTCGGCGGTGGTGTCGGGGCACACATACGAGCGCCCGGTCGCCGCCACGTAGCCCGAGATGCCGTTGCCCTCGGGGCGGGCGTAGAGCTCCACGGCCAGCGCGGGCCCGGGCAGCCCGCACGACATGACCAGTTCGAGCTTGTCCGACTCCTTGTCGATCAGGCGGATCGCGAAGTGGTCAAAGGCCAGCAGATCGTGGGCGAAGCGGATGACCTTCTGCTCAAGGACACCCAGCCGCTCCACCGTGTTCATCTTCTTGATCTGCTCGACGTCCAGGCGGACCAGCTCGGCGCCCGCCGCGTCGATCGCCGCCATCCGCATCTCGCGCCGCCGGGCCTGGGTCACGTCGATAACAACCGCGGCCAGATGGGTCGTTGCCACCTGGCCGCTGGAGTCCGTTCTGGAGATGGGAGAGACGAGGACTTCGTAGATCGTGTTCTCGTCGCCCGACGTGGCGTCAAACCGGGGGCGCACCTTGCCGTGGTGCTCGCCCTTGAGGTTCAGGGCCGCCCGCTTGCAGCCCATCGTCACCCGTTGCTTGAGCATGTCGTCGAGCTTGGCGAAGCCGGGGTTGCACCACACCACCTGCCCGTCCAGATCGGTGACGCACAAGCCCTCGCGCAGGGCATCCCACAGCAGGCCCCGAGGGTCCGCGCCGTCCGGCAGCAGGCTTGGCCGATCCTCAGCCATTACCAACATTGTCGGGTACTCGCACGAATCGCACTATTCGGGTCCTGTTCGTATTCCCTAGGACCGCGAACCGTTCCCGCTACTTTGCCCCAGGAATCCACCCCGGGCCACTACTTCCTTGGATGGTCTATACGCACTCAGGTTTCCACTTCAGCCATTCGTCGAATTCTGACCTATCGCTTCACATTGGGCAAGAACCGCCTCACCCGCTCCAGTAGTTCCGCCTTGTTCAAGGGCTTGGAGATGAACGCGTCGGCCCCGCAGTCGGCGGCGTGCTCGCGGTCGCTCTCCTCGTTCAGGGCGGTCACCATGATCACCGGGATGTTCTTGGACTTGGGGTCGGCCTTCAACTTGCTGCAACACTGGAACCCGCTCATACGGGGCATCATCACGTCGAGCAGGATCAGGTCGGGCGGGTGCCGGGCGACCTCAGCCAGAGCCGCCAGCCCGTCGGTGGCGGTGCGGACGGTGCCCCCGACCTCCTCCAGAAACGCCTCGAGCAATTCGAGGTTCTGCTCGTTGTCGTCCACCAGCAGGATGTCCGGGGAAGGGCTTGGAGCGGTCACGCACGGATGATAACACGCCCCGGGCCCGCGTGCATCCGCGTATTGCGCCCGGTCTTGCAGACCCCGGCTCCCGGCATCCGATACCGTTGAAGCCCGTTGGCCGCAAACGCGAAGACGGGATCAGTGACATGGTGAGCAGGGAGGCGTCGATGAGATCAGGACGCGATAAGCCGTCAATCGGTCGTGGTGCATGGGCGAAGGGCCTGCTGGCTCTCTTCGCGGTCGCGGGGCTGTGGCTCAGCACGCCCGCCGCCGTCGCCGGCCCGCTCGACCGCGAGGTCGCCGCGGCGCACTCGAACGCCAAGCTGGGGCAGGCGACGGTGAGCGTCGCGGTGATGGACGTGGACTCGGGCGAGATGCTCGCCGGGCTCAACGAACGCTCCGCGCTCGCGCCGGCCAGCAACCTCAAGCTCATCACCAGCGGCGTGGCGCTGATCGTGCTCGGCAAGGACTACCAGTTCACCACGCGGTTCCTGGTCAAGGGCGACCAGTTGATCATCCTGGGCGGTGGCGACCCCGGCCTGGCCGACCCCATGCTGCTGGACCGCATGGGCATGTCGCTGGAACAGTTCTTCGACCAGATCATCAGCAAGTTCCGCGCCGAGAAGGTCGCCGGCATCCGCGAGGTGGTGGTGGACGAGCGGATCTTTGACCGCGACCTGATCCACCCGTCGTGGCCCAAGGACCAGCTCAGCCGCTGGTACTGCGCGCCGGTCTCCGGTCTGTCGTTCATGACCAACTGCATCGACATCTACGCCACGCGCGGGCAACGCGCCGGCTCGCCCCCCAACTGGCGGACCGTGCCCGCCGCGCCGTGGATCGAGATCATCAACAAGGCCCGCACGATCGACGAGGGTCAAGCGACCATCGGCGCGATCCGGATGGGCGAGAGCACGCGGTTCACGCTGTCGGGCACCATCCGCTCGAATCTCGACAAGCCCATCTCCGTCGCCATGCACGACCCCGGCGCGATCTTCGGGCGGCTCATCGCCGATCGGCTCGCCGGCGCGGGCATGAGCGCGGGCGCGACCCCCACGGTGCGCACCGCCGGCGAGCGCGACGACTGGACCGGCGCCCGCCAGGTCGGCGCGGTGGCCACGCCGCTGACCACCGCCATCGCGCGGTGCAACGTCGAGAGCCAGAACCTGTACGCCGAGTGCCTGCTCAAGGCCGTGGGGCACAAAGTCACGGGCCAGCCCGGCTCGTGGTCAAGCGGAGCCTCGGTGGCCCGCATGACGCTGAACGACCGCCTGGGCGCCGACGCCGGCGCGCTGGTCATGTCCGATGGCAGCGGGCTCTCTCGCGACAACCGCGTCACCGCTTCGCTCATGACGAACTGGCTCGTCTACCTCGCGCGCCAGCCCGAGTGGCCCGACTTCTTCAACTCGATGGCCTCGGGCGACGAGGGCCGTCTGGCCAGCCGATTCAAGGACGAACGCCTCAAGAACGAGGTCCGGGCCAAGACCGGCTTCATTGACGGCGTCTCGTGCCTCTCGGGCTACGTCATCAACCCGACCACCGGGCGGCGGATCGCCTTCAGCGTGCTGGTCAATGACACCAACAAGGGCGGGGGCACCGCCAGGGCCCGGGAGTTCCACGATGAGGTGGTCGCCCGCATCGACCGCTGGCTCACGGCTCAGGCCGCACGGGCCACGAGTGTGCCGAACCCGCGCTGACCGGCCCCGCGTCAACCCCCGTTCATCATCCGATCCACCTTCAGCGCCGCGGGCAGTTCGGTCTTGAGCACCGGCGGCCACGGACGCACGGGCTGGCCGTTGCGCTCGTCCCCGGGCACCTTGGGCGTCGCGTCGAACGTCGCCACGAACCGCCCCGACGGCGTGATCCACCCGCCCGAATCGCGCGACACGTCGGTGTTGGCGCACCAGTGGAAGAACGCGTCGTCCAGATCGTGAACGTTCACGTGCCCCGCGACCGTCACCACAAACGGCGGCGACGCGGCGTCCCACTTGCGGGCGAACCCCCGCACCAGCCCCAGGACCCGCTCCCCATCGCCGGCACGCTGCTTGTCGATCTTCACGAACAGCCAGCCCTCGTGCAGCGAAGCCGACTGCACCGTGGGGAGCGAGAGCACGTCGGAAATCACGTTCTGGGTCTGGGGGTGCGAAGCCTGATCCGCGTCGGGTTCATCAGGGTTCACCGAGATGCCCGCGACCTCCTCACCCGCGATCTTCCGCGTGCAGTCAAAGCCGATCTTCATCCCCGCGCCCAGCCTTGGCGCGGCGTGGTCCAGGATGTCCAGCGGGCCGTTGACGGTCTCGATATCGCGCCGCGGGTGGCAACGCCGGGCCGCGGCCCGCAAGACCGCCCGCGTGTCATGAACATCCACGTCGTCATCCACCACAAAGATGGTCTTGGTCCACGCCATCTGCCCCGCGCCCCACACGCTGTGCATCACCCGCCGCCCCTGCAGCGGGTACGCCTTCTTGATCTTGATCGCGGCGCAGTTGTGGAACGCGCCGAACAGCGGCAGGTCGTAGTCCTCGATGTCGTGGATCAGCGTCTTGAGCAGCGGGAAGAAGACCCGCTCCGTCGCCTTGCCCAGGAAGTAGTCCTCCTGCGGCGGCAGGCCCACCACCGTGGTGGGGTAGATGGGGTCCTTGCGCGTCGTGATCGCGGTGACGTCCAGGATCGGGTAGCGATCCGGCATGGAGTAGAAGCCCGTGTGATCGCCGAAGGGCCCCTCAAACACCGCACCCGGGCCCAGCGGTTCACCCGCGGCTCCCGAGCCCGCCGCTCGGCCACGTGGCCCCCCAGCCGTCTGAGCGGGCTCCCACCCGATGAACCCCGCATCGTGCCTCACGTACCCCTCGATCACGATCTCCGCGTTGGCCGGCACCCACAGCGGCACCGTCTTGGCCCGCACCATCGGGATCCCGCCGCGATTCAGGAACCCCGCCATGAGCAGTTCGCTGATCCCCGGCGGAAGCGGCGCGGTCGCGGCGTAGGGCAGCACGCTCTCTCCCCCCAGCACCACCGCCACCGGCATGGGCTTGCCCAGCTTCTTCCACGAGCGCCAGTGACGCGCGCCATCGTGGTGCATGTGCCAGTGCATCGACATGGTGCGCGGGCCGAAGAGCTGCACCCGGTACATCCCGATGTTGTGGCTGGGCGGCTTGGGATGGTCGCGGTCGTCCGCGTGGATCGTGTGAATCCCCGCCAGCGTGATGTACCGCCCGCGATACCGCGCCTCCCACTCCGCGCCGCTGCCCAGGCCCGGGATGCCGTCGTTGACCCCCGGCGGGTATCCCAGCGCGGCGTAATCCCCGTCGTGGGGCCAGCAGCGGAGGATGGGCAGGCGGGTGAGGTCCACCGCGTCGCCGGTGGTGACGACCTGCTGGCAGGGCCCGCTGCCGCGCTTCCGCTTGGGGGCGATCTTGAGCAGCGGCAAGAACTGCCGAGCCTTGGCCAGCGCGTCGCGCAGCCCCTGGGGCGGCTCGGGCTTCACCAGCGACCCGATCCGAGCCCCGATCGCGTCAAACCCGCCCGGAGTGTGCCCGCCCTCATCGCAGCCCAGAGCCATCTCCATCCGGCGGTATGAGCCCCAGGCGTTGATGAGCACGGGCATGTCCGAGCCCGTAACGTTCTCGCACAAAATGGCCTTGCCGCCCAGATGGTGGAAGCGCGGGTCGTTACGCCTGGCCGACTCGGACGGCAGACTCGGCGCGGGCGATTTGCTCGACCGGTCGGCCAGCCAGGCGATCTCCAGCACCGGGTCCATGGGCTCGGTGACGCGCCAGAGTTCCCCGGCCTTCTCAATCGCCCCAACAAACTCCCGCAGACTGGCGTACATTGGCGTGAGCCTATGACCCGTCCCGACCCCCCGCGCGACCAACCCGAAGCCCCCGCCAACCCGGGGCGCACTCTCCACCCATGGGACGAGATCCCCCCCGCTCTGCTCAAGCCCGCCCACGCCTACGCCGCGCAGCGCGACTGGCCCGGCTACTTCGCCGCCGTCGCGGGCAAGGGCCCGCGCGAAACGCTGATCGAGGCCCTGCGCCTGTGGGGCGATCGCCCGCCGGGATTCGCGGTCGACCTCGCTGCGGGCGAAGGACGCGACGCAGCGGAACTCGTCCGCCGCGGCTGGCGCGTGCTGGCCATTGACGGGCACCCCCAGGCCATCGCGCGGATGGCGGCGCGGGTGGACGTGCCGGATTGGTCGCGCCTCCGCACCGTGCAGGCCATGATGGAGGACGCGCCGCTGCCCGAGTGCGACCTGCTCAACGCCTCCTTCGCCCTGCCCTTCTGCCTCCCCCACCGCTTCGCCGAGCTGTGGGAGCGGATCGTGTCGGCCGTGCGCCCGGGCGGGTGGTTCTGTGGGCAACTCTTCGGCGACCGCGACACCTGGGCCGCGCTGCCCGACCGGTCTCACCAGACGCGCGAGCAGGCGATGGAGATGCTCGCCCGCTTCGACATCGCACAGTTCAACGAAGAAGACAAGGACGGCGCCGACGCCCATCACCACCCCAAGCACTGGCACGTCTACCACGTCGTGGCCCGGAAGCGATGACCATGCAGCTCGTCCACCCACCCGACTCCGCCGAGGTGCGCCACGCCATTGCCGTGACCAACGTCACCAAGCACTACCGCGCCCGCCCCTGGAGCAAGCCCACGCCCGCCCTGCGCGGCGTGAACTTCACCGTCAACCCCGGCGAGATCTTCGGCCTGCTAGGCCCCAACGGCGCGGGCAAGAGCACGCTCGTCAAGATCCTCATGACCGTCATCCGCCCCAGCCGCTGCGAGGGCACGCTGCTGGGCCGGCCCGTGGGGCACAAGGGCACGCTGCGCCGCGTGGGCTATCTGCCCGAGCACCACCGCTTCCCGGAGTATCTCACCGCCCGCCAGGCGCTGGACTACTTCGCCACGCTCTCGGGCGTCGACCGCCCCACCCGCCGCAAGCGCTCCGCCGAACTGCTCGACCAGCTCGGCCTCGCCAAGTGGGCTGATCGGCGGATCGGTCAGTTCAGCAAGGGGATGCGCCAGCGTCTCGGCATCGCGCAGTCGCTCATCAACGACCCGCAGCTCGTATTGCTCGACGAGCCCACCGACGGCGTGGACCCCGTGGGAAGGCGCGACATCCGCGCCATCCTGGTTCAGGAGCGGGCCAAAGGCCGCACGATCTTCCTGAACTCGCACCTGCTGAGCGAACTGGAGATGGTCTGCGACCGCGTCGCGATCATGGTGCAGGGGCGCGTCTCTGAGCAGGGCACGATCCCCGAGCTCACCGCCTACGGGCAGCGCTACGAGATCGCCGCCACCGCCGCCGGGGGCGAGTCGCTCGATTGGCACGCGGTGCTCGCGCCGCTCACCGCCCCGCCCCCCCCGGCCGCCGCCGCGGGCACCCTGGCGCTCCGCGACGGCACCATGCTGGAGACTGACCGCGGGCTTCTTCGCGTCCGCAGCATGGATCCCGCCACCATCCAGCCCATCATCGACGCGGTGCGGGCCTCGCGCGGCGTGATCAAGAGCGTGGTCAGCGTCCGCCCGTCGCTCGAAGACCTGTTCATGCGGGCGGTCACCGCCGCTGACGGGTCCACCCTGCCGCCCGGCGCGGCCGAAGACTCCGGATCGAAGGGAGCCTCCGCGTGAACCCGATGACCCTGATCGTGCGCCAAACCTGGGCCCAGGTGGTGGACGCCTACCGCGAACTGAGCGCCCGCCGGCTCTTCTGGCTCAGCCTCATCATCTCGCTGGTCGTCGTCGCGTTCTTCGCGATGTTCGACTTCAACCAGCAGGGCATGAAGATCCTGGGCTGGCAGATCCCGCTCACCTTCTTCAACACCAACATCATCTCGCGCGAAGCGTTCTTCAAACTGCTGTTCTCCACCTTCGGCTTCGGTGTGTGGCTCTCGTGGGCCGCCATGGCCCTGGCCCTCATCTCCACCGCCCACGTCTTCCCGGACTTTGTCGCCTCGGGCAGTATCGAGCTCACGCTCAGCAAGCCGCTGGGCCGCCTGCGCGCGTTCCTCGTCAAGTACGTGCTCGCCCTCATGTTCGTGGGCGTGCAGGTCGTCGTCTTCACGCTCGCTTCCATCACGGTCATCGGCCTGCGCACCGGCACATGGGTCTGGGACTTCCTGCTCGCCGTGCCCATCATGATGCTCATCTTCAGTTACCTTTTCTGCGTGAGCGTGCTCGTCGGCGTCATCACCCGCTCCGCCCTCACCGCCTTGCTCGCCGCCGGCATCATCTGGCTGCTGGCCTTCGTCGTTCACCTGGTCGAGACGGCCGGGCTGCTCCGCGGCCGCATGCAGTGGGAAGCGGGCCAGATCGCCATGATGGACGGGGTGAAAAGCCGGGCCGACAAAGTCCGCGAGCTTGACGCCCTGCTCGCCTCCCAGAAGCCGCCTTCCGCCGACACCCAGAGCGAGCGCGAGCGCGCCGCCGCCGAGCTCGCCGAGTGGGAGGAGTCCTTCAAGGACGTGAGCGAGAACGTCCAGTCGCTCACCACGGCCCACAACATCATCTTCGGCATCAAGATGTTCCTGCCCAAGACCAACGAGACCTTCGACCTGCTCAACCGCGTGCTGTTCCGGGATGATGAACTCACGCAGCTCGCCAACGCCCGCCCGGTCCGCGAGCGCGACACGCGCTGGATAGGCAAGGTCCGCGTCAGCAGCCGCGCCATCGACCGCGAACTGCGAGAGAGGCTCGCCCAGCGCGACGAGTGGTGGATCATCGGCACCAGCGGCGCGTTCCAGTTCATGGTCCTGGGCGTGGCCGCCTGGGTCTTCTGCCGGAGGGACTTCTGACGGGGCAGACGGGCCAGCGGCTCGCCGATCTCTTCGTCGCTCGCCCGCGTTGGCCGGGTTCGCCGATCCCGTCCGTCACGCCGGCCTGATCCCCATGGCCAGCTGCCGCACACGCTCCGCCTGCTGCTTGCGGGCCGTGTCCAGCACGTGCCGCGGGATGCGCCACTGGTGGGCGTTCTCGAGCGCCTGGGCACAGTGATCGATCACGCACTGGTAGATGAGTTTGAACGCGTCGCGCGGCTGTCGCATCTGCTCCAGCGCCTCGATCAGCATGGTCCGCCCCACGTCCTCCGCGAACAGATCGGCCAGCGACACCGCTTCGCCCGCCGGCGCCCCCTCGCGCCGGCACGCCGCGATCCGCGCGTCGCACAGGTCGTACAGCATCGCCCCCGTCCACGAGAGCTGCTCCACCAGATTCTGCTTGTCCATCCGCGCCTGCTGGAAGAACGCCGACGACTCGCGGAACAGCATGTGCCGCAGCTCGATGGGGAGCAGCAGCTTCACCGCCACGCCCTCCTGCTGCATGAACTTGTTGCTCAAGAGCGGCCACACCACCGAGCGCATGCGATCAGGCTCCCCCGCGATCAGCGAGGGCTCATCGGCGCGGTCCACCACGATCAAGAGCGAGCGATAGCCGAACGCCCCCACCACCGCGCGCAGCCGCTGCAGGAGCTTGTACCGGAAGTCCTCCGAGTCGTTCACGGGCAGCCCAGCGCTGGACCGCCACCGCGCGGGCAGCACGCGCAGCGCATCGCTGATCGAGCCCTCGGTGCGCCCGTTCACCCGAACGTGCTTGTGGATCCGGTGCGCCAGCCGATTCAGGCGGAACCGGTCGGTCCACCCGCGCCGCCCCAGGAACACGATCCACAGGCCCACCGTCAGGAAGAACAGGCTGCTCCAGATCACCGTCCGCGGGTTGTCCCACCCTGAGAGGCCCAGGTACGACAGCAACTTCGCCGGCGAGGTGATCGTGTCCCAGAACACGCCCAGCGTCGTCGTGGGCGCGTCCGGCCCGGTCGGCGCGGGTGCCTGGTCCGGGCTGCTCAGCACCATCATCAGCACCACCAGCAGGGGCAGGGCCCAGCCCCACACCGCCATGAGCGACGTAAGCCACTCCGTCCACGACCGGGTGACGCCCAGCGCGCGGCGCAGCACACGCGTCCGAATGACGGCCTCCTCGGGCCGGTCGTAGATCATCTGCAGCGTCAACAGGTCTCGCCGCAGCACCGCGTCGGCCCCTGCCCTCAGCTTCTTCTTCGGCTCCGGGCCCAGTTGCGGCGCGTCGGGCCCGGGCTCGCGGCTCACCGCGCCGCTCACCAGCACCGCGTCCACCAGTTTGGGCACCGCGGCGCAGAGCATCCCGTCGATGTGGTCCACCAGCCGCATCGACTTGAGCGTCTCCGCCGGGCTCGTCTCCCCCTTGCGCGACGGCCGCGCCAGCCGGTTGTGCAGCCGGTCCACCACGGGGTTCAGATCGTCGTAGGCCAGCAGAAGGACCTTCGCGTCCGGGTTCCGCGCGTTGTGCTCGTTCACCGCCCGCGCGATCTGCAGGCGGATCGCCGTCTTGCCCGCGCCCTTCTCGCCGAACACCACCGCCGCCGAAGGCTGGCCCAGGTCGCCCAGGATCCGCTCCATCTCCGGGTGCATCGCCACCCGCGGCGTGCGATACGCCCCGCTCCCGCCCTCGCCCTCCACCAGCCCCGCGCGCGGGCCAGCGACCAGCCGCGCCAGGACAGGGTCCTGCCGCGCCTCTTCCCCCCGAAAGGGGTTCTCGCTAATCCCGAAGTGCTCGAAGAAGGAGGCTGGGGTCATGGGGATTCAGGCAAACCAAGCGCCGCTGACGGTACAACTCGCACCGGCCCGGCCCGCAGCCTCATCGGCCCGCGGGCCCTCACGCCGTCAACCATAGCGGACCGCGATTCGCTACGTGAGCCTGCCCCTGCACACCGCCGACAACGCCCGCCCGCGGAGCCCAGCCATGGCCAAACTGCTCGCCCTCGCCCTGCTCGCCGGTGTGCTCGCCGGCTCAGCCATCAACGCCGCCCCCGACGCCAAACCCACCGGAGACCAGCCCATGCGACTCGGCAACTTCTCGATCAGCCTGGCGGTGAAGGACCTGGCCGTGTCCAAGGCCTTCTATGAGAAGCTCGGCTTCAAGTCGGTCGGCGGCGATAACACGACGTGGTCAATCATGAAGAGCGGCGACACCAAAGTCGGGCTCTTCCAGGGGATGTTCGACAAGAACATGCTCACCTTCAACCCCGGCTGGGACAGCGAGAAGAACACGCTGCCGGAGTTTGACGACGTGCGCCAGATCCAGGCCCGCCTCAAGGCTCTGGGCGTGCCCCTCACCGCCACCGCCGATGAGGCCTCCACCGGCCCGGCGTACATCACGCTCACCGACCCGGACGGCAACCCGATCCTGATCGACCAGCACGTCGACAAACCCAAGAAGTAAAGCACTCCCGCGACGTAAGCCGCCCAAATCCCATCGGAGGCGACCGTCCGCACACGCCTGTCGCTCTGAGAGCCGCCCGCTTCAGCGGGACCCGGGGGCCATGACGCGGCAACTACGCCCTACGCACCACGCACCACGCACCTCGGCCCAGACCCCGCGACCCAAGTTCAGTGATCAACCTTGTGCCCGAGCATCGGGGCGATCCGCGACAGCGTGGCATCCAGCGTCTTCTTGTCCTTGGCTTCCAGGTTCAGCCGCAGCAAGGGCTCCGTGTTGCTCTTGCGCACGTTGGCCCACCACCCGTCCTTCGCGAAGCAGTCGATCGTCACGCCGTCCATCTCGTCGATGCTCCCGGCGTCCTCGAACTCGTCCTTCAGACGGGCCAGCGCGGCGTCCTTGTCCTCGATCTGGAAGTTGATCTCGCCCGACTGCTGGTAGCGAGCCACGGGCTTCACCAGCTCCGCCACCGTCTTGCCCGTCTGCGCCATGATCGTCAGCGTCGTGCACATCGCGATCACCCCGCTGTCCGCGTTGTAGTTATCGCGGAAGTAGAAGTGCCCCGACAGTTCGCCCCCGAAGATCGCCTTGTTGTCGGCCAGCGCCTGCTTCAGGAACACGTGCCCCACGCGGCTGCGCACGGGCTTGCCGCCCGCCTTCGCCACGTCTTCCAGCACGGCCTTGGTGCTGCGAAGGTCGTACACGATCGCCGAGCCGGGCGCAACGGCGAGGAAGTGGCGGGCCATAACCGCCGTCAGATGGTCGCAGCCCACGATCTTGCCCTTCTCATCCACCACCACGCAGCGGTCGGCGTCGCCGTCATAGCAGAAGCCCACGTCGGCCTTGTGCTGGATCACCGCGTCCTGGGTCATCTTCACGTTCGCCGCCACCAGCGGGTTGGGCTCGTGAACAAACTCGCCCTTGCTGTTGTCGAAGTTGATCTCGATGATCTCCAGCCCGTCCACGCCCGCGCCCTTCTTGCCGAAGATCTTGGGGATCATCGTCCCCGCCATCCCGTTGCTGGCGTCGATCACCGCCTTGATCTTCTTGCCCTTCTTCTTGGACAGGTCCAGGAACGACAGCACGTGCTTGCGGTACGCGTCCCACAGGTCGCGCTTCTCCACGCGCCCGCCCGCGGAGTTGAAGTTGTTCTGGAAGTCCACCGTCGCCGCGAACTTGCGGATCTCAGCCAGCCCCGTCTGCTCCCCCACCGGCTTGGCCTTCCGCTTGGAAACCTTGAACCCGTTGTACTGCGGCGGGTTGTGCGAGGCCGTGACCATCACGCCGCCGGCGCAGTCGAGATGGTTGATCGCGAAGTAGATGAACGAGGTGTCCACCATCCCCACGTCCAGCACGTGCCCGCCCTGATCGGTGATGCCGCGGATCAGCGCGTCGGCCAGCGAGGGCGAGCTCTTGCGCATGTCGCGCCCCACCACCAGGTTCTTCATCATTGGCGACTCCTCGCCCGCCTTGGCGGCCTCACTCAGCAAAAACCGGCTCGCGCCGAAGCCGATCTGCCGGGCCATCGCCTCGTTGAGCAGGTCGGGATACGTGCCGCGAACGTCGTACGCCTTGAAGACTTTGCCGAGCATGATCGGTTTCCGTTTGGGAGCCGGGTCGTTCCGAAGTGGCGGAGGTTAGCCCCCCGGCAGGCCGGTTTCCGCGAGCCGATTCAGAGCCGTGGGCGGCAGCCGACGGCCCCCGCTCGCGGTCCGCCCCGCCCGCCCACCGGCTGAATTCGCCCGCTTCCGCAGGCGGCTCTGGCGCATGGGGCGGCGCGCGTAGAGTTCGATCACTTCAGGGTGTAGCTCAGCTTGGCTAGAGCGCGGGGTTTGGGTCCTCGAGGTCGCAGGTTCAAATCCTGTCACCCTGATTCACAGACAGGTCCGGCCGACCCGGCACGCTTCCAACATCGCCCGCCCCCGTGCCGCCCCACTCTCGGTTTTACGGCATCGTGTTGATCCACCGACTCCCGCGCGTGGTTCAACGGAGCGGCGGTGTGCGGACCTCGCTCGCTTCGGGCGTTGGCTCAAGACCCGCTCCGTGCAAAGGCGGCTCGTCAGCGTCGAGGAACCGCCGGCGCAGGTCCGGAGTCGGGAGCATGCACGACTCCCGCCGTCCGAACCAGGCGTAGCGATTGCGGGCGATGAAGTCGTACAGCCAGTCGCGGAGGAAGCGCGGGATCACCCATCCCACCACGGCCAGACGCCAAGGGAACCCCAGCCGACGCGCGATCCGCAGCGCGGCGGTGGACCGGGTGTGAACGCCTACCTGGTCGATCAGCACGATGCTGTCGGGCAGGGCCTCGGGTGCGCCCGCCTCGCGCAGCGCCCGCCGGCCGGCCTCGGACTGCAGCGAGGCGAACCGGTGCACCTCCTGGCGATCGCGCGCGATGATCCACCGCACCGACGAGTTGCACAGGTTGCACACCCCATCGAACAGCACGATGGACTGACGCGGGGATGAGGGCACGGCGTCTCCTGGCGTGCGATCACACAGGATGGCCCTGAGAGCGGGCTGAACGGTGACCGCCTTCGCAGCACCGAGGGCCCAGCCTTACCGCGGCACTTCCTGCAGGAACAGGATCTTGGGGCGCTGGCCCGGCGCGGTGACGTTCGTGCGGTCCACCACCATGACGTAGCGCCGGGAGACCGACGGAGTCATCGGGGTGGCGTAACTGTCGTCGTTGGGGTCGGCCACGCCGGTGGGCGAGCCGATGTAGTTCAGCCCCTCCACATCCGCGCGGGTGTAGCCCTCGATCACGAACCACACGCAGAACACGTCGCTGCGGACGGTGGTGGTGTTCATGAGCGCGGCGGCGATGGCGAGCTGCGCGTCCCGCCCGTCGGGGATTTCCGCGGGCGCGCCGGCGGAAGCCGCGGTGTTGGGGTCCTCCACCCAGTTGGGCGTCAGGCCCGCGCGGTTGCCCGTGCTGGGCAAACGCACGTCGAGCACGCGTTCCGAAGGCTGCAAGGTCCCGCCGGAGATCTCGCCGAAGCGGCCCAGGCGGTCGATGCTGTGCCCGACGCGGGTGGCGTCGGTGTTGGGACGGTCAACGGTGTAGGGGCCGGTGTAGGTGAAGCCCGGGGCGATCCGCGCGCCCAGCACTTCCATGATCGACATGAAGCCCGGATACTCGCGCAGCGGCAGGCCTGTGGCACTGTTGGTGTTGGCGTCCCTCAGGAAGCCCGAGACGGCGCGGCGGCCGGTCAGGTTGTTGGCGTAGTCCTCGAGCGTCGCGTACTGCGGCACGCGGGCCGCGGTATCGGAGAAGTCGATGGCCGGGCCCACAGCGTCGGCCCCGGCCAGACCGCGGGTGTATTCCACAGTCTTGTCGCGGTACGCCTTGATGGCGGCGGCGACGTCCCACTGGTCGACCGTGGGCTCAAAGAACGGCCGGCCCGCCATCTGCGCGTTGGTGGGGTGCATCCACTCCGGCACCGTGCCGGCGGTGGAAAGGTTGCGATAGTCGGGCGTGAGCAGCGGCAGCGCGCGCAGCACCGCGAGCGGCGCGGTGTTGATGTTGATCAAACCCTGAGCCACCACCGGGCCAAACCGCAGCCCGCTCGGGATGTTCCAGGCAAAGGGCGTGCCCCAGCCGCGGTGCGGATCGACAAAGCGGTTGGGACCCGCCGGGCCCGTCGTCTGCTCAAAGGACCCGGAGTTGTTGGTGTCGTTGTACGGCACGAACGTGTCCAGGCGGACCTGTCCGCCGGAGACGACGCCGTCCACCGGGTGGCCGAAGGCGAAGTAGTACGACTCGGGCGTGCCGGCGGGCGTGACGGACGTGCTGTAGCCGCTGCCCAGCGCGAGGGCCTCGCCCAGCGTGGTCCACGCGCTGTCGAGATTGGCCTCGGAGGCCGGGGCCGACGCGGGCATGAGGTACGGGTCCAGCGACGCGCTGACCGCCAGCGTGCCGAGCATCTCCATAGGGGTCAGCGGGCGCTGCACCGGCAACGCACGCATCGGGATGGCGATGGCCTCGAACGGCTCCAGACCCGGCGGGATCGGCCCCGACGCGCCGGTGACGCTCGGGCGATTCGCGATCTCGCGGTCCGACCGCTGGCTCGCCGAGCGGGCCAGCGACTTCATCAGCACCGGATCGGGCACCTGCCCGGGGGTGACGGCGGACTCGTCCACGTTCAACTTGGCGATGAGCCCGGTGGTGCCGTCGAGCCGGCGCGCGCCGTGCTGACCGAACCAGGAGATGTCCATCGAGCCGGCGGGAATGGCCACGCCGTTGATGTCCAGACCCTCGTCAACGTTGAACGAACGGGCGTCGAATCCCGAGGCGGTGGACTTGGCCTCGATCATGTACGCCGGCATCACGCCGCGCGGAATGCCCGGCGCTCGGGGATCATCCGGCCGACGGATGGAGCCCACGAACATGATGGAGTAACGGGTGTTGTTGTAATCCTCCTGCGAGCCGGGAGGCGTGGGCGGGAGCACCGAGGTGCCCGCGATGTCGGTCTTGACGGCGGGGAGCTGCACGTTGAGCGACGCACGCCCCACCCCCACGCCCACGGGGTCGCGGAGGCGATCGACCAGGTAATCGTTGAGCACATTGGCGTTGTTGCTGGAGCCGGCCTCGGTGTCGTCGTGAACGACGCGCCACAGCCGCACCACGCGCTGCTGCGAGTTGGACGCACCCAAGAACAGATCGATCGTGCCGGGCACCTCGGCACCGCTGGCGCGATCAACCTGCACGATCCGCACGGGCGAACCGCCGTGAGAGGGATTCAGCGACGCGTCCGCGATCCGGGTCTTGATCTGCCCCTCGATCATCGCGATCACGCGATCCGAGGACATGTCGCTGGTGGGCATCACCGCGTTCATGCGGTCGGCGATCTCCTGCGGGGAGAGCGTGGTGTAGTAGAAGACGCGGCTCTCGCCGGGGAGCAGTTCGACGCCATTGTTCTCCGCGCCCTCGGGCCCCTTGTCCACGAGCTTGTAGTAGCGCCCGTTGAACTCGATGTAGTAGCGCATCACGCTGGGGTCGACCGAGCCGACCTCGGGCTTGCCGTCGGGCGTGGTGGAGGTGAGGGCGATGGCGCGGTCGAAGGGGTTGGTGATCTGGACGGCGAACATCTCGAAGACGAAGTCGTCGTTGGCCGCGGTGACGGCGCCGAAGATGGTGGCGGGCCCGGGCGTGGGCGGCACGTTGGGCACGCCCGAATCGGTCCACTCCTTGTCGCGCCAGTTGGGCCCGCCCGAGGTGCCGATGATCGGCGCGTTGGTATACATCACGAAGTACGCGGCCTGCGTGAGCACCGGCTGCGGACGCACGCCGAAGAGCACCAGCCCGCCCCGAGCGCTCAGATCGCCCGAGACCTGCTGGTCGGCCAGCCGCTTGGTGGTCAGCCCGGGCAGACGGTTGGCGTCCAGCGAGAGCGCCAGCGACGGGCGATAAGGCGAGGAATACGTGACCACGCCCGAGTCCTTCCACTCCGGGAAGGTCTGCGGGGTCGTGCCGCCCGAGCCGGTCGCCAGGAAGCTGCGCTCGTCGTCGTTGATGAGCACCTGCCCCATGATCATCGCGTCGGCGTCGTTGGCGTACGGCCGGGCGGACCCGCCCTGCAGCCCGAACGACCGCTCCGCGATCAGGTTCGTGAGCATGGTGGCGCTGGTGCGCAGGGCCACCTCGGCGCTGTTGCCGCCCACGCGAGACCGCGGATTGCCCGTAGACGTGACCCGCGCGCCATAGTTGAGCACGTGGTTCGCCATCTCGGGGCTCCACACGTCTTCGACCGGGGTGGCCCCGAACGAGCCCGCGTCGGGCATGAGCGAGTCGAGGTACGCCGAGAACAACTGATCCACCGGGATAGGCTGGCCCGGCGCGCCCGCCGCGCCCGTGAGGATCGCATCGAGCACCGCGGACGCCTCGGGGCGGACCTCGCGGGTGCTCAGGGGCAGCGGCGTGAGGATCGGGAACCCGGCGGCGTCCACGCCCGTCTGGGCCACGGGCGTGCGGCCCGTGGGGTCGGGCTGGATGAGCATGGTGCCCGACACGGTGGTGAGCAGCGAACGCACGCTGGTGATGGAGAGCGTGTGCGCCGCAGCCTCGACGCGCGGGTCGCCGTTGAAGTCCACGAGTTCATACTCGGTCCCGCGGGTGCTGCGCAGGGGCCCCAGGTTCCACAGGGTCTGGTTGCGGGCACGGCCGTCAATGACCACCTCGAGCAGGCTGCGGTTGTTGGAATCGTTCAGCCCGTGGCGCGAGCGCAATTCCATTTCGTCGGCGAAGCTGAAGGGCGTGGTGAAGTTGCGGACGTCGCTGCGCCCCGCGTTGAACGGGTTCTCGGCTACCGCGCCGCGCGGGGAGCGCGAGAAGCGGTTCCAGATATCCGACCGCACCCGCGCCGTCAGCGTGTCGCGCGGGTTGTCGACCTGGAACAGGTTGCCGAACGGCACGTCGCCCGGCGCGAAGCGCTGCGCCGGCACGGGCGGCTGGGTCAGCCTCGCCTCCAGCAGAGCGGCGAACGCGGACCCGCCGATCTCATCGGGGATCGCGCCGTCACCGGAGCCTTCGTACGCCCGGTAGTCGGAGGGCTGGGCGGTCGCCGCGTCCAGGTTCGGGAACCAGTCCGAATTGAAGTACGACTCGCGCCCGCTCGCGTCGGTGAACAGGCGGCGCACGTCGGCCAGGCGGAGCAGTCGCTCAAGGTCCACGTCCGCGGGGGTGGCGCCCGCGGGGAAGGCGGTGCTGGGCTCGCGGGCGAAGGAGAGCGCGGTGTTCACGTTCACCAGGCCCGAAAGGTCCAGCGCCTTGGCCGCGACGAACCACCGCATCTTGCCGTACTGCGGCACCACCGACCGCGCGCCGCCGCGGAGGGTCGTGAGTTCGAACCAGCGCGAGTCGTAGAAGCCGTCGCCGTCGGCGTCGGCAAAGAGGTTGTCGAGGTGGAACCGCCCGCCGGGCTGCTGATCGATCACGCTGATGACGCCCGGATCAAACCCCGAGCCGACCATGCGGTGCAGGGCGTACTGCTTCATGAACCACATGTAAGGGACGTTGGGGTCGGTGAAGATCGGGGGCGGGTTGTTCGACCCGTCGCGCACCCAGGGGAGAAAGCCGTTGTACGCGGTGTCGGGCGAGGTGGGGCCGGTCACCACCGGGAAGCCCGTCGCGTCCATCAGCCACAGGTTGGCGCTGGTGCGCAGGAAGCCGTCGGCGTCGGTGCCGAAGCCCGACTCGGCGTCGAAGTTGCCGCGGATGGCGAGCTTGCTGATGGCGCGACCGTCATCGGCGAAGTTGCTGATGGCGAGCAGGTCACGGTGGAGCTCGACAAACGGCCCGCCGCCGCGCTGCAACTGATTGGACGCGGTGATGGGGCTGGACTGCGAGTTGAGCGCGGTGGTGCCGGCATCCAGATACGCGCGATCGGCGGAGGAGAGGAAGGGCGTGACGCCGGGACGCGGGTCAAGCCGACCGGGGGCCGCGGGCTCCCAGGCATAACGCACGCCGCCGCTGGGCTCAAAGCCGCGCCAGGGCTGGTTGAGCGGGGGCACGCTGACCACGTTGGGGTCCTGGCCCGGGTGAGTCCAGGCCTTGCGCATGGTGACGTTGCGGAACTCGTTCGGGCCCGCCGTCACGGTCTGGTTGATCAGCGAGAGCTTCTCGTCGCCGATGATCTGCGTGAAATAGTCGGCGATGGCCGAGCCCTGCTCCGCGGCGCGGGTCTTGTCGACCAGCGCGGCGGCGCCGCGCCGATCGGCGATGCCGATGGTGCTGTACACCAGCACGATCAGGGCCATGAGCGCCAGAACGCCGATGACGAGCACCAGGACCGAGCCGCGCCGCCCCGCGCCGCCGCGGTAAGTGTGGGTGCGATGAAGTTGTCGTTGCGCATGAACCATGACCATCCCCTTGCCCCCTCACTCACGATCTCAACACCACCCGCCGCCCCGAGGCCCCAAACCCATCCGAACAATCAGCCGCCGCTCGCCCCGCCCTGAGGCACCGGAAGCACGAACTGGAACCGCTGCTCGGCCGTCGGGTCCGACGGATCAGCCAGCGACACCGTGACCCGCAGCAGCTTGGGCCAGGGCCAGGGCACCGTGTCGGGCCAGTCGAGCTGGTCGCCCCGCTCCGGCTCGTAGATGCCGTTGCCGTTGGTGTCGATGAAGGGCGAGCGCCCGAGTTCATACCCCGCCGCCGCCGGATCGGGATCGATGAGGCCGAAGTACGAGTACGTCACATCCGTCGGATAGACCGTGCCGTGGATGAGATCAGTGCGGACGATCTGGGGCGACTGCGCGAAGGGCACCACCCCGCCGCTGCGCGTGCGCAGGCGGTCGTAGAACTTGGGCGTCGATCCCGCGTCGTAAGGCAGGACCTGATAGTCGCCCTGCCCGGTGTTGATGGCGCCGTCGCCGTTGAGATCAACGTCGCGCGGGTGGCCGTGCCACAGCAGCCGGCCGCGGGCGTCGATCTCGCCGAAGGACCACTCGACGATGAACTCGGTGCACCCGGGAATGAACGAACTGGCGGAGAGGGCGATCTGATCGGCGCGGGCCACCGCGTCGGTGGGCACGTTCCACTCCAAGCCCAGCGCGTTGGGCGGCAGAGCCTCGACACGCGGACGCCGGCGATCGTTGACGCTCGCTCCGTCCATATCGCTGGGGAGCGCCAGCCGCATCCACGTCTGCATGTCCTCGCGCTTGCCCGGGCCCTCGAAGTACTCGCCCGCGTTGGGCGACTGGATGGACAATCCGCCGTTGGGAACGACGAACATGAGCGCACGCCGGATGCTCGCCAGATCGGTGGTGGCGATGTCCACCAGACCGCTGGCGCGGCGCGGGTTGGTCGAGTCGCGCCCGGTGTTGGCCGCGACGATGCGGGCCTCGTTGGCGCCCGCGGGCGGAGGAATCCGGAAGATGTCGCGGGCGGCGGGCTGGCCCGCGATCTGGATGTCGTTGTCGACCACGTCCGCGACGCGGTTGCCGCCCGGCAGGTCGGTCGCGGTCACGCCCGCGGTGGGGTCGTCAAACGACTCCGAGGGCTGCGCCAGGAGCGTGACCTGGCGGGCCAGGATCCACGATGAGGCGTAGCGGTTGATGCCAACCCCGCCGAAGTACGTCGCCTGCGCGTTGTCATCGCCCAGCGAGGCCACCGCGCCGGTCTGGCGGCGCAGGCCGTGGCCCCAGAAGATCGCCGCCTCGCTCGAGCGGGCGGCGCGCCCGGGAATGACCGCCTGACGGGAACTCTCGAACTGTCCGGTCGCGAAGAACTGCAAAACGTCCACCCGGCGGGTGCGCCGCGGGCCGCCCGGCGCGCCCTGCACCGGCGACGGCAACTGCTCGTTGCGGATCACCAGGAACCCGTCGCGGGTCATCCGCGACAGGTCTTCGGACAACTGCCGCTGCAGGGCCGACGCGTACTGCGTGAGCGTGCTGGTGCGACGCCCCGCCGACACCGTCTTGCCCGCCACCGAGAAGATCTGGGCCAGCCCCAGCGAAAGCACGGCGATCGCCGCGATCGAAACCATGAGTTCGATCAGCGTGAACCCGCGCGGACTGGATCGTGTCGTGTGCATGTCTTCATTCCCCTTCCCGCAACCCCCCACCGCTTCCCCCACACCTGTCCACCCGCCCTCCCGAGGCCCCTTCGCACGCCGGCATCACGGCTTGACCGTGAACACCCGCACCGCCGCCGGCGCCTGCGGCGTCATGAGCACCTGGTAAAGCGTCGCCGGGTTGCCGTTGACCGTGGTGCGCACGCCCTCGGGCACCGGGGGCGAGATGCGGACGGTGTTGGCGCCCACGCCGCTCCCCTCGGGCTCGGGGCCGAGCACCGAGTAGATGTTGCCGAAGTTGTCAACGATCTGCTGGCCGGGCTGAGACATGAGCTCAAACGCCCGCTTCAGGTTCATGCCCTGGAACGTGCCCTGAACCCGGGTCAAACGCAGCAGGTCGCGCCGCACGACGCGCGGGCCGGCCTGATACTCCGCGAACTCCACCTCCACAGGCATGATCTGCGAATACACCAGGTTCGTGCCCTCTTCACCCGCCACGCGACCGTCCAAAGACGGCTCGCCCAGCGAACCGGCGGTGAGGCTGGCCGACACCGGCCAACGGCGCTGCGCCGCCGTCAGCGACGCGTCCTGGATCGCCCGGAAGATCGGCACGCCCTGCGGAGCCCGCAGACGCGGGTCCACCCGGCGCACGAAGATGGCCACCTGAACCGCGTCGGAACCCGCCGCGTCCAGCGTCCCCGTACCCCGAGGGACCAGCCGGCGGAACGCCGCGTCCCACACCAGCTTGGGCTCGCTCACGCCCGCGTCATCCAGCGGATACAGCCGGTCACCCAGGCTGATGCGCGGCGACAGGATCGGATCGTTGCCGATGATCAGCGCGGCGGTGCCGTCGGGGCCGATGTCCGTGTCGGGCACGCCCAGCACCCACGACGAGTCGTCGGGCAGGAAGCTGCTCTGCGCACGCGCCGCCACGCCCAGATACTCCTCAAAGCCCAGCGCCCCCGTGGGCGTGCGGTACACGCGCCCGCGCAGGACCGCCTCGGCGCTCTGCGCGGCGACCACGCCCAGCGTCGCGTCCTGCGCGACCTGCTGCGTGCGGATCACCGTCGGAAAGAACGCGCCAAGCCCCAGCAGCGCGATCGCCAGCACCAGCACCGCGAAGAGAATCTCCACCAGCGTGAAGCCCCGCGCGGCGCCCTTCATCGCCTTGTCCCCGTTCCCCTGAAGCCTCATGGATTGCTCACCTCCTCGGCCCGCGGCTGCGCCAATGACTGCAGCGAGCCCACATGCCGACTGACCGCGAAGAGCTTCACGCTGGTCGAATCCGCCCGCGTGCCGCCCGGGCTCGTCTGGCTCAGATCCGCGTAGCCCTCGATCCACCGGTTGATCGCGTTGGCCACCTGCCCGGTGTAGCCGCTCGTCGAGAGCTCGCTCACCCAGGCCGGGCTCAGACGCCGACCGTCGTTGTACAACTGCGGGTCAACCGCCATGAGCGACCGGCTCACGCGGTCAAGGCTCACGCCCAGGGCCCGCGCCAGCCGCGACTCGTCGTAGAGCGCGATCGTCTGCACGGGCTTGGCGGCCGCCACGTCGGTGCTGAAGCGACCGATCGCATCCCAGCGGGCCGCCGGGGTCAGCCGAGACGTCAGCACGCGCCGCGCCCACTGCACCAGGTCTTCGGCGCGGTCCGCACGCAGCCACTGCGGGCCCGTGCCCCGATCCGCGTAACTGGGCCGCGGCAGCACCACCAGCACCGGCTCCATCGACGCGCCCGACAGCGTGCCGCTGCCCCCGGCGAAGCGGAGCATGAAGGTGCTGCGGGTGCGGTTGGCGTCGTTCGCCTGCGAATGGTCATAGAAGCCCGTCTCGGGCGCCACCCACACCGCCGCCGACCGCGAGCCCGACGAGTAGTACCCCTCAGCCCCGTTGGGCCGCGGGCCGTACCAGTCCTCGTCCACCGCGCCCGGCGGCGCGTATCCGCGGACCATCCAGTTCTGCGGGAGCTGCACGGGCGTCGCATCCGCCACCGGCGCGAACACCTCGTACTCCTCTTTCAGATCGCGAGCCCCCGCCGCGCCCACCGGCGGGTGCACATGCCCGACCTTCACCGCCGTGATCACCGTCAGCCGCCCGCCCGCGTCGAACGTGAACACCGCCGCCGAGTCCTGCCCGGGCCCGCCGCGGATCGCCGCGTCGCGCGCCGAGCTCACCGCGGCCTGAAGCTGGCTCTCCGCGGCGGTCTCTTCCTGCGAGTACAGCATGTTGCTGAACGCGGGGATCGAGATCGAAAGGATGAGCACGATGATGATGATGACGACCAGCATCTCGATGAGCGTGAACGCACGCCCCAAGACGCCGCGGCGCACCGCGCCCGACCCATGACATCGCCCGAAGCCTGCAACGTTCATGACCCACCCCCCTGGATCGCGCTCCCGCCGTCAATCACCATGATGTTGTCCGCGTTGACCGACGACGACGCGTTGGTCTCGTCGATCTGCCGGTCGGGCCCGGGGCTGATGATCGCCCACTTGGCCACCCGCAGCGCGGCGTTCTCCGTGCGACGAGGATCGCCCAGCACGAACGGCGCGTTGTAGTCACGGACCTCGTTGTTCCGAGTCGGCTCGTTGCCCGGCGCGCCCGTACGCCCCGGCGAGACCGCGCCCGAGTTCGTGTGGAACAGCGGCTCCCACCGGTAGTACCGCACCGGCGAACGCCAGCGGTCCAGAATCCGCGTCTGCCGGACCGGGTCGGCCCCGGTGAACGGCTGGCCATCGGGCGTCGACGGCGCCAGGCGGTCCTTGTCGTCGCCCGGCGAGAAGAACGGCTCGATCGTCGTCCCGGTCTTCGAGAAGCTGCGCCACGGGCTGGGCTGCGGCGAGATCAGCGGCATCGTCATGCCCGGGCCGTCCACGCCGTCGATCTCCTTGCCCAGCACGCCCAGCAGGTAGTAGGGCAGCGACAACTGGCTCATGCGCAGTTCGTCGGGCTGGGTCTCATAGGCCAGGTAGCGCTGCACGCGCTCTTCCTCGTCGTTGGCGTTCTGGTTCGCCGTCTCGCCCAGTTGACGGATCGTGAACTCCGTGGCGGCGCGAGCGTTCACCGGGCTGGCGTCGTTCACCAGCGGCGGCGCGAAGCCCACCCGCTGCTCGAACTGCTCGACGCCGATCGACATCGACCGCAGCGTGTTCTGCTCGGCCGCCGAGCGGCTGGAGCGGATGAACGAACCCGCCGCCACGATGGTGAGCCCGGCGAGGAGCACGGCGATCACCACGACCACCATCACCTCGATGAGCGTGAACCCGGGATGCGCCTTCGTCTTGGCCATGTTCGCCTCGGCTTGCGATTCACTCTTGATCCGGCACGTCGCCGCTCACTGATCACCGATCACTGATCACTTCTTCTCTTCTCAAACACCGCCCGACTGCAGCTTCTCGATGATCGAGATGAGCGGGAGGAACATCGCGATCACGATGCCGCCCACCACCACGCCCAGGAAGAGCACCAGCAGCGGCTCGATGAGCTTGACCAGCGAGCCCACCGCCACGTCCACTTCTTCGTCGTAGTTGTCCGCGACCTTCATGAGCATCGAGTCCATGTCGCCCGTCTCTTCGCCGACCTCGATCATGTTCACCACGATCGGGTCGCAGACCTTGCTCTCGCGCAGCGGCTGGGCGAAGGTCTCGCCCTCGCGGATGCTGTCGTGGACCTTGTTCAAGGCCTTCTCGTACACCGCGTTGCCCGAGGTGTCGCGGGTGATGGCGATGGCCTCGAGGATCGGCACGCCCGCGTTGATCAGCGTGCCCAGCGTGCGGGTGAACTTCGCGATGACCGTCTTGCGGATCAGGCCGCCGATGAGCGGGACCATCAGCAGCATGCGGTCGGTGAACGCCCGCCCCGGGCCGGCCCGGCGGGCCACCTTCCACGCCACGAAGAGCAGGATGGGCAGGCCGATGATGATGATCGCGCCGGGGAAGCTCTGGCCGGGCATGGTGCCCGCCAGCCACGACGAGCTGTTGATCAGGAAGCTCGTGATCGCCGGCATCGTCACGCCGAACTCGGCGAAGATCTCCTTGAACTTCGGGACGATGAACAGCATGATGAAGAGCACGATGCCGATGGCGACCGTCATGACGACGACGGGGTACACCATCGCGCCCACGACCTTCCTCTTCAGCCGCTGAGCCTTCTCCATGAAGTCGGCCAGACGCTGCAGGATGATGTCGAGCACGCCGCCGACCTCGCCCGCCGCCACCATCTTGGTGTACAGACGGTCGAACGCGCGCGGGTGCTTGGCCATCGCCTCCGACAGGCTCATGCCGCCCTCCACGTCCTCGCACACTTCCAGCAGAACGCTCTTGAGCTTGCCGGGCTTCTGCTGCTCTTCCAGGATCTGCAGCGAGCGCAGCAGAGGCAGGCCCGCGTCCTGAAGCGTGGAGAGCTGACGGGTGAAGACCGTCAGGTGCTTGGTGGATACGCCGCCGAAGGAGAAACCGGACTTCTTCTTCTTCTTGGGCGCGGCCGCCGCGCCGGGCTCGCCCTGCTTCTTGGCGGCCTTCTGTTCGCGGACGGAGGTGGGGAAGAACCCCTGCTCCTTGATCTTCTTGATCGCGTCCTCGCTCGAAGTGGCTTCGATCGAGCCCTTCTGAGCCTTGCCCGAGGAGTTCAGCGCTTCATAGGCAAACGTCGCCATAGGTGTGCTCCCGACCTGTCCTGCTCCACAATCCGGCCCAGACCCACTCCCACACTCAGCCAAGCCATCACACGGTCACGTCTCTTTCCGCCGCCTCTCCCGACCCGCTTACGAGTCTTCGGAGATGGTCTCGCGGACGACCTCGTCGATGTTCGTGATGCCCTCGTAGATCGACAGCAGCCCGCACTCGCGGAGCGTCCGCATGCCGTTGCGCCGCGCCACCTGACGGATCAGGTTGGTGCTGGCCTTCTTCATCATCAGGTCGCGCATCTCCTCGTTGATCGCCATGATCTCGAAGAGCGCGCTGCGCCCCTTGTACCCGCTCTTGTAGCAGCGCTCGCACCCGTTGCCGCGGAAGAACTTCTTGCCGCCCACCATGTCCGGAGTGAGCGAGAGCTCCATCAACTCCTCTTCCTTGGGCGTGTACGCCGTCTTGCACGACGGGCAGATCGTGCGGACCAGCCGCTGCGCCACCACGCCTTCCATCGTCGCGGTCAGGAGGAACGGCTCCACACCCAGGTCCACCAGACGGATCACGCTCGACGGCGCGTCGTTGGTGTGCAGCGTGGTGAGCACCAAGTGGCCCGTCAGCGAAGCCTGGATCGCGATCTCCGCCGTCTCCAGGTCGCGGATCTCACCCACCAGGATCACGTCCGGGTCCTGACGCAGGAACGAACGCAGCAGCCGCGCGAAGGTGTTCTCCGCCTCCACGTTCACCTGGCACTGGCACAGCCCGTCGATGTCGTATTCGACCGGGTCCTCCGCCGTCAGGATCTTCGTCTCGATGTCGTTGAGCGCGGCCAGCGCGGCGTACAGCGTCGTGGTCTTGCCCGAGCCCGTCGGGCCCGTGACCACCACCACCCCGTTGGGCTTGTTGATCAGCCGGCGGAACAGCGTCAGGTCGTCCTCACGCATCCCGATGCGATCAAGCGACAACTGCACGTTGCTGCGATCCAGCACGCGCATCACCACGCTCTCGCCGTGCATCGTCGGCAGCACGCTGATGCGCAGGTCCACCGGCGCGCCGCCCACCGTCAGTTCGATGCGCCCGTCCTGCGGCAGGCGCCGTTCCGCGATGTCCAGCTTCGCCATGACCTTGATGCGGCTGGTGATCGCCGGGCCCAGCGCCTTGGGCGGCGGGACCATCTCGTAGAGGACGCCGTCGATGCGGTAGCGCATCTTGAACTCGTCCTCGAAGGGCTCAAAGTGGATGTCCGAGGCGCGGTCCTTGATGGCCTGCAGCAGCACCAGGTTCAGCAGCTTGATGACGCGGTTGTCGTCCGCCGCCTCCATCACCGCGTCCAGGTCGATCGACTCGCCGCCCTTGCCCTTGGTCAGGTTCGCCAGCTTGCTGTCGCTGGCCAGCTCGCTCACCACGTCGGTGACCGACTCGGCCTTGGAGTAGTGCTTCTTGACCAGCGCGTCCACCGCCGCCGCGTCCGCCACCACCGCCTCGACGTTGAAGCCCATCAGCATCCGCAGGTCGTCGGCGGCGCGGAAGTTGTCGGGGCTCTTGATCGCGATCTTCAGCCGCTTGCGGTTGGGCTCAAACGAGATCGGGACCACCTGGTACGCCTGCACCTGCTGGGCCGTCAGGGCCCCCTTCAGCTCGCCGCTGAGGTCAAACCCGGTGAGGTCCACGTACGCCAGGCCGCTCTGAGCCGCCAGCCCCTCGTCGATGTCGCGCTGCGTGCAATACCCCAGCTCGACCAGCAACTGCCCCACCGGCACCTTGCGGGTCTTCTGAACCGCCAGGGCCTCGTGAACCCGCTCGCGCGTGGTGCGACCCAGCCGAGTGAGGATCCGGCCGAGCTTGCGGCCCTTCATCTCTGCGTAATCCTGGGGGCCCAGGTTGCCGGTCGACATCTGGCTCATCCGCCGTGACCTTTCGCAAACACCCCGCGCGTACCCCAGAGAAAACCCGGATACCAGCGGCCCAAGAACAGGACCGCCACAAAGGCGAGTGCCGGCGGGGGGACGCGCTGGCGTCCCTCCCGCCGCCACCCACTACCCCACCCC